>CAYYSY010000395.1:0-7909 GCA_964474355.1 uncultured Spirochaetaceae bacterium | reverse complement strand
CGACTGGATGTCGTAGAAGTCGCCGTGGTACTCGAAGTACTCACCCGTCTCGAGGCCGCGGATGACGTCGATCATCTCGTCGAAGCGCTTGCCGCGCGCCTTCCACTCGGTGCCGGTGACCGCGTAGTCCTCGGGCCAGGGCGAGAGACCGATGCCGAAGCCGAAGCGGTTGTTCGACATGACGGCGAGGCTCATCGCCTGCTTCGCCATCAGCACCGGCTGGCGGATCGGGAGCTTCACCACGAACGTCGTGAAGCGCAGCGTCTCGGTCACGGCCGCGAGCGTCGACGCCAGCACGAAAGGGTCGATCATCGGCTTGCCGTCGAGGAATTCGCGATTGCCGTCGGGCGTGTAGGGATACTTGCTGTCCGACACCTCGGGATAGATGATGCTGTCGGGCACCGTGAACGAGGTGTACCCCGACTCCTCGGCCGCCTTCGCGAGCGGCACGTACTGGGTGGGGTCGATCATCGACTCGGCGTAGCTGAAGCGCATGGCGTCCTCTCGAGGGCGGATGAGATGCGGATCGGGCGCGGGCGCAACTGACGGGCATGCCCGGCGTAGGCCCGACAGGGTACCCGCCCCGTGCCGACCGGGCATCGGCGCCGGCGCCCGACGCGGTACCGTCCCGTCGCCGAAACCTGGACGCGGATCGCCGCCGGTGCCTGCGTCCGGCTGGCTCACGGAGAACCTGCGTGGCCGAACGAAGATCGAAGATCCCGCTCGTACTCGACGCAGGCGTGCTGCGGGACGCCCCCGTCTGCGAGCTCGGGGGGTGGGCAGGCGTCGCCGAGATGGGCGGCGTTGCGATCCTGCCGTGGCGCCACGACTTCCTTCGGGCCGAAGCGGCCTCGTTCACGGCGACCCGGCCCGGCGCCGCGCCGGACGTCACGGCGGGCGACCGCTTCGTCGCACCGGAGAGCGACGCGCTCGCCGATGGCTCCTTCGGTCAATGCGTGGTGCACCTGCAGAAGAGCCGCTCGGGCACCTGGGCCGACCTCGCCGAGGCGTGGCGGCTGCTCGCGCCGGGCGGACGGCTGCTGCTCGAAGGCGGCAACGCCCTCGGCATCGTGAGCGCAGTGAAGCGGCTGGCCGAGGAGCTCGACCAGAAGCCGGGCGTGCTGACGAACCGTGCCCGCGCCCGCGTCGCGGCGTTCGCGCGCGGGGATGGGCCCAGTCCCGTCCGCCCCGTGCCGACGCCGATCTTCCTGCCGCCGGTCGCGGGCACCGCGCACGCGATCGTGACGATGCCGGGCACGTTCAGCGCAAAGCAGCTCGACCCGGGGAGCGGCCTGCTCCTCGACCACCTCGACGATCGGCCCTCGGGCCAGCGCGAGCCGAAGCGCGTGCTCGACCTCGCGTGCGGCGCCGGGCCCCTCGGCCTCTGCGCGCTGCAGCTCTGGCCCGAAGCGAAGGCGGTGCTGACCGACGGCGACTGGCGCGCGGTCCGCAGCGCGCGGGAGAACGCGAGGATGCTCGGCTGCGCCGATCGCGCCGAGGTGCTCTGGCGCGACGCCGCCGAGCCGATCGAGAGCGGATCGTTCGATCTCGCGCTCTTGAATCCGCCCTTCCATACCGGCAAGGCCGTCGACCTCGAGCCGGCGCGGCGGCTCTTCGAGCGGCTGCGAGACGCGTTGCGCCTCGGTGGCCGCGCGCTCGTCGTCGCCAACACCACCCTGCCCTACGAGCGCGACCTGCGCGCCTGGGGCGACGTCGTGCCGGTCGCGCATGCGCGGGGCTACAAGCTGCTCTCGGTGGTCAAGCGCTCGAGGTCGTCGTCATCGAGCCGCAGGCAGTCGCCGGGCGCGAGGTCTTCGGGCAGGTCGTAGCCACCGACGCGATCGCGATGCAGCGCCACGACGTGACCGCCGAGCGCGGCGATCATGCGACGCACCTGATGGCGGCGCCCCTCTCGCAGGTGCAGGGTCGCCAGGCCGGGCCCCTCGCACTCGAGCCGCGCGGGCTTCGTCGGCGCTTCTTCGTCGTCGAGCACGATGCCTTCGGCGCAGCGCGCCTCGGCGTCGGCGTCGAGCTCTCCCTCGTACTCGATGCGGTAGCGCTTCTCGACCTTCTTCGAAGGATGCGTGAGGCGGTGGACGAAGCCGCCGTCGGTGGTCAGCACGATGAGCCCCGAGGTCTCTCGGTCGAGCCGCCCCGCCGCCTGAAGATCGAGCCCCACCCACGCGTCGGGTACGAGGTCGAAGAGCAGCGGCGCCTCGCGCTCGTCGTGGCTGCACGCGAAGCCCACCGGCTTGTGGATCGCGAGGTGCAAGACCTTCGGCGGCGGCTCGACGATGGCGTCGTCGACACGCACGACGCGGCCGTCGATCCACTCGCCGGCCTTTCGGCACGGCTCACCGTCGAGGCTCACCCGGCCTGAGCGGATGAGGCCCTTCACCGTCTTGCGCGTGCCCCAGCCCGTGCGGGCCAGGAACCCATCGAGGCGCACGTGTCCTTCCTTCACCGCCATGTCGCGGAGCGTATCGCGCCCGCCACCGACCTTGCTCGGGACGTTCGCCGCGCGGTACCTTCGCTCGACGCCGCATGCACACCCCGCGGCAGGGAGGAGCGGCCCGCTGGACCCCGAACAAGACCATGTGCTGATCGTCGGGGGAGGCATGACGGGCCTCGCGGCGGCCGTCGCCCTGCAGCGGCCCGGCCGGCGCGTGACGGTGCTCGAGGCCGAGTCGCTCCCCGCGTGCGCCACCCCGCTCGAGGCGTTCGAGCAATGGGATCGGCGCGGCGCACCGCAGGTCCGCCACTCCCACGCGTTCCTCGCGCGGCTCCACAATCTCATCAAGGAGCGCGTGCCCGACCTCTACGCGTCGCTGCTCGAGCACGGCGCCGAGGCGATGCGCTTCACCGACATCGCGCGCGAGACGTTCGGCGAAGATGCACTCGTACCCGAGGACGAGGAGATCCAGCTCCTCGCCTGCCGGCGCATGACCTTCGACTGGGTGCTGCGACGCTACGTCGACGCTCTCGACGGCATCGACCATCGCACCGGCGTGAAGGTCGAAGGGCTCGAGGGCCACCGCGACGACGACGGCCGCGTGCGGGTGACGGGTGTGCGGCTGCATGCCGACAGCGGCGGCGGCACGATCGACGCCGATCTCGTGGTCGACGCCATGGGCCGCAACAGCAGGCTCAAGCACTGGCTCACCGATCTCGGCGCCCCGCCGATGGACGAGGAGTCGGAGAGCTGCGGCATCTTCTACTGCTCCCGGTTCTACCGGATCCTCGAGGACGCACAGCGACCGAATGCGGGCGGCCCGATCGCAGGTGACCTCGGCTACATGAAGTACGCGATCTTCCAGGGCGACAGCGACATTTTCTCGGTGACGCTCGCGGCCTCACCCCAGGACGACGCATTACGGCGCGTGCGCGACGCCGACGTGTTCCAGAAGGTCGCGTCGCACCTGCCGAGCACGAAGCCGTGGCTCGACCCCGCGGTCTCGGAGCCGATCACCGACGTCTACGTCTACGCGAACCTCAAGAACACGCGCCGCCACTTCGTGCAGGACGGCGAGCCCAGGGCGCTCGGCGTGTTCCCGCTCGGCGACGCCCTGCTGCACGCGAACCCGATCGCGGGGCGCGGCTGCACGATCGGATGGGTCTCGGCGTATCTGCTGGCCGACGCGTGGAACGAGGCCGAGGGCGACCTGCTCGCGTTCGCGCGCGCCCTCGACGAGCGCATCTCGCGCGACATCGTCCCCGCCTGGCGCGCGCTGCGCGATCAGGATCGCGCGACGGCCGAGATGGCAGAGCTCGAGGATGGTGGCGGTGACCCCTTCGCGTTCCAGCGCGAGGACGGCACGATCGACCCGAAGGCGTACATGCGAAGCCTACTCCGCGACGGCCTCGTGCCCGCCCTCGAGCAGGACATCGTGGTGCTGCGCGCCTTCATGCGCGTCTTCAACCTGCTCTCCGAGCCGACCGACCTGATGAAGGATCCCGACCTCTTCGCCCGCGTGCTCGGGGTGTGGAACCAGCGCGACCAGCGCGAGCAGCGCAAGCTCGGCCCCGATCGCAGCGAGATCGTCGCGCTCTTCGAGCGGGCGGCATAGAGGGAGCGCCCTTGTCGACCGAAGCCGACGTTCGCATCGCCGTGGTGACCGGCGCCTCCTCCGGCCTCGGTGTCGCCATGGCCGAGGCGCTGGCCGAGCTCGGCTGGAAGGTTGCGGTGGGCGCGCGCCGCGTCGAGCGGCTGGCCGACACGGCGAAGCAGATCGAGGCAGCCGGCGGCGAGGCGCTGTACGCGGCGCTCGACGTCGCCGACCCGGCATCGGTCGACGCGTTCTTCGACGAGGTCGAGTCGACGTTCGGCACCGTCGACGTGGTCGTGAACAACGCGGGGCTCTCGATCCCGGGCCACGCCTGGCAGCTCGACCCCGCCGACCTCGCCCACGAAGTCGCGGTCAACCTGCTCGGCCCGATGTACGTCGCGCGCCGTGCCCTGCCGGGCATGATCGCGAAGCGTCGCGGCGACGTGGTGTTCGTGACGTCCGACGCGGCCGTGCACGCGCGCCCGCAGCAGAGCACGTACACGGCAACCAAGAAGGGTCTCGAGGGCTACGCGCGCGCGCTCGCGATGGAGCTCGAGGGCACGGGCGTGCGCTCGACGGTCGTGCGCCCCGGCCCGGCAGCCTCGGAGTACGCGGCGAGCTGGGATCCGCAGAAGATCGCCGACCTCGTCGCCTACTGGCCGCATTTCGGGCTGCAGCGGCATTTTGGCGTCATGCCCTCGGAGGCGGTCGCCCGCGCAGTGAAGCTCGCCGTGACGACGCCGCCGGGTGTCATGCTCGACACGATCGAGGTGCAGCCCGAGGCGCCCGTCGTGGGTGACGCAGGGGCGTAGCGCGCCACCCCCCACCGCTCAGTCGCCCGGCTCCCGCCTCGTCGTGCTGATTCGGGCCTCCGCCGCGTCCGCCTCCTCGGGCGATGCGGAGAGCAGCCATGCCCGTGCTTCCGCGTGTTCACGGAAGACCCTCACGTGTGGAGAGAGCCCCTTCCGACGCAGCTCCTCGATCACGGGCGCGTGCTCCGACTGCAGCTGGAACAATCGGAACATGGCGTAGACCTCGTCGCGAGGGGCGACGACGGCGAGGCGGGCCTCCCGGATGTGATCCGGTCGCCGCTGCGTGCCTGCGGCGGCCTGTCGCATGGCGGTGGGGCTGACCTCGAAGCGCTCGACGCGACTGAAATCGTGCAGGTCTCGGAGGGGGAGCGGCACCGCGGGATCGCGGAGCTGGGCGACGAGGTAGTGGAACAGGTCCTGCGATGTCACGACGCCCTCCCCCACGGAGAGCACGAGGCCGTTCTCGACATCGATGGTGTACGAGATGGGAATCGGCCTCTCCTTTCGGCTTCAATGCTGCCCACCTGGATCCGCCACCCTGCACCGCCCCCACTGATCGATGGGTGCAGCGCACGTGGTGACGACGACTCACCAGTCTAGAGCGCGCCGATGACCAGAGGGCGCGCCTTGCGTGCCACGAAGGCGTCGCCGGCCTGCGCGAGCATGCGAGCTTCACCGGGCCTCGCCCTCCCGGCTCCGGGCCCGGTTGCAGGACGAGTGCTCCCCATCACATGACCGGGAGGGGTCTCGACAAGTGACGCCGCTGCTCGCGATCAGCCTCCGTACGCGTCACAGCCAGGCGTTCTCCCGCCGCATCAGGGCACGTGCTCGCGGCATCTTCCATGTCGAAGCTGTACGTCGACCGCGCACCCTCCTCGGCGCTCCGTTGCCCGTGATCGTGTCATCGAGACTTCGGTTCCCTTCCGCGCGAAATCGCGTTCCAATGCGGCCAGACGCCCAATCGCATCTGCGCGAGCGACGTACCCCCGCCTCGAAAGATAGGCATCGACACCGATTCGCGCTCTCGCCGTGAAGCTCAGTGGAGGTCTCGATGCCTGGACTGCGCACCGCTGGCGGTGGGTGACGCACGGGCGCAAGCCCCTCAGCCCTCGACCTTGAGTCGCCCCATGAACTTGTAGACCGGCGCGAAGCGCTTGCGGGTCTCTTCGGGCAGCGGCACGAGATCGCCGAGCTGCCGGGCGCCCCATACGATCTGCGCGGTGCGCTCGACGAGGGCCGCGACCTTGTGGGCGTTCTCGATGTCCTTGCCGACGGTCAGCAGACCGTGGTTCGCCATCAGGACGGCGCCCCGGTCGTCGACCCACTTCGCGACCTCGGCGCCGAGCTCGTCCGAGCCCGTTACTTCATAGCCAGCCACCGGCACCTCGCCGCCGACGTAGACCTCGAACTCCTCGATCACGCACGGGATGGGCTGGTGCGTGATCGCGAACATCGTCGCGAACATCGCGTGCGAGTGGATGACCGCGCCGATGTCGCGATGGCGCTTGTAGCACTCGAGGTGCAGCGCCTTCTCGCTGGTCGGCGGGCGGTCGCCGGAGATCGTGTTGCCCTCGAGGTCGATGACCACGAGGTCGCCCACCTCCATCACCTCGTAGTCGAGAGACGATGGCGTCATGACCACGTTGCCGTCGGGCAGCCGCGCCGAGAGATTGCCGGCCGTGCCCTCCACGAGCCCTTCGTGCAGTAGCGCGCGCGAGGTGTCGATGACCTCCTGCTTGATCCGGTCCGTTTCGTCACCCATGGTCGGGGCGGGCTCCTAGCTCTTCTGCGGCGAGGGCGGTGGGAACTTCTCGAGGATCTTCGTCACCGCTTCGTTCGCCCGCTGCTGCGCCTTCTCGGGGTCGGCCTTCTCGCGCAGTCGCGCCGTGGCCGAGCCGCGCCAGATCAGCTGCCCCGATTTCCCCTCGCGGATGTCGATGATCAGCGTTCCCTCGTTGTACGAGTCGACCACGGTGGTCGAGCCGCCATACCCCGAGCCGTACCAGCCCCGGTAGGGCCCGCCGTAGCCGTGGTAGTCGTTGATGGTGGTGACCTTCGTCTTCGGCTCGACCGTGAGGAACCAGGCGACCTCGAAGTCGCCCTCGCTCGTCTCCGTCTTCACGTAGCCGCGCCCGGCAAGCGACGTCTCGACCGCACGCATCACGCGCTGCGCGAGCAGCCCGTCGGTGTCGACGACCGTGCTGCCAGTCGGCGTCTGCGACACGTCGGCCCACTTCCAGGTCTGCACGCGCGTGAAGTCGAACTCGGGGTCCCAGTCCGACTGGACCTTGAGCGTGGAGCAGCCGGCGTGGACGAAGGCCACGCCGCATGCCACGAGAAGGGCGAGCCCCCGCCCGCTTCGTCGAAGCCCCCGCTCTCGAGTATGAATCCGATCCATCACTGCCCCTCCTCCATCGTTCTCGCCTCTCGACACGTGAGAGCATGCGCCATGCCCGCCCCTGTGCCCAGCCATCACGCCCCGCCCGCCATGTAGCCGAGCAGTCGTTCGAGCGCGCGGATCGCCGGGCGGTGGTCGGGCTCGACCAGCACCGACTCGATGCCCAGCGACCGCGCCGCGTCGATGTTGCCGTGGAAGTCGTCGAGGAAGACCGAGCGGCCCGCCTCGACGCCGCCCACCCGCTCGAGGGCGAGGTGGAAAATCTGGCTGTCCGGCTTGCGGCAGCCCTCGGCCGAGCTGTCGATCACCTCGTCGAAGAGCTCTTCGACGGGCACGAGCTTGCGCCAGCCGTCGCCGAACTCGCGCACATTGTTCGTGACGAGCGCCGTGCGCACGCCATCGGCGCGCACGCGCTTCACCAGCGCGATCAGATCCTCGCGCGGCTCGTGGCTGCCCATTCCTTCGATCAGCAGGCGGATCGGATCGAGCTCGAACCCCGCGCCGCGCCCGATCTCGATGATCTCCTCGCGCGCGGCGGCCAGGCTGGTCTCACCCCGCTCGAGTCGGTGCCAGGGGTGGTCGGAGTCTCGGTCGTAGGCGCCGAAGATGATCTCACGGAGCTGCCCGGGCGCCGCGCCGTGCTCGGCCTCGGC
>CAYYSY010000394.1:0-19605 GCA_964474355.1 uncultured Spirochaetaceae bacterium | reverse complement strand
GGCCGCCCCGAGCCCGGTCTCGCGATCGGGATGCGCCCGGCCCTCGGCCCCGTGTCGCACGAGCCGGGCGCGGCGCCGCGCGTCGTGAGGAGCGTCGCGCGGTGACGTTCGACCGCGCACGGCAGACGGCGCAGGCACACGCAGTGTCTCCCGCAGAGATCGACCCCGGCGCCGGCCGCGGCGCACGCGCGAGCGCACCCGCCGGTGCGTCGTCGGCCGCGTCGGGGCTCGAAGCCGTGGTGTGCGGTCCCGAACGCGAACGGCGGCCGGTGCTCGTGGCGGTGCATGGCATCGGGCGTCGGCACCAGGCGCAGGCGAAGGCGTGGCGCGCGTTCGCCGAGCGTCGCGGCTTGCTGCTCGTGGCGCCGCATTTCGAGGCTGATCGCTATGACGACTTCCAGCGTCTCGGTCGAGCGGGGCGAGGCGAACGCGCCGATCTGGCGCTGATCGACCTCCTCGATCGTCTGGCCGAAGAGGGGTGTGCAGGGGACGACCTGTACCTCGTCGGGTACTCCGGTGGCGGACAGTTCGCGCATCGCTTCGCGCTCGCCTGGCCAGCGCGCGTGCGCGCCGTCGTCACCGTGGCGGCGGGCTGGTACACGTTCCCCGATCGCGCCCGGCCCTTTCCCTACGGCATGCGCGCATCAGCGCAGCTGCCCGGTGTGCGATTCGATCTGGCATCGGCGCTCGCAGTCCCGAGCCTCGTCCTGGTGGGCGACCGCGACGATGAGCGCGACCCGGCGCTCCGCGTGAGCGCGCGCGTCCTTCGTCAGCAGGGACCGCACCGGGTCGCCCGGGCCCGAGCCTGGGTCGATGCGATGAATCGCGCCGCCGCAGAGCGGGGCCGCGGCGCATGCGCGCGCTTCGAGCTGCTGCCCGGAGCCGGTCATTCATTTGGCGAGTGCGTGTCGGCCGGGCTCGCCGGTCGCGTCGACGCGTTCCTCGACGAGGTCTCCGCCGAGCGGGGGGCAGGGCGATGAGCCCCGACATCCTCTCATCGGCAGCGCGCACGTGTGTGCTCGCAGGCGCCCTCATCATCGGTGTGGCGACGCCGTCGTTCGCGGCGCAGGAAGAGAAGCGCGCGAGCTTCGAGTGCGGCGAGCGGTGCGAGATCCGACTGTCGACGCATCGGCTGCTCGAAGTCCGAAACGACCAGCCCGACGTGCGGCTTCGCTTCGGCGGCCGCTTTCACATGGACGGTGCGGCGATCATCGACGACACCGTTCCCATGTCGAACGGCTGGCGCGTGCGGCGAGCGCGCCCCGAGTTCCGGGCTCGGTTCTTCGACGTGCTGAAGCTCAAGGTCGACTACGAGTTCGCGCCCGATCGCCAGGGCTGGCGGAACGTCTGGGGGCGCTACGCGCCCACCGACTGGATCTGGCTCAAGGGTGGCAACTTCATCACGCCCTTCGGGCTCGAGGATCTCGGCTCGTCGAACGACATGCTCTTCATGGAGCGATCACTGGCCAGCGCGCTCGCGCCCGCTTTCCAGACGGGTGGTGCGGTGGGCTTCAGGGGCAAGCTCGCCCGCTCGTCGCGTCGGCATCGGCTCACCGTCGCGGCGATGGTCGGCACGGCGCCCTTCGCATCGGGCGAGGACGATCGTCACAAGAGCACGCACGTCAGCATCGCGACGCGCATCACGTACGCGCCCATCGCGAAGCGGCGGCGCGTCGTCCACCTCGGCGGATCCCTCGAGTATCGCGATCTCGAAGCGGGCAGTGACTACCGGGTTCGTAGTCGCCCCGAGAGCTCGATCGCCGAGGCGATCCTGAACACCGGTCGCCTGACCGACGTGGCATCGGCGTTCTCGGGCGCGGCCGAGGCAGCGTGGATCCACGGGCCGATCTCGATGCAGGGGGAGTTCATCTCGACGCAGCTGCATCGGCGCGGCGGAGCCGAAGACGCGCGCTTGTGGGGCGGGTACGCGCAGATCGGCTGGATCGTGACGGGTGAGCATCGCCGCTACTCGCGTGGCGCAGCGACCATCCGCGGGCCGATTCCCGACCGCATCCTCGGCGCCCTCGAGCTCGGCGTGCGCGTCAGCCACCTGGATCTCATCGATCGAGACATCGCCGGTGGCCGCGCCACCGACTTCACCTTCGGCGTCAACTGGTATCTGCGGCGCAACCTGCGGCTGATGTTCAACTACGTGTTCGTCGACGCGCTGGTGCGGGGCACGCTCGAGCCCGACCGCCCGCACATCTTCCAAGGGCGCTTCGCGGTCTTCTTCTGATGACGGGCCGAGCGGGCAGCGGGGGAGTCAGTATGAAACCATCGAAGCGCTCGACTTCGCGCGTTCGCTTCCCGCGCATCTACGCCGGCCGACGGCGGCGCTGGCTGCGCCGACTCGTGCTGAACGGCCTCGCCCAGGGCGCGGCCGCCTTCGCACTCGCGCATCTGCTGCAGCGCGCGCTCGGCTCTGCGCGCTCGGGCGATGTCGAGGCGCCGGCGGTCGTGGGCATGGTCGTAACCGGCCTCGTCATCTGGGGGCTTCGCATCGCCGAGGCAAACGATGCGGAGCGGGTCGGCCAGGACTACGTGATGCGCGTGCGCATCCGGCTCTTCGAGCGGCTGATGGAGGGCCCCGACGATCACGCACGCCGGCGACGCTACGGCGTGCCCATGAGTCGGATGATCAGCGACCTGAACGCCCTGCGAAACTGGGTGAGCGTCGGTGTTGCCCGCTCGCTGGTTGCGTCGATCACGGTCGTGGGGCTGCTCGTCACGATGGCGAGCATCGACCCGTCGATCGCGCTGGTGCTGGGCGGTCTCGTTGCGGTGGCGGCGCTCGTCATGCTCGGCGCGGCTCCGACGCTGCGCCGCCGCGTCCGCGCCGCACGGCGCCGACGCGGGCGGTTGGCGAACAACCTCGGCGAGAAGGTGCTCGCGCGTGAGACCGTGCGGCAGTTCGCGCGGGTGCAGCGCGAGCGCAGGCGCATCCGCCGGCAGAGCGACCGGCTCGCCGAGAGTCTGGTGCAACGCGCGCGCATGGCGCAGGTGCTGCGCGCAACCCCCGCTGCGCTGCTGCCGATCGCACTGGCGGCGCTCGTCTTCGTCGCGGCCAGCTCGGGCGCGCCGCTCGAGTCGGTGGTCGCGGCCGTGCTCGTGGTCGGCTTGCTGACGACCTCGTTGGCCGAGCTCGCGCGTGCCTTCGACTACCGCTTGAGCTTCGAAGAGGGCCGCGAGCGCATCGGCGATCTGCTCGGCCGCACCCGGCGCGCGTCCGTCGCCGAAGCCGGAGACACCGGTGCGTGGCCGATCGAGATCGAAGACGTGGCCGTCGCCGGGCGGCTATCGCGCGTGAGCTTCGAGGCGAAGGCGGGTGAGGTCGTCCACGTCGTCGGTGACGCGGCGGCGGGCAAGTCGACGCTGATCAGGCTGCTCGCCGGCCGGCTCGCGCCCGATCATGGGACGATCCGCCTCGGCCCGGTCGCGTGGACCGGCGCCGATGCCATCGACCCGAGCGAGGTCGTGCAGTGCGTCTCGCCCGATGCGCCGCTCTTGCGTGGGACGGTGGGCAGCAACCTCGACTATGCCGGTGGAGGCGCCGGTGGAGGCGCGGGTGGAGGCGCGGGTGTGCGAGACGAGCGCGACCTTGCGCTCTTCCGCGCGGTGCGCGCAGCCTGTGATCTGGGCGATGGCGCACCGGGGCTGCCGGGGGGCCTCGACACGCGCGTCGAGGAGCGCGGCACGAACCTCGCCGCGTCGCTGCGCGCGCGGATCGCCCTGGCGCGTGCTGCGCTGGCGCGGCCCCGGGTGCTGCTGGTCGACGACCCGGCCTTCGTGATCGACGCCGCCGCTCGACGCGCGCTCCTGCTCGTGCGTGAGATCGTGTCTGCGACGCTGGTGATCGTCGCGCCCGAGGACGCGCTGGACGCTCAGGCCGATCGGGTCTGGCGGCTCGGCACCGGCGCCGCAGAGGCCGGTGGCGATCGGACTTCGAGCTCTTCTTGCCGGCAGGATGCCGCCGGTGGACGGCCGGCGCTTCGTCCGGTGATTTGATTCTGGACGCTAGTTGGGAGAAAGTTCCCAAGCATGAACGATCGTAGACGAGAAGCCCTCGAGCGCGCCCTGCGCACGCTGCTGACACCGCTGGCCAAGCTGGCGCTGAAGCGGGGGCTCGCCTTCGGCGAGATGGCCGAGCTGCTCAAGCAGGCCTATGTCGAGGCTGCCCAGCGACACTTCGAGGTGGAGGGCAAGAAGGGCTCGATCTCGCGGATCGCCGTGCTGACGGGGCTCACGCGCAAGGAGGCGAGCCGGCTGGCCTCACCCGACGGCGCCCGGGACGAGCGCCGCGAGCGAGGCCGCGTGAACCGCGCGGCCCGGGTGCTCGCGGCGTGGGTGCGCGAGCCCGAGTTCCTCGATGGCCGCGGCGCACCTGCTTCGCTGCCCTTCGAGAGCGACGACGGACAGAGCATCCACGGGATCGTCCGAAAACACGGCGGCGACGTGACGCCGCGGGCCGTCATCGAAGAGCTCGTCCGCGTGGGCGCCGTGCGGCAGCTGAAGGACGGGCGCTACCGACCCATCGAGCGCTCGTACGTGCCGCACAGCGACGAGACGAGCAAGATCGCGATCCTCGGCACCGACGTGGCCGACCTGATCTCGGCCATCGACCACAACCTCGACGCCGACGTCGAGGAGCCGTTCTTCCAGCGCAAGGTCGCGTACGACAACCTGCCTCCGGGGTATCTGCCGAAGCTGCGCGCGCTCGTGCGGCGCGACGCGCAGAGCCTCATCGAGACCCTCGATGCAGACATGGCGCGCTACGACCTCGACTTGAATCCGGCAGATGGGGACGAGACTGAAGCGCCTGCGCGTCGGGCGATGATCGGGGTCTACTACTACGAGGCAGACCGCGAGGCAGGAGAAGGTGATGATGGACCCGAGTCGGATGAGTGAGTTCCGGTCGAATCTGATCAAGGCTGCGTGCATCGCGGTCGTCGTGAGTGCGAGCGCATTGCAGCTCTCGTGCGGCTTCGCGTTTGCGACCGGCGGCACGAGCGGCACCGGCTACAGCCAGGGCCCGATCGAGGACTTCGGCAGCATCCTCGTGGGCGACGTCTGGTGGGACATCGACGACGCAGAGATCACGTTCGACGACGAGGTCGGCCTCGAAGAGCTGCTGGACTTCGGCCAGGTCGTCACGGTCGAGGGCACCCTCGCGGCGGACGGCTTGAGCGGCAGCGCGACGCGCGTCTCGTTCGACGACGCCGTCGAGGGTGTGATCAGCGAAGAGCCGGACGAGACCGTACCCGGCGTCGAGCGAGAGCTGGAGGTGCTCGGACGCACGGTCGTGATCGACGTGGTGAAGACGACCTTTGCCGGGGGCGCGACCTTCGAGGGGCTCGACGAGGGCCACGTGATCGAGGTCAGCGGCCTCGTCGATGGCGAGGTCATCTACGCGACGTGGGTCGAGCTGCTCGGTGACTTCGAGCCGAACGTGAGCGAGGCCGAGCTCCGCGGCGTCGTCGAGGGCCTGATCGAGAATGGAGACGGCTCGGGAGAGTTCGACATCGGCACGGTCAAGGTGCGATACGACGGCGACACGGAGCTCGAAGACTTCGAGGGCATGTCGCTCATGGAGGGACAGCTCGTCGAGGCGATCGGCGTGCTCACGGCCGTCGACGAGCTGATCGCGAACGAGATCGAGCTCGAGAAGGAAGGGCTCGGCATCGAGGATGCGGACAGCGTCGAGCTGACTGGCATCGTGTCGGGCTTCGTCGACGCCGAGACGCCCTTCACCGTGTCAGGCGTGCTCGTCGATGCGTCCGACGCAGAGATCGACGGGCTGCTCGAAGAGGGGGCCGAGATCGAGGTCGAAGGCCCGCTCGTCGGTGGTGTGCTGATCGCAGAGGAGATCGAGGTCGAAGGCGAGGGCTGAGCCGCGATCAGCGGCTCGCGTCCCCGGCCGACTCAGCCCTGCATCTTCTCGATCATCGCCTTCATCTGGGCGTGCATCAGGTTGACCGCCTGGAGCGGGCGGATCATCACCTTGAACTCGACGATCCTGCCCTCGTCGTTGCAGGTGATCATGTCGATGCCGTTCACATACTTGCCCGCCACCTCGGCCTCGAACTCCAGCACCGCGGTGTGGCCGGACATGACCTCGTTCCTGTAGCCGAAGCTGCCGCCGCCTTCCTTCGTTGCCGCCTTGAACGACTCCTTCGTCGGCTCGCCTGCACCCGTGAAGGTCGAGCCCGCGGCCTGCAGGTACATCTTCGTGAGGTCCTTGCCCTTCTGCGGCGTGAACACGATGGGTGAGTAGAAGACGCAGTCGTCGTCGAGCAGCGCATCGAGGCCGCCCTCGAGCTCGCCGCGCAGATGCTTGTGCCAGTTCTCCATGCACTTCTCGATCATCGGGCTCTCCTCTGTGGAGGAGGGACGCTAGTGCAGCCGGGCCGGCTGCTCCATGTGTTCACTCGGGGCGAAGGGCGACTCGCGGTCTCGATCAGCGCGCGCCTGGGCGCGGCGCCTCGAAGGGGCGCCGTGGGGCGCCGCGCTCGCCGGCGAGCGTCGCGAACTGGCTCCAGGCGTAGCCCCGGCAGAGGCCCCGGAGGAGCGCGCGCTCGTCGACCGTGCTGCGCGCCTGCCACGCGGCCCGTGCCTCGCGGGTCTCCGCGCGCCCGCGCAGCGCGTCGCGCACCGCGCGGAGCTTCGCGGCGACGAAGCGCGGACCACGCAACAGTGCGTAGCCGAGCAGCATGAGCTCGGTCAGGGCGAGCAGCGGCGCGATGCGGAGCAGGCTCGTCGCGCCGAGCGCGGTGGCCAGCAGCCACCAACGGTTGCGCTCGAGCAGGTACAGCTTCTCGGCGTGCATCGAGAGGTGGTACTCGTGCCGCACGACCGACGTCGGCACGCACGCCATCGCGAAGCCCATCGAGCGCAGCGCCCACGAGAGGCGCACGTCCTCGTGATAGAGGAAGCCGCGCTCGTCGAGTCCGCCGAGCCGCAGCAGCACCTCGCGTCTGCAGACGACGGCCGCGCCCTGTACGCCTTCGACGTCGAAGGGCGCGCCGGGGATCTCGTCGCGCGGCCGGCCAAGGCCGCGATTGAACGCGAGCCCGGTGACGTGGAGCTCGAGCCCCGTGGCGTTCACGCGCGCGCCGTCGTCGAGCAGCAGCATCGGGTTCACGGCGGCGACGTTGGGGCTCGCGTCGAGGTGCTCGACGAGCGGCGCCAGCCAGCCCGGCTCGGCGACGATGTCCATGTTGAAGAGCCCGACGTAGCGGCCCGCGCAGCGGTCGAGCACGAGATTCAGCGCGCCGGCGTAGCCGAGATTGGTCGGGCTCGCGACGACTTCGACCTCGGGGTGGTGTGCGGAGAAGGCGCGCATGGCCTCGAGGCTGCCGTCGTCCGACGCGTTGTCGACGGCGAACACCTCGACCGGCACGCCCGGCGCCTCGAGCAGCGAGGCGAGGCAGGCCACGACCTGCTCTGCGCCCTGGTGGTTGACGACGACGAGGGAGACCGCGGGTGCGGCGTCTGCCGCCTCGCTCAACGCCTGCGCTTCCGGATCAGCGCGGCGAGCTCGACGCTCCGCCGGTTGATCGACGAGAGCAGCACGCCGAGCGAGAGCGAAAGCGCCGCGAGGATGAAGAGCGCCGCTGCGAGCACCGCACGCGGGAGGTGATGCACGAGGCCCGTGCGCACGTAGTCGTCGATCGGCAGCCAGCCGCTCCAGAACGAGGCGCCCATCAGCAGCAGGCAGAGCGTCCCGAAGAAGGCCATCGGCCGGTAGTCGCGGAAGAGGATCATGATCTCGCGCGCGATGTGGAAGCCGTCGTGGAACGTGCGCAGCTTGCTGCGGCTGGTGCCCTCGCGTGCGCGGTACTCGACCGGGATCTCGATCACCTGGAAGCCGTGCACCTGCGCCTGCACCGAGATCTCGGCCTCGACGTCGAAGCCCGTGGCGACGAGGGGCGTCGTGTTCAGGAAGCGATTCGAGAGCACGCGATAGCCGCTGAAGAGATCGCGCGTGCGGATGCCGAAGAGCAGGCGCACGAGCCCGATGAAGAGCTGATTGCCGAGCGAGTGCCCGGGCCGGAAGGCGCCGGCCGAGCCGGCCTCGTGGCGCGTGCCGATCACGACGTCGGCGTTCGATTCTCGGGCCGCCTGCAACAGGTCGTTCACGCACGCGGCGGGGTAGGTGTCGTCGCCATCGACCATGACGACGTGGTCGGCGTCGGGCACGGCCGCGAAGCCGGTCAGCAGTGCGAAGCCCTTGCCGAGGCGCGACTCGTGCAGCACGCGGGCGCCCGCGCGCGCGGCGTCTTCGGCGGTGTCGTCGGTGGAGGCGTTGTCGACGACGACGACCTCGGCGTCGGGCAGGGCCTCGCGGAAGCTCTGGACCACACGTGCGATGGTGCTGGCCTCGTCGTGACAGGGGATCACGACCGCGACCCGGCCCGGTGCGTCGCTCGTCTCGGTGGGAGCCGACATCTCGCCAGGGAGATCTCGCTCGGCGCTCTTCGCCTCGGCCATGGCCGGGATTCTACCGCGCCGGGGGTGCGACGGGGCCGGTTTCGCGGAGCCGAGGACTGGCCGTCGTGGCGATGTGTCCTAGCCGGTGCAGGACGTCTTCATAGTTGCCGCTGGACTGGAGAGCGTCGCCTGCGAGCTGCGCGCAGGTGGGACGACCGTGGTGTTAGAGTGGAAGCGGACGCGACATCGGGGAGGGCCGAGCGTGGAAGTCGGAATCCTGCAGATCTTCCAGAACTATCAGGGCAAGAAGGACGATCACGAGGTGGTGCAGGACGAGCTGCACCTCGCGATCCGCGCGGACGAGCTGGGCTACGACAAGGTCTGGGCGGTCGAGCACCACTTCAGCGACTACGCCGCCTGCCCCGACAACTTCACGTACCTGGCGATGCTCGCCGGCTCTACGTCGCGCGTGAAGCTCGGCACCGGCGCAGTGATCCTGCCCTGGAACGATCCGCTGCGCGTGGCCGAGAAGATCTCGTTCCTCGATCACCTCTCGAACGGGCGCCTGGTCGTCGGGCTCGGCCGCGGCCTCTCACGCATCGAGTACGGGCACTTCGGCATCGACATGGGCGAGAGCCGTGATCGCTTCGACGAGGCGGCACACATGGTGATCGACGCGCTCGAGACCGGCGTCATCGAGGGCGAAGGTCCCTTCTATCCCCAGCCGCGCACCGAGATCCGCCCGCGCCCGCGCAGCGGCATTCGCGACCGCCTCTACTGCGTCGGCATGTCGCCCGAGTCGGTCGACCAGGCGGCGATGCTGGGCGGTCGTCTCACGACCTTCACCCAGAGCCTCTGGGAGCTCTACAAGGACGGCCCGCTCAAGCAGTGGCAGGAGCTCTACGTGAAGGAGCACGGTGGCAAGCCGCCGCCGCCGCTCACGGGCGACCTGATGTACTGCCATCCCGACCGCGCGGTCGCCGAGGAGCGCGGTCTGGAGGTGATGACGAACTACTTCCTCACGATCGTGAAGCACTACGAGATCATGAGCGACCACTTCAAGGACACGAAGGGCTATGACTCGTACGCGTCGGCCTCGGACGCGTTCAAGGCCGTGGGGCTCGAGACGGCGGCGCGCACCTACTGCAGCGTGAACTCGTGGGGCGATCCCGAGCGGCTGATCGAGCAGCTGAGGTGGCGGCGCGAGCTGATCGGCGACTTCGAGCTGAATCTCATCTCGAACTACGGCGGCATGTCGCGCGACGAGGCCGAGGCGAGCCTCGAGCTCTTCGCCCGCGAGGTGCTGCCGGAGGTGCAGAGCTGGTAGCAAGCCGGCCAGACCCTGGCGGAAGTCCAGAGCTGGTCGTGACGTCGCCCGGCCTGCTCAGCTCGTCCCGAAGGCCTCGCGCAGCACCACCGCGCTCTGCGCGACCGCCTCCCGCGCGGCCTCGACGAGCATCGTCATCGCGTAGAAGCCGTGGATCATGCCGTCGTAGCGCGTGAGCGTCGTCTCGACGCCCGCCTCCTCGAGGCGCGTAGCGAATGCCTCACCTTCGTCGCGCAGCGGATCGAACTCGGCCGTGAGCACGAGCGCACGGGGCAGGCCGGTCAGGTCGTCTGCGCGCAGCGGCGCCGCGTAGGCGTGCTCGCGGTCGGCCTCGTCGGGCACGTAGTGGCCCCAGAACCAGACCATGGCGTCCCGCTCGAGCAGGTAGCCGGTGGCGTTGTCGGTGTACGAGACGCGGCTGAAGTCGGCGTCGGTGACGGGGTAGACGAGCAGCTGCAGCGCCAGCTCCGGGCCGCCACGGTCGCGCGCCATGAGGGACACCACCGCGGCGAGGTTGCCCCCCGCGCTGTCGCCGCCGACCGCGATGCGCGACGCATCGGCGCCGATCTCGCCGCCGTTCGCGGCCACCCACGCGAGGGCCGCATAGCAATCGTCGGCCGCGGCCGGAAACCGGTGCTCGGGTGCGAGGCGGTAGTCGACGGACACGACGACGCAGCCGGCGTCCCGCGCCAGCTCTCGGCAGGTCCCGTCGTGGGTCTCGATGCTGCCGATGACCCAGCCGCCGCCGTGGTAGTAGACGAGCACGGGCAGGGGGTCGTTGCTCTCGCTCTCGGGCCGGTAGATGCGCACGGGGATCGGACCCGCCGGGCCCGGCACGGTGCGGTCCTCGACCCGATCGAGTGCGACCTCGGGGGCCGGCAGCTGCATCGAGTCGAAGAAGACGCGGGCCTGCTCGGGGGCGACCTCGTGGAGCTTCGGGCCGTCGCCGGCGTTCAGCTGATCGAGGACGACTTCGAGGGCGGGATCGACGGGCATCGGCATCTCCTGTGGCGGGACGGCCCTGCGCCGGGCGCCGGTCGCCGGGTGAGGGACGAGGGCGGGGGCAGGAGACTAGCGCCCGGGTCGCGAGGGGTCCGCGTGGCGATGGGCACCGCGCCGGGCTCGCGGTATACATCCACGGCCATGACGCCTCCCCCGAAGCCTCCCAAGCGCACGAAGCATCCCGAGATCCGCTGCAACCTGGCCCTGATCGGCGGCCGCGGCTGCGGCAAGACGTCGATCTCCAAGCGGGTCTCGCTGGCGAACCGCGGCTTCATGCTCTTCTCGACCGACGCGTTGATCCGCTACGAGGCGGGCGGGCTGACGGTGCCCGAGATCGTCGACGCGCACGGTTGGCCGCATTTCCGTGACCTCGAGTTCGAGGTGCTCGACAAGCTCACGAAGATGAAGCGGGGCGTGCTGCTCGACTGTGGCGGGGGGATCATGGTCGACCTCGACGAGCAGGGCGACGAGATCTTCAGCGAGCGCAAGGTCGAGCGGCTGCGCGCCGATGGCATCGTCGTCTACCTGAAGCGCGACCACCAGTTCCTCGCCGACAAGATCGCGGGGGACGAGAACCGGCCCGATCTGTCCGAGACGAAGTCGTTTCTCGAGATCATGGAGCGGCGCGAGCCGTGGTACGTACGCGCCGCGCATCACGTGCTCGAGTGCGGCGACGCGTCGAAGCTCGAGATCGCGAACGAGATCGTGAGGCTCTTCTATCGCGAGACCGGTCACGACCTCTCGACGGTGAAGCTGCTGCCGATCGACGCCTGAGCCGGGCGGATGCGGGGATGGGGATCGGCATGTCCGAGATCGGAGACAGCCCGAGCAAGGTCGGCCGCACGCTCGCTGCGATGGCGCTGCTCGGGCTCTTCCTCGTGGCGACCCGATGGCTGCGCGAGCAGATCGGGGTCGAGATGTCGTCCGAGTCGATCCAGTCGGCCGTGCGCGGTCTCGGCTACTGGGCGCCGCTGGGCTTCGTCGGGATCGTGTCGATCCGGCAATTCCTCGCGCTGCCTTCGGTGCTCGTGCTGGGCTCGGCGGGGCTGCTCTTCGGTGCGGGCTATGGCGCGCTGCTCGGCGGCATTGCCATGACGCTCAACGCGTTCTTGATGTTCTTCATCGCAAGGTACATGGGCGCCGACTGGGTGCGCGCCCGACTGCACGAGCGCTTCCCGAACTTCGAGGACCGCGCGCGCGCCGCCGGTCCCTTCCTGATCGCGCTGGCGACTGGCCATCCGATGGGTCCGCAGACGGCGTTCCACTTCGGCGCCGGGGTGACGCCGATCTCGGCGCTCGTCTTCGGGCTGGTCGTGCTGCCGGCCGCGCTGTTCAGGGCAGCCTGCTACGCGTTCCTCGGCGCGAACATCCTCGAGCCGACCTCGCCGAAGTTCTGGGCCGCGAGCGCGGCGCTGATGCTGGTCTCGGTGGCGCCGCTCGCACACCCCGGTCTGCGTGCGCGGCTCTTCGGAGTGAAGCCGGCCGTCGTGACCGTCGACGCAGGCACGCCGCGCCCACGAGAAGACACCCCGAACGAGTGAGGGCCGCGCACCCGCCTTGGCTCGGCGCGTGCACGGCCCCCGATCATCGCATTCCCTCATTCAGTCCTGAGCGTCGAAGCGCTCCAGGCTCTGGTAGCGGCCGATGTGATGGTCGGCGTCGCCGAAGAGCCCCTGCAGCACACGCACGCGCTTGAAGAAGAGGCCCTCGTCCTGCTCGTCGGTGACGCCGATGCCGCCGAAGAGCTGGATCGCGTTCTCCTGCACGAACCAGCCGCCATGGGTCAGCTGCCGCTTCGCGGCCGACACCTCGGCCATCCGCAGCTCGGCGTCGTCGGAGTCGGCCTCGATCGCCGCGAGCATCGACACCGACTTGCAGAGCTCGACCTCCGCGTACATGTCGGCGGCGCGATGTTGCAGCGCCTGGAACGTGCCGATGGGCACGCCGAACTGCTCGCGCTGCTTCAGGTACGCGACCGTGCGCTCGAAGAGCTCGCTGATCTCGCCCTGCGCCTCGGCGCACGCCGCCGCTGCGCCGCGGTCGACCGCCCACTCGAGGGCCTGATGCCCTTCGCCCTCGGCGCCGAGCAGCCGATCGGCGCCGACCTTCACGCTACTCAGCTCGAGGAGCCCCGTCTTCTGGCCGTCCATGCCGGGCACGGTCACGCGTCGCACGCCCTCGGCCTCGCCGTCGACGATGAAGAGCGAGATGCCCTGGCGATCGGTCGGATTGCCGGAGGTGCGCGCGGCGACGATCACCTGATCGGCGGCATGTCCGTTCAGCACCCAGACCTTCGTGCCGTCGAGCACCCAGCGGTCGCCGTCCTTCTTTGCCGTGGTGCGCTGGTCGGTGAGGTCGTAGCGGCTCTGGCGTTCGCCGTACGCGACCGCGAGCGAGGTGTCGCCCGCGATCATGGGCGCGAGGTATGCCTCCTGCTGGGCGTCGGTCCCGAGCTTCGTGAGGAGCCCGCCCGCCAGCACCACGCTCGCGATGTAGGGCTCGGGCACGAGGCCGCGGCCGAGCTGCTCGAGGATCAGCGCCACGTCGACGAAGCGCCCGCCGTAGCCGCCGAGGTCTTCGGGCACCTCGACGCCGAGCCAGCCGTACTCGCCCATCGCCTTCCAGACGCTCTTCTCCCAGCCGGTCTCGTGCTCGCGCAGCTTGCGGAACCGCTCCACGGGCGAGTCGTTCGCGACGAACTTCTGCACCGCGTCGACGATCATCTCCTGCTCTTCGGTCAGATCGAAGTTCATGGCGTCCTCCTATTTGTTCATCGGGAGGCCGAGGACGGCCTTGGCGATGATGTTGCGCTGCACCTCGTTCGAGCCGCCATAGATCGTCGAAGCACGCAGGTAGTTGAACTCGGAGCCGACCCATTGCTCGTGCGCGGGCACCGCCTCTTCGGGCGAGTCCTGCCAGCCGGTCGCGCCCTGCCCACGGGCGTCCATGGTGAGCTCGGTGATCTCCTGGTAGAGCTCGGTGCCGACGATCTTCAGGATCGAGCTCTCGGGACCGGGCGCGCGCCCGACCTGGGCGCCGGCGAGGTTGCGCAGATTCACCATCGAGACCGCGCGATGGCGCATCTCGAGCTCGGCGATGCGGCGGCGGAACGCCGGGTCGTCGAAGAGCGTGCCATCGCCGACGGGCGTCTCCCGCGCGATGCGCTTGCAGAGCTTCAGCCACTTGCTGCTCTCGGCGACGCCGCCGATCGAGGTCCGCTCATGCCCGAGCAGCGCCTTCGCCATCGACCAGCCGCCGTTCTCGGGCCCGACGAGGTTCTCGACGGGCACGCGTGCGTCCTTGAACCACGTCTCCGAGAACGCGTCGGTGCCGCCCGTCGTGAGGAAGGGCTTCACGTCGATGCCGTCCGTATTGTGGATGTCGGCAAGGAGGAACGAGATGCCCTCCTGCTTCTTGCCCGCGGTGCTCGTGCGCGCGAGGACGAAGATCCAGTCGGCGTTCTGCGCGTAGGTCGTCCACGTCTTCTGTCCGTTCAGGACGTAGTGGTCGCCATCCTTCTCCGCGCGAAGCGCGAGCGCCGCGAGGTCGGAGCCGGCGTTGGGCTCGGAGTAGCCCTGGCACCAGACCTCCTCGCCCGCGAGGATCCTGGGCAGGTAGCGCTGCTTCTGGGCGTCCGTGCCGAACTCGATCAGCAGCGGGCCGACCATCGAGAGCCCGAACGGCGAGAGCGGCGGCGTGTTCGCGCGCACCGTCTCCTGCTCCCAGATGAAGCGCTGGCCGACATCCCAGCCCGTGCCGCCGACCGCGACCGGCCAGCCCGGCGCGATCCAGCCCTTGGCGTACAGGATCTTGTGCCACGCCATCGTGTCCTCGTGGGGGAAGTGCGCGTTGTTCTGCGCCTTCTTCTTCATCTCGGGCGGCATCGCCTCGTTGATCCAGTCCCGCACCTCCTCTCGGAAGGCGAGCTGCTCGGGGGTGAAGGACATGTCCATGGGGCGATCTCCTGTGGGGCGGGGTATGCGTCGCCGGCGGCGCGGGTTCCTGCGCGTTCGCCGGCCGGCGGGTCTGGAGCGAATCGGGCGCGAGAGACTGCGTGCGCTCTCTCCCGGACGCAGGAGGATAGCCTCCGCCGCGGCGACGGGGAGTCAGGATTCGTCGCGGAATCGGCTCGATCGGACCGGAGCGAGCCCCGCCGTCCGACGGCTCTGCTCACGCGGGGCCGGCCGGCGCCCCCAGGCGGTCGACGCGTCAGTCGCGTGGGCCGGAATGCCCGGCGCCCGGGGTCGCGGTGAGGCGCCGGCGCGCCTCCACCGCGCCGAGGGTCGCCGCCGCGTTCTCGGGATCGATGGCCAGGGCCGCATCGAACGCTGCCGCGGCGTCGCGGGGGCGGCCGAGCCGGAGCAGCGCGCGGCCGCGCGCCGCGTGCGCCGGCGCCGAGTCGGGTGCATCCGCGATGAGCGCGTCGAGCACGCGGAGCGCGCGCGCCGGCTTGCCGTCGCGCATCAGCGCCCGCGCGAAGTAGAGCCGGCTCGCGGTGATGGCATCGGCGTCCTCTCCCTGCTCGACGGCGAGGTCGATCGAGACCTTGAAGTGCGGGCGCGCGTCGGCGAAGCGTCCCATGGCCTCGAGCTGCAGCGCGAGGTTCCAGCGGGCCCGCCCGTAGTCGGGCGCGACGTGCACCGCCTCTTCGAGAAGGTCGAGCGTCTCGCGCGGACGCCCCTGAGCCGCGCGGACGTTCGCGAGGTTGTTGTACGCGTGGGGATCGTCGGGCCGCAGCTCGATGGTCCGGCGGTAGTGGTGGGCCGCTTCCTCGAGCCGGCCTTCGTTCTGCAGCTCGACGCCGAGGTTGTAGTGCACCATGGGTGCACCGGGATTGTGCGCGAGCGTGGCACGCCAGAGCGTCTCGCGATCGACGTAGCTGCGGGCCTGCATCGCGGTCAGCGCGCCGAGGACGAGCAGCACGATGGCCCCGATCGCTCTTCTCTGCATAGGGCCGAGCGGCTGTGCACCGCCGCTCACCACGAGCGCGATCGGGCCGAGGCTCGCGAGGTACTGCCAGTGATCGGCTACGAACGAGAAGCGGAAGAAGTAGATCTCGAAGAGACCGAGCACGGGCAGCAACGTGCCACCGAAGAAGAGCGCTGCGGCCAGCGGCGCGCGGCCGAGCCGGTCGGTGCGGCGCGCGAGCCCGGCGAGCAGGCCGATCGCCGCGAGCGGGTAGAGCCACTGCAGCAGCGACGCAGCATCGAGCTCCCATCTCGGATAGACGAAGACCAGGGGCCAGGGCAGGGCGAGCTTGCCGGCGTAGAACCAGACTGCGCGGCCCGCGAGCAGCAGGCGCTCCGCGACGCTCGGCTGCCAGTCGAAGCCGAGCACGTCGCCGACGTTCGCCTCCATCGACGCCGTGAGCAGGCCGATCGGTGCGCCGAGCACGACGAAGGGGACGAGCGGACGCACGTCTGCCCACGTGAGGCGCCCGCGTTGCCACCAGACGACGACGAGCAGCGCCGCGGGTAGCGACGCGGTCGGGCTCTTGCTCAGCAGCGCGCAGAGGAAGAGGGCGAGGCTCGCGACCCGGCCGATGCGTCGCTCGCGCACGCCGGGTGAGCCGAAGAGATCGGTGGCCGACTTCAGATAGATGAACGCGGACGCGAGATAGAAGACGCCCGAGAGCACGTTCTTGCGCTCGGTCACCCACGCCACGCTCTCGACGTGCACCGGATGCAGCGCGAAGACCGCCGCCGCCCACCAGGCCCCCGCCCCGAGGCCGAAGAGCAGCAGGAGCCGCCAGAAGACGACGGCCGAGAGCGCGTGCAGGAGCACGTTGTCGACGTGATAGAGCAGCGGGTCGAGCTCGACGATCGCGTACTCGAGCCAGAGGCTCGTGTAGACGAGCGGGTAGTACTGCGTCGTGGCGCCGGGCTCGAGCCACAGCGCGCGCAGGCCGTCGAGATCTCGCAGGGGGAGATTCGCCGTCACGTTGGCGTCGTCGTCCCAGACGAAGCCGGCGTCCCAGACCGGCGCATAGGCGGCCAGGGTGAGCGCGACGAGGAGCAGCCCAGCGAGGAGCCCCGATCGGCGCGCGGGCGCGATCGGCGGGTCCGCGGCCGCCGGCGTGTCGAGCTGCGCTTCACTCAATTCGGTGCGTCGTCTCCGGGTCGGCTCGCGACCTTCGAATCGCGCACATCATAGGGGACGCTTCCACCCGGCTGAGGCGTGGTGATGGACTGCTCGTCGATTCGCTCTCGGTGCGCTTGTTCGACAAGCTGCTCGACGCGCCGAAGCACGTCGGCGGGTGAGCGGGCGGATCTGCTAGGCCGGCTCTTCGCCGCCGCCCGCCCGCGACGCGAGCCGCACCTTCTCGAAGAGCCACGGCGCCAGTCCGGTCATCCAGAGCCCGAGCACGGCCATGTCGAGGGCGACGACGAGCCGGGTGCCCCACTCGCCGTGCGGCGCGCCGAGGCGCCGCATCGCGCCGAGGAGCGGCAGGCTGACCAGCACGCCGAGCGCGAAGCGTGAAGCGCGCTTCCATGGGGCGCCGGCGCCATCGAACTCGGCCCGGCGCCCGGTCCAGATCGCGCCGAGCCCCGAGCCGAGCGCGAAGCCGGCGATGCCCGGATCGATGTAGCCGTGATCGCGCACCAGGACCGCGTCGAGGAGAAACGCGCCGGTGGCCGCGCCCACGATCCAGAAGGCGAGACGCGGCGACGCCGCGCTCCAGGCGGTGTCGAGCGCGCGCGCCCGCGTCACGAACGGCCACGTGGTCAGGGCGCCGATGCCCCATCCGACGATCACGTCGGTCGGATAGTGGACGCCGAGGTAGACGCGCGAGAAGCCCATCAGGAAGATCCAGACGACGGCGAAGACCCAGAAGCCGCGCCGGTTCACCCAGGCTGCGAGCAGCACCCAGTACGCGACGACGAGCTGCGCGTGGCCGCTCGGCAGTGAGTAGCCGCCCTCGCCGGCGGACACGATTCGCTCGTCGACGGTGAAGGGTCGGTCGAGTCCGATCCACTCCTTGAGCGCCGTGTTCACGAAGAGCGTGCACGCCATCGCGAGTCCGATGCGTACGCCGAGCCGGTAGTCGACGCACCACAGCACGAGCGGCACGAGCAGCAGGTAGCCCGTCGAGCCCAGCTTCGTGAACCCTTCGAAGAAGGCGTCGGTCGCGGGTGTGCCGAGCGCCTGCACGTAGAGGATGAAGTCGATGCCTGCGCTCAGGATCGCGTCCATGGGGACCTCGAGGTGCGTGGACGAAGCCGTTCGGTGATCGCGGCGAGCCCCCGCACACTGCTGCGCGAG
This sequence comes from uncultured Spirochaetaceae bacterium, assembly GCA_964474355.1. GTDB lineage: Bacteria > Myxococcota_A > UBA9160 > UBA9160 > UBA4427 > CAYYSY01. Next base: position 1,586 of record CAYYSY010000394.1, on the reverse strand, counting down.
CCGTGTGGGCGCGCCGGGGCCGTGCGATCATAGCCGCGCGCCGCCGGCCGGGCGCCATCGTGTCGGGTAGGCCAACATCGGTCGACCGCTCGACTGGAGGAGACCCCCATGAAGTGGATCAAGCGCATCGCCCTGGTGCTCGTCGTATTGGTGGTCGTCCTCGGCGTCGCGGGCGCCGCTGCATGGCCCTATCTCACCGCCCGCGAGCCCTTCCCCGCGACGTCGAGCTATCGCATCGACCTCGATGCGCTCGAGGCGCTCGCCGTCGAGGGCGGGGGCGCGCTGCCCGTCGCCGTGCAGCACGAGCTCGTCGCGATCGCCGGAATGCCTCGAGCCGCGATCTTCGCCGGCGAGTCCTTCGACGATCATCCGATGGGCCATGGCGCCTACCGCATCGTCTACGCCGACGGGAGCGCCGTGGTGGTCGACGCCGTGTTCAGCGAGGCGGACATGAACGAGATGCCCGGCGAGGGCCGCTTCGACGCGCGCGCCTTCGACAAGCTGAAGGAGACGATGCTCGAGGCCGACGCAGTCGTGCTCACGCACGAGCACTTCGACCACATCGCGGGGATCGGGCAGATCGACGATTTCGAAGCGCTCGCGCCACGGCTCGTGATGAACAGCGCGCAGCTCTCGAGCGACGAGGCGCATCAGTTCATGTCGGATGAGCTGCGCGCTGCGGTCGAGCCCCGCGACTATGAAGAGACGATGCAGCTGACGCCCGGCGTCGTGCTGCTGCGCGCGCCGGGTCACACCGCGGGCAGCCAGATCATCTACGTGAAGCCCGCAGAGGGGAAGGCACTGCTGCTGATCGGCGACGTGGCCTGGCACCTCGACCAGATCCGCAAGGAGCACTACCGGCCGCGGCTCGTGACCGACCTGATGCTCGGCGAGGATCGCGAGGCGGTGCTGAATCAGATGCGGGCGCTTTCGGATCTGCTCGACAGCGATCGCGTCGCTGTCGTGAGCTCGCACGACCTCGACGATCGGCGCCGGCTGATCGACGCCGGCGTGCTCGAGGACGGCTTTCGCTGAGGGGGGCCGTGCGCTCCGGTCGGCCTACCCCCGCGGCGTCGCCGACTCGCCCCGTTCGCCGAGCCGCGTGAGCGGATGGCCGCCGGCCACCTTCGCGTGCATCTCCGGGTAGTCGTCCCAGACCTGGCCGAAGAGCGTGTCGAGCGAGTTCAAGAAGAAGCAGTAGTGCTTCTGATAGCGCGAGTGGTGGAGCGCGTGATACGTGATCGCGTGGCTCATCAGGCTGCTGACCGGGCTCGCCGAGACGCTCGCCGGCACGATCTCGACGTTGATGTGGCCCATCGTGTTCGAGAGCCAGAAGAAGACGAGCCATGCCGCGTAGGCCTCGGGCACGAAGGGGTCGTCACCCGGGCCGGTGTTCGAGGCAGAGCCGTCGCTGCCGCAGCCAACACCGCCAAGGGCGAGGAGAAGCACCGAGCTCAGGGTAGAGAGTGCAGTTCGGTGCGTAAACGCAATCGCGCGCCTCTTTATTACGGGCATGGCGGCGACGATACCTGGACTGGACGTTTTGGTCGAACGATTTCCGAGGCTCGATTGACTGTGCCGAGCAG
>CAYYSY010000393.1:0-2543 GCA_964474355.1 uncultured Spirochaetaceae bacterium | reverse complement strand
AGGCGATGTGCGCGGAGCTCTCGACCGACGCCGTCGCCTACATGCAGCGCATCAACGCGCTGACCGAGGCGCACGCCCGCCCGTGGCACACCCACCCGTCGGTGTCGACGCCGCTCGCCATCGAGGGCGCGGGTCGCGACTTTCCCCGGAACTACGCGGCATGAGCGAGACCATGACGGCGAGACGCCGACGGATCGGCGTGGTCGCGCTCGCGCGACCGACCTTCGACGTGTCGCTCGCCGAGCGCACCGCGAGCGAGGCGTTCGTGGCGCTCGGCGGCCTCGGCATGGAGATCCACGGCAGCCCCGAGCTGCTCTTCGACGCGGACGCGGCGCGCGGGGCGGTCGCGGGCCTGCGCGCAGTGGAGCTCGACCTGCTGCTGATCCTGCAGGTGACGTTCACCGACGCGACGATGACCGTCGAGTTCGCGTCCGAGATCGACGCTCCGCTCCTGCTGTGGTCGTTCCCCGAGCCGCGCGACGGCGACCGGCTGCGCCTGAACTCGCTGTGCGGGATCAATCTCGCCGGCCACGCGTTGGGTCGGGCGGGACAGCGTTACGACTACGTGCACCGCCCCCCCGGTGATGCGCAGGCGCTGCGGACCATCTCCGCGATGGCCGCGATCGGAGAGGTCGTGAAGCGGCTGCGATCGACCAGGATCGGGGTGCTCGGCACGCACCCGGACGGATTCGACACGTGCAGCTACGATGCGGACGCTCTCCGCGACCTCGCGGGGGTCGAGGTCGAGGCGCTCGCCCTCGACGGTTTCTTCGAGCGCGCGGCGAGCGTCTCCGCCGAGGCGACCGGGCCGGTGCGCGCACGCCTCGAGGGCGCGCTCGACAACCTCGACGAGATGGAGGCGGAGCCGCTCGACAAGAGCCTCAAGGCCTACGTCACGCTACGCAACCTCGCGACCGAGCGGGGTTACGCGGGCTTGGCCGTGCGCTGCTGGCCAGAGTTCTTCACCGACTACGGTTGCGCCGCCTGCGGCGCGATGGCACTGATGAACGAGGATCTGATCCCGTGCGGCTGTGAGGCCGACGTGCACGGCACGCTGACGACGCTGATCCTGCAGTGGCTCGGCGAGGGCCCCGCCTTCATGGCCGACATGGTCAACGTCGACGAGGCCGACGACAGCGTGGTCTTCTGGCACTGCGGGCTCGCGCCACTCTCGCTCGCCGACGGCGAGTCCGAGAAGCGCGCGACGATTCACACCAATCGCAAGAAGCCCCTGCTCAACGAGTTCACGCTCAAGCCGGGGCCGATCACGATCGCCCGGCTCAGCCAGGCGCGCAACGAGCTGCGCCTGGTCGTGGCGCGCGGCGAGATGTTGCGTGCACCGATGAGCTACACCGGCACGTCCGGTGTCGCGCGCTTCGCGCGTCCGGCGCATGAGGTGCTCGATCGCGTCATGCGCGAGGGGCTCGAGCATCACTACTCCATCGGCTACGGCGATCTCACGCCGCAGCTGCACCAGCTCGCGCGCTACCTCGACATTCCGGTGCTCTCGCTCGCATGATCCGGTACGCGATCGTCGGCGCGGGCATGATGGGCCGCGAGCACATCCGCAACATCCATCTGCTCGAAGATGCACGTGTCACCGCCATCGCCGACCCGGACGAGGAGATGCGCGGCCGCGCAGTCCGCCTCGCCGGTGACGACGTGCGCGAATTCACCGACCATCGCGCGCTGCTCGACGCCGGCATCGTCGACGCTGTGGTGATCGCGAGTCCGAATCACACGCACGCCGCGCTGCTCGACGACATCCTCCAGACTGACCTGCCGGTGCTCATCGAGAAGCCCCTGTGCACGACCAGCGGGGACTGCGCGCGCATCGTCGAGCGCGTCGCCGCACGCAACGCGCCGCTGTGGGTGGCGATGCAGTACCGCTATATGCCGCCCGTGGCGCAGCTCGTCGACACGGTTCGCTCGGGAGCGATCGGCGAACTGCGCATGCTCTCGATCCGCGAGCACCGCTTCCCGTTCCTGCGCAAGGTCGGCGACTGGAACCGCTTCGCGCGCAACACCGGGGGCACGCTGGTCGAGAAGTGCTGCCACTTCTTCGACTTGATGCGTCTCGTCGTCGACGCTCGACCGACGCGGGTCTACGCCTCGGGTGGCCAGGACGTGAATCATCTCGACGAGGAGTACGCCGGTCAGCGACCGGACATCATCGACAACGCCTTCGTCATCGTCGACTTCGCGAGCGGCGTGCGCGCAGCGCTCGAGCAGTGCATGTTCGCCGAGGGCTCGTACTTTCAGGAGCATCTGAGCGCGGTGGGCGACCGGGCCAAGGTCGAGGCCTTCATCCCCGGCCCGTCGCGGATTCGCGGCGACGGCATCGAGCGCGCGGCGGAGCTCCTCATCGCGCCCCGCGACTCGACAGCGTCCGAGCGCCGCGTCGTTCCAGTCGATCCCGAGGCGCTGGCCGCCGGTGACCACCACGGGTCGACCTACTTCCAGCACATGGCCTTCAACCGCCTCGTTCGCGAGGGCGGCGCCCCGGAGGTCAGCGCCGAGGACGGCGCGCTCGCCGTCGAGAT
>CAYYSY010000392.1:0-6948 GCA_964474355.1 uncultured Spirochaetaceae bacterium | reverse complement strand
GCTTTGCCGCGGCGCAGCAGGGTCGCCGTCGCGAACACGTCCTCCCCGATGGCCGCTGCGAGATAGCCGACCTGCAGCCCGGCCGTGTGGACCCCGCCCGGTGCTTCGGGGAGGTTCGCGCGGGCGACGGCCTGCGCGCCGATCAGCCCGAGCGACGCGGCGCAGCCGCCGTGCAGCGCCTGGCCGGGGTTCGAGTTGCGATCTTCATAGGGGAGCTTGAAGCGCCAGCGCTCCGGGCTCGCATCCTCGACCTGCACGCCCAGCGAGCGTCCATAGCCCGACTCTTCTACCCAGCTTCGAATCTCATCCACGCTCGTTCTTCCCTCGTCTATGAAGTCTCTGGCTCGGTGAATGGGGGCTCACGAGTCGGGGATCAGGCACGAGTGGATCGACTCGTCACCCGGAATCTCGCGGGCCAGCGTCTGGATCGCGCGCTCGGCGTCGCGCAGATCGAACTTGTGCGTGTGCATCTCGACGAGCGGCGTCGAGCGGGCCTCGAGCATGCGGATCGCGCTGCGGTAGCCCGACGACGTGACGCCGATGGCCCCGCGAATGTTCACCTCCTTCAGCACGACCTTGTCCGACACGAAGTCGGGGATCGCCTTGAAGCCCTTGACCCCCGCGAGCACGACGGTGCCGCCGGGTCGCACCATGTCGATGGCCTGCACGATGGGTGCGGTCGCGTACGAAGACACGTCGACGACGACGTCGACCCCCCGCCCATCGGTCAGCTCCTTGATCCGGCGTACCGGGTCCTCGCTGTCGACGTCGATGGTGGCGTCGGCGCCGAAGCGCCGGGCGAGCTCGAGCTTGCGCGCATCGGCGGCGAGGCCCGTGACGAAGACCTTCTCGGCGCCGGCATGCTTGCAGGCGACGACGCAGGAGAGTCCGCGCTGGCCGGGGCCCAGGATCGCCACCGTGTCGCCGGGGCCGGTGCCGGGGATCTCGACGCCCCAGCGAAAGCCCGCCCCGAGCGGGTTGAACATGACCGCGTGCTCGACGGGCAGGGTGGGGTCGATCTTGTGCACGACGCTGCCGCTCGCGAGCACCATGTATTCGGCGTAGGCGCCCCAGAGCCCGGGCTCGATGTTGAGCGGCACGTAGGAGTAGATCTTCTTGCGCGCGCACAGGTGGTAGGAGCCGCCCAGACACGTCGTGCACGAGTGGCAGGCGATCATCGTCTCGACCGCCACGCGATCGCCGACGTCGACGCCCCAGCGCTTCGCGGCGGCGTCGCCGATGGCCTCGATGACACCGAGGGGCTCGTGGCCGGGCACCGCGGGCATCGGCGTGCGGAGCATCCCCTCGTACTGCTCGTAGTCGCTGCCACAGATGCCGCACGCCTCGATCCGGAGCAGCGCCGTGTCGTCGTCGATCTCGGGCACGGGCAGGCTGCGCGTTTCGAGCGTGCGCGGGGCGGTGTGCACCATGGCGAGGCTCTGCTTGGGGGGCATGCGTCGGGCTCCTACTGGCTGCGACCGAAGAGGTCGAGGATGGCGTCGAGGTTGTCACGCACGCGACCCGGGGCGACGCCGACCTGGGGCGCATAGAGCAGCACCTCGTCGGTCAGGTCGCTCCACTGCTCGAGTCGATCGACCGCCTCGTCGGGCGTGCAGGCGATGGCGATCTGGTCGACGAGGTCGTCGGGGATCGCCTCGGCCATCGCCTTCACGTCGAAGCTCGGCAGGGCGGCGCGGCACGCATCGGCGACGTGTCCCAGGCCGAAGTGGTCGAGGATCGTGCGGTAGACCGAGACGGTGTAGTAGAAGCCGATCTGGCACTTCGCGTCGTGGATCGCCTGGGCACGGTCTTCGTTGATCGACGTCAGCACATAGGGGACGAGCCGGCACTCGCCCTCGGCGCGGCCCGCCGTCTGCTCGGCCGCGCGCAGGCCGGGCAGGGTCTTCTCGCGATGCCAGTCGCGGGGGGCGATCGGGTGCCCGACGAGCGCGTCGGCGACGCTGCCCGCCGCGCCGATCATGCGCTCGTTCACGCCCGCGACCCAGAGGCCGATGGGCGCCTCGGGCAGGCCCGGCCGCGTGTAGACGGGGATCTTCAGGTCGAAGAACTCGCCCTCGAAGCGGAACCCGAAGCCCGAGGCCGCGGCGAAGGCGGCACGCAGCAGACGCACGAGCTCGGTCATGCGCGCGGCGGGCCGCGAGAAGGGCACCCCGAACCACTCCTCGTTCATGCGCGACGTGCCGCTGCCGAGCCCGAGGATCATCCGACCCTCGGAGAGCTCGTGGAGATCCATGGCGGCCGTTGCGTGCAGCAGCGGCGAGCGGACGAAGGCGCTCGCGATGCCGGTGCCGAGTCGCACGCGCGACGTCGCCTGGGCCAGCGCGCCGAGCACCGGGAACGCGTGCTGATTGAAGAACTCGACGTTGAAGACGCTGTCGAAGCCGGCGGCCTCGGCGCGGATGCCGAGATCGACCTTCGCGCGCGCCGTGTCGGCGGTGAGGATCAGGCCTCGCTGGAAGTCGGTGGGCATGGGGCGGGGGACTCCGGAGCACGGCGCCGGGGGATCGGCGCGACTTTCCGATCATACGCTCTTGTTTCCGATCCGCGCAAGAGGACACGGGCGCGGCTCGCCACGCGCCTGCTCTGCTCGAATGCATCTCGCCCCGCGTCGCCGGATCTGCCACCCTCAAAGGGCTCCCCGCGAGCTCGGGCTCGCGAGCCATCGCCGATCGGAAGAACGGCGGAACCGAAACCGACCGAGACAGAAGAACAGAAGAGAGGACCTCCCCATGCCCGTCGATCCCAGCGCCGTTGGCGCCACCGGTGACCCCGTCAAGCGATCCTGGACCTCGAAGGACGCGCTGCTCTACGCGGTGGGCGTCGGCGCCGGCACCAGCGAGCTCGCCTTCACCACCGAGAACACCAAGGACACGCCCCAGCGCGTGCTGCCCACCATGGCCGTGATCCTCGGCGGCGGCGGCGTGCCGATGAACAAGATCGGCTCGTTCAACCCGGCGCTGCTCGTCCACGGTGAAGAGCGCATCGAGCTCTTCGACGAGATCCCGCCCGAAGGCGAGATCGAGAGCGTCGGCCGCATCGCGGCGATGTGGGACAAGGGCAGCGGCGCAGTGGTCGAGCTCGAGAGCGAGTCGACCCTCGTGTCGACGGGCAAGCCGCTCCTCAAGGTGATGATGTCGGTCTTCCTCCGCGGCGAGGGTGGATTCGGCGGAGAGCGTGGCCCGTCGGGCAAGTTCGAGGCCCCGAACCGAGCCCCCGACCACGAGGTGACGTACGAGACGCGCGAAGATCAGGCGCTGACGTACCGCCTCTCGGGCGATCGCAATCCGCTGCACAGCGACCCGTCGTTCGCGCAGATGGGCGGCTTCGACAAGCCGATCCTCCACGGTCTGTGCACCTACGGCTTCACCGGCCGCGCGCTGCTGCACACGCTCTGCGGCGGCGACCCGAGCAAGTTCAAGTCGATGTACGGCCGCTTCAGCAAGCCCGTCATGCCCGGCGACGCGCTGACGGTCAGCATGTGGGTGGACGGGAACGAGTGCGTCTACCAGACGAAGAACCAGGACGGCGCCGTGGTGATCGACAACGGCAGCATGAAGTTCGCCTGATCCAGGCACCGATCGCGAACACGGAGGCCCCCGGTCCGAGAGGACGGGGGCCTTCTCGTTTCTGGCCGGTACCGCGAGGGGAGGGCGCATGCGCCGGCCTTCGCGAGCGTGTGACGCGCCGGTGACGGCGCCCCGCCGGGCTTGACTTCGTTCGCCCGGGGCCTTTACCCTCCTGCCCCAACGAAGACGGGCGCCGATCCCGGCCCGAACGGGTCCGGGATGGCAGCCAGAGCTTCTTCGTTCGGCGTAACGTGGAGGGGCGCGCGACCCATGTACGGCCTCGAGCCACACGAGCAGGCGGCCGATTTCACACCGCTCCTCCACCGGGGCGCGGTGACGGGTGCCCCACTTCGCGTGCCAGACGCGCTGGCCAGCTCGAGACACTCGTCCTGGCCGTGTACACCCGACGCCGCTCGGATGCTCCGGCGAGCGAGGCCTGCCGCCGGACCCATCATCGCTCGCATCATCTCGCGCCCCCGTGCCCATGTCGGCACGGGGGTTCGTCTTTTCTGGGGTCCGCGTCGATCGCAAAGGTCGTGCGGGCACCCGTGCGCCGCGCAAGCGCCGCGCCCCGCACCTTCGCTCGAGGATGATCGATGGCCAGACCGGACATGAATGCAGGCAACATCGTGGATGCACGCTGGTGGACGCTCTCCGGTGTGGAGACCCTCGACTTGATGGACTCGGTGGGACAGCTCCTCGACCTCGGGCACGTCGTGCACATCGGGACCGACGCCCAGAAGTCGGCGCATCGCATGGAGTTCGTGACCGTCGCGTGCGTCCTCAACCCGGGGAAGGGCGGCCGGGTGTTCTACACGCGCCGCCACGAGCGCAAGGACATCTCGCTCTTCGAGAAGCTCTCGAGTGAGACCTGGTTCAGCCTCGAGCTCGCCATCGAGATGAATCGCACCTTCGAGCTGCCCACGGAGAACGAGCAGATCTGGGTGCACGTCGATGCCAATCCGGACACGCGTTACGACTCGAGCGACTACGTGAAGCAGCTCGCGGGCATGGTGGCGGGCAGCGGCTTCCCGGTGCTGGTGAAGCCCAACGCCTGGTGCGCGTCGCACGTCGCCGACTTCGCAGTCAAGAACAAGCACCAGCGTGTGCGGAGCAGCGTCGCGGCCTGAGGCGCTCGGTCTCCGCACCCGTTCGTCGCTGGATGGTTCGCGCCGTCTCGATCGCCCGTCTCGATCGCCCTATTCGATGTAGCCGAGCGCCTCGAGCTTGCGTTGGAGCTCGGGGTCGACCTCGAGCGCGTCGTCGCCGTCCGGCTCGCCGGCCCCCACCGCCAGCCGCGCACGATAGGCGGCGAGCTCCTCCACGAGCGACGCGAAGGCGGGATGCGCGCCAGGCGAGAGGCTCACCCGCTCGGCCGGGTCCGATGCGAGATCGAAGCAGCGAGCCGACGGCCACCCTTCCTCCTGGACGCACTTGTGATCGCCGCGCCGCGCCGCGAAGGCCTGCCCCGAGCCCCCCAGCGCCTTCTGGGCGTTCGTGGCCCAGATGACCCGATCGACATGCGTCGTCGCCGAGTCGGCGTCGGTGAGCAGTGGCGCGAGGGACGCGCCGTCCACGCCCGGGGCGTGGCCTGCGTTCGCGAGCTCGAGCACCGTCGGCACGATGTCGACGAGCGAGACGCTCTGCTCGATGCGACGCCCGGGAGAGCCCGTCGACGGCCCGAGGACGAGCAGCGGAACGTGGAGGACCTCTTCGTAGAGCTGATGGTGGAGCGCTCGGCCGTGCTCGAAGAACTCCTCGCCGTGGTCGGAGGTGATGACGAAGACGACCGGGTGGTCGCCCAGGGTGGCCTCCATGCTCGAGATGAACTCGGCCAGCAGCTGGTCGAGGTATCGCACCTCCTGCTCGTAGGACAGGCGCGCGCCCCGGATCGCCTCTCTCGTCGCGTCGTCGATCGGGCCGATCCAGTCAGGTGGCGCAGGACCGTCTTCTTCGAGGATCTCGGTGAAGAGGCCCGTGTAGTCCTGCGGTGGCGAGTACGGCGCGTGGACCTGATACGTGTGCACGAAGAGGAAGAAGGGACGATCGGCGTGTGCACGGGTCCACCGGAGTGCACGCTCGAACGTCTCCGCTGCGGCCCCGGCGCCCCGCTTGACCTGCTTGTCTTCGAAGTACGTGGCGAAGCCGTTCCAGAAGCCCGACGCGCCGCGTAGCAGGGCGTTCTCGGTGAAGGCCGCCGTCGAGTAGCCGGCAGCGCGCAGCCTCTCGGCGAGGAAGAGTCCCTGCCCACCCTCGATCCGCTCGAGGGGCGAGAGATTCGACGACCAGAAGTAGCGCCCCGTCAGCATGCCGAGGTGCGCGCCATACGTGCTGCTGAACGTCGTCGACGCGTTCGCGAAGAGCGTGCCTCGCTCGGCGAGCTCTTCGAATCGCGGCGTCGTCGCGAGCTCGTGTCCGTAGACGCTCATGCTGCGCGCGCGCAGGGTGTCGAGCGAGACGAGCACGAAGCTGGGGCGCTCGGAGGGAGCGGCCGCGGCCGATCGTGAGAGCACCGTCGGCGCGCCCCAGACCGGGCGTCCTCGCGCGGCCGTGCCTTCCTCGGCGGGTCGCGTCTCGAAGATCAGCTCGACGTCGGCACCGGCGAGATCGTCGAGCGCCACGCGATGCGACTGCCAGGCCGAGGCCTGCGGTGCATCGCTCGGCGCAGCCGGCGGCCAGCGCTCGGCGAAGATCTCGCGCCGTCGGGCGTCGGACAGGGCGACGACCGCGAAGTGGACGGGCGTGGCGGGGCGCGCGTCCTTCGGCGTCGAGACGCCGATCGAGAGCTCGAGGACGTCGCCCTCCGACACACGAATGGGCGAGGTCCGGATCGCTTGCGGGCCCGGCCCGCCGGGCGCGAGAGGCGCGGGACGCAGCACCTCCATCGAGACGCCACCGACCCGGGCCCGCTGCGTCGGCCGCTCGCGCGCGGCAGCGGGCAGCACCTGATGATCGACGAGGTGGACGACGGTGCGAGCGCGCAAAGGTGTCGCAGCGTCCGTCGACGAGTCATCCCGACAGGCCAGGGGGAAGAGGCACGTCAGCGCGCAGACCCAGGTCGTGAGGATGCTCAGGTCGGACCGAGCCGATTCCGTCGCAGTGAGCCTCATTGGATCACTCTACGAGCTGGCGATCGCGAGCGCCGGACGATGGCTTCCGGTCATCCGCTCCGCAGCTCTCCGCCAAGCTGCTCGACCGCCTGCCCGAAGCGCTTCAGGAACTTCTGCTCGTCCTTGTCGCTGAGCGTCTTGCTGCCGGACTGCAGCAGCACGTGGTACGCGAGCGACTTGCGGCCGGCGCCGAGCGACTCGCCGCGGTACAGGTCGAAGAGCTCGACGTGCGCGACGATGCCCTTGCCCGA
>CAYYSY010000391.1:0-3764 GCA_964474355.1 uncultured Spirochaetaceae bacterium | reverse complement strand
GTCGCCGAGCCGTCGGCCTCGATGGCGTTCAGGATCACGTACACGTCCTCGCGCCACGTCGAGTAGATCGCTGGGATCGAGTTCGGCTGATCCTCGAGCCAGTACACGCGCCGCTCGGGCTCCATCATCGTGAGTCCCTCGTCGTCGCGATACAGGGCCAGCCGCGCCGTCGCGCCGCCGTAGTGCTGCTCGGGGATCGGGTCGGCCGTGCGGTACTCGAGGCGGTAGTCGTTCCACTCGATGCTCTCGCCGACCCGCACGTTCTCGAGCTGCTCGTGGTTGAAGATCGAGCCGCTGAAGCCGATCACCATGAGCACGACGCCCACGTGCACGACGTAGCCGCCGTAGCGGCGCTGGTTCTTCGAGAGCAGGGTGCCGAGCGCGGCGATCGGCGACTCGCCGTGACGGCGCACGCGGGCGCGGATCGCGCGGGCGTACTCCTGCACGACGCCCGCGATGATGAATGCGGCCAGGCCCCAGATGCAGACGGCCCAGAAGCCCGCACGCCCCCAGAAGACGGCGCCGAGCACCACGCTCGTCGTCACGCCGATGACCGAGGGCCACACGAACTGGCGCCGCAGGCTCGCGCTGCTCGCGCGGCGCCATGCCACCAGCGGCCCGATCCCCGTCAGCAGGAGCAGGGCGATCGAGACGAGCCCGGACATCTGGTTGAAGAACTTCGGGCCCAGCGTCGTGCGCTGTCCCGAGATCGCCTCTGAGAAGACCGGCAGCATCGTCCCCCAGAAGACCACGACCAGGAACGCCATGAACGCCCAGTTGTTCAGCACGAAGCTCGCCTCGCGCGAGACCATGCTCTCGATGCGCTGCGGGCTGCGCAGCTCCTTGCGGCGCCAGAGGGTGCAGCCGAAGAAGCCGACCAGCACGATGACGACGTACGAGAGGAAGATCGTCCCGAAGAGGCCCGACGTCGTGAACGAGTGCACCGACTGCACGACGCCGCTGCGCGTGAGGAACGTGCCGAACAGACACAGGCCATAGGTCAGGCCGATCAGCACGACGTTCCACATCCTCAGCATGTCGCGCTTTTCCTGGATGATCACCGAGTGCAGATACGCGGTTCCGGCGATCCAGGGCATGAGCGATGCGTTCTCGACGGGATCCCACGCCCAGTAGCCACCCCAGCCGAGCACCTCGTACGCCCAGCGCCCGCCGAGCACGATGCCGATGGAGAGCGCGGTCCAGGCGAAGAGCGTCCAGCGGCGCGTCGTGCGGAACCAGGTCGTGCCGAGCTCGCCGGTGATCAACGCCGCCATCGCGAACGCGAAGGGCACCGCGAAGCCGGTGAAGCCCAAGTAGAGCATCAACGGGTGGATCATCATGACCGGGTGCTGCAGCAGCGGGTTCAGGCCCGTGCCGTCCGAGATCACCTGGGTATGAGGCAGCCGCTCGAAGGGGATGGTCACGAAGTTCGTGAGCACGAGGAAGAAGCCGACGTTCGCGAGCAGGATCGCCGCGACCCAGGGCACGAGCGTGCGGTTGCTCCTGCGATTGGCCCACATCGCGGCTGCACCGTAGACGGCGACGAGCCAGCCCCACAGCATGAGGCTGCCGGCCTGTCCGCCCCAGAGCGCTCCGAGCCGATAGTGCAGGGGCATGGTGCGCGCCGAGTGCTTGGCAACGTAGGCGAGCGAGAAGTCGTTCGTGCCGAGTGCCCAGAACAGGCAGATCATCGCCACGGTCATGAACCCGAAGGTCACGTAGACGGCGCGCTCGGCGACCTTCGCGACGTCGTCCCGCTTGGTCATACCGGCGTAGACGCCGGCCACGATGCCCGCGATGGTCGCCACGAGGGCGAATCGCAGGGCGTCCAGGCCGAGGTCGGGCATTTGGGCTCCTTCACGTCCGCGCGCGGCGCGGCGAAGCGGCGGGTGATGTTACGTCGAGTGGGCGCCGGCGCTTGTCTGTTGACTACAGGGCGGTGCCGGCCTCTTCGGCGTGCTCGCCCGCGAGCTCGGCCTCGAACTTGGACGGGCACTTCGCCAATACGTTGTCCGCCACGAAGACCGTGCCGGCCTCGGTGGTGCTCATGTGACCTTCGAGCACGACCTCCGCGCCGTCCTTGAAGAGATCGGGCGTCTCGAGGCTGGCGTAGACCACGCGAAGTGTCTGCTCCGCGTCGCCGGCGGCGTGCGGCGGGTCGTTCTGCACCCGGAAGCGCACCTCCTTGCCTTCGAGGTCGCGCTCGATCGACGCATTGGCGACGTAGCCATGCACGCGCAGGCCGACGTCCGCGGGCGGAGGGGCTTCGGCCATGAACTCGTCGAGGTCCTGGAAGTACTGAAACGACGATCCCTGCTCGAGATTCGTCCAGCCGTACCAGCCGAGCAGGGCGGCGACGACGAAGACGCCGATGGCGATCTGCACGCCCTTGCCGAGACCGGGCTCGGCGCCGAGGCCCGAGTCGGGCGCGCTCGAGTCCGTTCCGGGCTCGGTCGGGTGCGGCGGGTGTGACATCGAAGGATCACCTCCACGCGGATGGACGCGGGTTGGCTCGAGGGGCGGGGGCGCAAGCCACCCGTGTCGGTGCGATGCCGGGCCAGCCGCACCGGGTGCGACACTGCCGCTTGGCGAGACCGGCCTCCGCAACGCGCGGACGGTAGCCACCGGCCGCCCGGGTGTCAAAGACCGGGCGGCTCGAAACGGTCGGAATTCCGGGCACTTGCAACGCAATGTGGCAGAGCCGCTCCGGTTGACACGGCAGCGCCGGGTCGGCTACTTGGCCGCCATGTCCTCGCCGCACTCGAGCGCCCCGAGCCCGCGCGTCTCCGCGCTCGAGCCCTTTCTGGCCATGGAGGTCATGGAGCGGGCCTTCGAGCTCGAGGCAGCCGGCCGCGACATCCTGCACCTCGAGATCGGCGAGCCCGACGGCGCCCCGCCGCCCGCCGCGCTCGCCGCGTGCAGCGAGGCTCTCCTCGGGGGCGAGACCCGTTACACGGACAGCCGCGGCCTCGTCGAGCTGCGCGAGGCCATCTGTGCGGACCTCGCGCGCCGCTTCGGCGTGAGCGTGCCGGCCGGGCGGGTGATGGTCACGAGCGGTACGTCGCCGGCGCTGCTGCTGGTCTTCGCGTCGCTGCTCGAGCATGGCGGCGAGGTGCTCGTCCCCACGCCGCACTACCCCTGCTACCCGAACTTCGTCCGCTTCTGTGGCGGGCAGCCGGTGTTCGTGCCGACCCGCGCGGAGGATGGATTCAGCGTTCAGGTCGACGCGATCCTCGCGGCGCGCACCGAGCGCACCCGGGCCGTCATCGTCGGCTCGCCGGCGAACCCGACCGGAGCGGTGTTGTCCCGCGAGACGCTCGAGGCGCTCGCGGCCGCCGGGCTCCCGATCGTGTCCGACGAGATCTACGACGGACTCACCTACGAGGCCGACGGCATCGTGTCGGCTCTCGAGGTCGAGGGCTCGTCGCCGGTCTACGCCCTCGACGGCTTCTCGAAGCGCTACGCGATGACGGGCTTCCGGCTCGGTTGGGTCGTGGCGCCCGAGGCGGACGTGCGGCGGCTGCAGATCATGCAGCAGAGCTTCTTCATCTCGGCGAGCCGGTTCGTCCAGCATGCGGGCATCGCGGCGCTCGAGCACGGGGCGGCCGAGGTGGCGGCCAGGCGCGACCGCGACCGCCCCCGCCGCGACCGACTCGTGGCCGGCCTGCGTGCGCTGGGCTTCGGCGTGGCGCGGGCGCCGGCGGGCGCCTTCTACGTGCTCGCCGACGCGCGCCGCTTCGGCGCGGACAGCCGGGCGCTCGCAT
>CAYYSY010000390.1:0-2702 GCA_964474355.1 uncultured Spirochaetaceae bacterium | reverse complement strand
GAGCACGTCGAGCGAGCGCGCGAGCACGGCGGCCACGCCGAGGCCGACCGCGAGGAACACCGCCACCCAGCCGACGAGCTCGATGCGCGTCGATGCCAGGCTGCCGATCAGCCAGACGAAGATGCGCGCGCTCTCGATGAGCCCCGATGCGGACGCGAGGAACACGATCGCTGCGCTCGCGATCGCATTGAAGACGACGCCGGTCAGCAGCAGGTGCGTCGGCGAGAAGCGCGCGCCGAAGCCGCCGAACAGATAGAGGAGCGCCGTCGTGGCGACGCCGCCCGCGAACGCCGCGGGCGGGACCGCGCTCATGCCCAGTCCGACGAGCGAGCCCAGCGAGAGCACCGCGATGCCCGACAGCGCCGCGCCTCCCGAGATGCCGAGGATGAATGGATCGGCGAGGGGGTTGCGGAGCAGCGCCTGGAATACGACGCCCGAGACCGCGAGGCACGCGCCGACGAGCAGCGCGAGCACGACCCGAGGCAGCCGGATGCCGCGTACGATGTCGGCGGCGGGACCCTCGGCGCCAGGTGCGAGCGCGCCGAGGATCTCGCCCGGCGAGAGGCCGCTCGGACCGACGAGCAGACCGAGCACGGCAGCGAGCCCCGCGAAGAGCACGAGCGCGCCGAGCACGAAGACGAGACGCGTCGTGGTGAGGGACCTCACGACGATTCGTCCCGAGAGGCGACGTCATCGACGCTGGGCGAGGTCTCGTGGCCGGCGACCGCACCTGCGACGGCCCGCGCCGCATCGTCGCCGTAGAGCGCGCCGGCGAGCGTTGCGAGCGCACGGTCGAGGTCGGGTCCGGGCAGGCTGACGAGCGCCGCGGGCACCGCATGCACCCGGCCCGCCTTCACCGCGGGCATGCTGGGGAAGCGTTGCCAATGGCGCTCGGCGCTCGACGGATCCTCGGTCAGGTCGACGATCACGTCCGGCGCCGACGCGACGAGCCACTCGACGTCGACCCGGGGATAGGGCTCGTCGAACACATCGCCGAGGCTCCGCGCACCGAGCATCGCCAGCATCTCGGAGAGGAAGCTCCCGCGGCCCACCACGTAGAGCGGCTCGCGCTGGATGACGAGCGCGACCTTCGGCGCCCCTCGATCGGCACCGACCGCCGCCGCACGTCCCCGCGCGCCCTCGATGGCGGCGATGCGCGCCGCGGCTTCGGCCTCGCGCCCGAGCATGCCGCCCATACGCTCGATGTTCTCGAGCACCTGGTCGAAGCGCGTGTTCTCGAACACCTCGACGCGAATGCCGAGGGCCTCGAGCCGGCCGCGGAAGTCGCGCTGCGCGACGCTCGGGACGAGCACGACCACGTCGGGCTCGAGCGCGACCACGGCCTCGAGGTTCGGCGAGTGCAGGCCGCCGACGCGCGGCAGCGCGTCGAGCGCCGGCTCGAGCCGCGCCGAGTAGTCGTCGATGGCGATCAGCCGGTCCCGCGCACCGAGCGCGATCGCGATCGCCGTGAGCGATGGGTTGAGCGAGACGACCCGGCGTACGTCGGACGGCTCGGGACCGACGTCGCCAGCGCGTTCGCCCTCGGCAGCGAACACCGCATGCGCGGAGACGAGCAGCAACGACGCGAGCACCCCACACGCCGGGACGATCAGCAGCGCAGCGAGCGTCCTCGCCCATCGCCGCGCGGCAGCGGGCGTGGCCGGACGCGGGTGGGCGCTCCTCGACGATGCCGGGATGGGGGGCATCGGGCGAGACTAGAGGTCCGGCCCGAAAGTCGCCCGTCGCACCGAGAGCGCTTCTGGTGCCGGGCGACGACCTCGGACGCCACCGCCTCGCCGGACGGCGGCGCCCTTCGGTCGTGCCTCGGGCCGGGCTAACGCCCCGCCTTCTTCGCGGGCTCGGCACCGCCGAGCCGCGTCTTGCCGCTCAGCGACACCTGCGGCCGGAGCCGCTCGAGCATCGCCGGGCCGATCCCGCGCACCTCGAGCAGCTCGTCGACGCTCCGGAAGGCGCCCCGCTCCTTTCGCAGCGAGACGATCTGGGCCGCCCTGGCCTCGCCGATGCCCGGCAGGGCCTGGAGCTCCTCGGCGCTCGCCGTGTTGATGTTCACCGTCACGCCCGAAGGCGCGGCGGTGCCTGCGGACCAGGCGGGCGCGGCCATCGCCACCAGGCCGAGCAGGAGCGCGGCCGCGAGCACGCGGGTCGTTGCCGGGCGGGCCATCCGCCCCGGCACGAGTTGCATTCGAATCATCGGACAGGTTCCCCGGGACCACGGGGGTGGATCGTTCGGCGCGGCGGGGTGGGCCGCGGCTTCTTCTTGCTGATACGCGATCAGCGCTCGCGAGAGACCGCGAAGACCGCTGCACTCCGCAGCGCCTGCTTGGCCGGCCCGTCCGGGAACGCAGCGATCGCGTGGGTCGCCCGTCGCACGTGCTCGTCGGCGCGGCGAAGCGAGTCGGTCAAGCCGTGATGGCGGTCGATCAGGTCGAGCACCGGGGCGAAGTCGAGCGCGGCATCGGCGGCCGGGCCGCCGCCCGCGCCGTCGGGCATCGCGCCCGGCGCGATGGCGTCGTTCGCGTGACGCGCCGCCTGCTTCAAGATGGCCGCCACCTGCTCGCGCTCGGCGTGCGTGCAGCGCTTCAGCGCGAGCAGCAGCGGGAGTGTGACCTTGCCCTCGCGCAGGTCGGCGAAGGGCTCCTTGCCGAGCGTCGCGGCCGAAGTGTGGTAGTCGAGTGCGTCGT
>CAYYSY010000389.1:0-12762 GCA_964474355.1 uncultured Spirochaetaceae bacterium | reverse complement strand
TCGGTATACGCGGTGCCTGCGGCGCGCGGCGGGACCTGGCAGGTCGACAGAGCTGCCCTCCAAGCTGCGGGCTACACCCCGAAATCCCGAGGGCAGGCGTCCGAGCTTCGCGGGCGGGGGGAGAGGGATCCGCGCGGTCTCTTTGTTTGGGGCATCGACCCTCGGCTTCAGCGCCTCGTGTCGATCTCGGCGCGTGGCTCGGGGCGGGGTAGGGGACTCGGTGGGGCGGGGGGTTCGAGCTTGGCTCGGGTCGCGTTGTGGGATCGACACGAGGCGCTGAAGCCGAGGGTCGATGGGTTGATGCGAAGCGATCGTGGGGACCACCGCCGACACCATCGCGAGGCTTGAATGCCCAGCTCGCGGTTTCGGGGTGTCGCCCGCAACTTGGAGCGCGGCTCGGCAGACCTGCCAAGCCGCGCTCTGAACCCGAAGCGTCCCGCTTACCGACCCGCAGCCGCGCGGAAGGTGAGGACGACACCCCGAAACCGCGACCCTGGCAACCAGGTTCGCGCGCTCTCTGCGCGAGGTGGCCGCGTGATCCGGAGTCAGAAGTTGTAGGTGAGGCCGCCGAAGTACTGGAGGTTGTTGTTCTTGTTGCGTAAGTCGGGGGGCTCGGGCGGGAGGACTTCGTGGCGGTACTCGTTCTTCAGGCCGGCGTTCAGCGCGAGGCCGTCGACCCAGCCGAGCGATATCTCGTAGAGCAGGCTCGAGAGCAAACGGAAGTCGGACCAGCGCTGGAAGTCGGCGTAGTAGTACGTATCCGCCCTGAGAGACTGGCCGTCCATGATGTTCCAGCGGAAGTCCATGCCGGACACGAACTCGCCGATCGTGTCGTCGACGCGGCCTGCCTGGTAGTTGACGCCGGCACCCGCTGTCCACAGCCAGATGATCGTGTCGTTGTTGTAGATGTCCCAACCGGCACCGCCCTGACCCGCGAAGCGGTGCTCGAAGTCCTGGAACTCGTCGTAGTCGTAGCGTGCGTTGCCCCAGAGGAAGAAGGGTGCGTCGCCGAAGATCAGGAAGTCGTGGCGATAGTCGGTGAAGGCGTTGTTCGTGGTCTTCCTCTTGTCGGGCTCGTCCTGGGCTCGCTGGTTGGCGAAGAAGTAGGCTGCTCGGAAGCGGGCGCGGTACGTGTCGCCCTCACCCAAGAGGCGCATCGCGGCGTTGATGCCGATGCTGTCGCTGTTGCCCGACGAGCCGTTGAAGCCGAACTCGATCGATCGCTCCCAGCCTCGAAGGAAGCTCGAGCCGAAGAGCCCGGGGTTCACGGGCTCCTCCTTCTTCAGTGAGTCCTTCGGGATCGTCGTGCGTCCGAAGACGGGATGCTCGATGATGAGAGCGTCGTCGGTCTCCTCGACGATGGTGGCCTCGATCTTGTCACCGTTCTCGAGCTCGATGGTGTCCGCGCGCGCTTCCGTGGTTGCGAGCACGAGGCCCATCGTGATGCCGAGCGCGCACGCCGCCGCGCGCATCCATGCACTGGTCCGTACCATGGCTTTCCCCCCTCCCGTGCGCGCTCCGTTGCGCGCGAACGTGGTCGTACGCGCGCCCCGCCGAGTCTCGCAGCGGGGCGCGCTCGTTCTCGGTCGACGTCGGCTCAGGCCGACTTCGGCATATCGATGACGTGGATGTCGCGCTGCGGGTAGGGGATCGAGCAGCCGGCGGCCTCGATGCCCTCCTTGAGCGCGCGCATGAGCGCGAAGCGCGTGGGCCAGTACTCGGTGCCCTTGACCCAGGGCCGCACGACGAGGTTCACCGAGTTGTCGCCGAGCTCGGCGACCTCGATGGTCGGCGCGGGGTCGGCGAGGACGCGCTCTTCGGCCTGCACGATCTTCGTCATGGCGTCGATCGCGACACCGATGTCGTCGCCGTAGCCGATGCCCATGACGAGGTCGATGCGGCGGGTCTCGTTCGCCGAGTAGTTCTTGATGATGTCGCCATAGAGCGCCGTGTTCGGGCAGATGATCTTCACGTTGTCGCCGGTGTGGATCGTCGTCGTGAAGATGCCGATCTCCTGCACAGCGCCGGCAACGCCGGCGACCTCGACCCAGTCGCCGATGTGGATCGGTCGGAAGACCAGCAGCATCGTGCCGGCGGCGAAGTTCGAGAGCGTGCCCTGCAGCGCCAGGCCGACGGCCAGGCCGGCGGCACCCACGACGGCGATCAGCGAGGTCGTCTGGATGCCGAAGAGATTCAGCACTGCGATGATGACGACGGTCAGCGCACCGTAGTACGCAATGCTGCTGATGAAGGGCACCAGCGCCTTGTCGGTGCCGCCGCGCTCGAGCCCGCTGCGGATGCTGTTGCGGATCATCCCGGCCACCATGCGGCCGATGATGAGGACGGCGATTGCGCCGATGACGGACAGGCCCCAGGTCGAGACCAGCTCGCCCGCGTTCGTGGCGATTTCAGTGGCGGATTCGCTCATTGCGGCAGTGTCCAAGACTTCTTCCTCCTTCGGGGCCCATCACGGGCCGGGCAGCGGGCGTACATCGGCCCTCGCGAATCTCGCTCACGATCTCCGCGCACACGTGCGTGTTGCGTGCTGTCTCTTGGAGATGGGGGCGCGACCGGGGGGCTTCATACGGGATCCGCGATTCTTGCGTGTCGCATCGCGTGTCGCCACATCGGTGTAGGGTCGTGTCACGGATGACAACGATCGGATGCAGTCGCGCCTTTGGGCGATTTGTCCCCCATCGGACTTCACCGCGGCCGTGATGATTCGTGACTCCGAGTCGTGAATTGGCGGCATGCTGGCATCACGCGCACATCCCTTCGTGTTCCGGTTGGTTACGGCGTGAGCTACGGCCTGAGCTACGGCGCGAGTGGGGGATCGGCCGCAGGGGCTGCGCACCTCACGTTCGGCTCAGAGGCCGATCGGCCCGAAGCATTCGAGTCGGTGGAAGTCGGGCGCGTCGCCCGGCACGGGATGCAGAGCGAGGTAGCGCCGCGATGACTGCGTGCCATGGATCGCGTAGGCGTTGCCGATGCCGATGGACTCGGGGATCCAGGCCGCGGGCACCACCGCGCGGCCGGTCCACCCGGCATCGCCGCGTTGCGCCTCGTAGTCGATCGCCCGCCCCTGCGCGACGACGTTGCGCGGGCCCGCCAGCTCGAGCACCAGGTAGTGGCCCCACGGTCCGAGCTCGATCTCGAGATAGCGGTCGTCATCGCCGAGCAGGAAGAGCTCGACGACCTCGTGGTTCCAGAGCCCGGCGCAGGAGCCTGGTGGCCCCGGTGGCGACGGGTCGGAGTGCAGCGGCGCCTCGACCTCGATCACGAGCTGCGTCGGCTCGAGGCAGAGCTCGAGGCGGACCTTCTCGTGGGGTGCGATCGGGCTTCCCCGCCAGTCGTGCACGATTTCGAGCTCGCTTCGTCTCGATCGCGGCGTCATATGGGCGCCTCGGCGCCCATGTCGCGCGCACTGCGCACGCCGCTGACGAGAGGCTCCTTGCCACGCACGCCGTAGCCGTCGACATTCTGCCCATGTCCGACGAGTTCTGCGACGACGCCCCCTTCCTGCAGCGGCTCGCTTCGGCGTGGCCCGAGCTCGAGGCTGCGACGCTCACGCCACTCGAAGGCGGCCTGCTCCACCGCACCTGGGCCGTGGACTCTTCCGCGGGTGCCTTCATCCTACAGCGGGTCGCCGAGGCATTCTCGTCGGATGTGCACGGCAACGTCGAGGCGGTCACCGCGCACCTGGCCGCGCACGGCGAGCCGACGCTGCGGCTCCTTCGCACCGCGGCGGGCGAGCTGCTGTGGCGAGACGGCGGCGCCGATCATCGTCTGATGACGCGGCTGCCCGGCGCGAGCTTCGAGACATGCCCGTCCCCCGCCGCGGCAAGGTCCGCGGCCGCCGCGATGGCCCGCTTCCACTCGGCGCTCGCCGACTTCGACGCACCGCTCGCCGAGCTCGGCTTCGCATATCGCGAGCCCGATCGGTCGTTCGCCGCGCTCGAGATGGCGGTGGCGGCTCACGGCGATCACCCGTTCCACGCGGAGGTGTCCGAGCTCGCCCGCCGCGTCGCCGCCGCCCGGGCAGAGTGGCCCGCGCTCGGCGACCTGCCCGTGCGCGTCATCCACGGCGACCCGAAGTTCAACAACGTCCTGTTCGTGAAGGACGATGGCGGCCACGACGTCGCGCGCGCCCTCGTCGACCTCGACACCGTGCTGCGTCGACCGCTGTACCACGACCTCGGCGACGCCTGGCGCTCCTGGTGCAACCGCCGCCCCGAAGACGACCCCGAGGCCGAGCTCGACCTCGATGTCTTCGAGGCCACCGCCGACGGCTACCGCGAAGCGCTCGGCTTCGAGCTCACGAACGCCGAACGCACATCGTTCGAGCTCGCCCTCGAACGCATCTCGCTCGAGCTCGCCGCCCGCTTCGCCACCGACACCCTCGAAGAGATCTGGTTCGGCTGGGACGAGACCCGCTTCCCGCGCTCCGCCGCTCACCAGCTCCTGAGAGCAAGGGGCCAGCTGGACCTCCACGACCAGGCCCGCGCCGCTCGCCCCAGAGTTCGCGAGATCCTCCGAACGACGCCCTGACGCCCTCCCGAACCACCCCGCATCCCGGTGTGCGCTGGGCGCGGCGCGCGGTGCAGCCAAGTCACCCGAAGCGCCTCCATGTGGGGCCGACGTGACCTCGCGGACCGGCACCTCAGCGCGAAGCGCGAGTGCCGGCGGGACCTGGAAACAATGCGGAGACCCCGCCCCGAAGCGAGGCATTGGCGGAGCCGCGCGCCGCGCCCAGCGCACGCCGGGCGCCCTACCTCACTACTTGCTCTGCGCAGCCTTCTCCGAGGTCCGCCGCTTCGTGAAGGCCTCGGCCGCGTAGTCGATCACCGCGTTGGCCTGGGCGCGCGACCCGGTACCGAGCATCTGGACGTCGTTCGTGCCGTGCACGTTGCCGAACCAGATCCGCAGGATCTCCGAGATACCCGGATACTCGGCATCGAGGCTCTCGATGTCGGTCACGCCCTTGAAGGTCGAGCCCTGCTGGATCGCGAGGATCTTGTCGTCCTGCTCGAAGCGGTCGACGACGCGCACGACGCCGATCGGAATCGCGCGGATCACGGTGCCGCGGGGCTCGGTGGTGCCGAGGACCATCACGTCGAGGGCCTGGCCGTCGCCGCCCTTCTCCGGGTCGAGCCAGGTGCGCGAGACCATCCCGTAGTTGCCCGGGTAGGAGAGATAGTCGATCAGTCGGGGCTTACCGCTGCCTCGATCGTTCTGCCACAGCAGCTTCGTCCCGTCCTCGCTGACCTCCCATTTCTGGTTGGTGCCGGCCGGGATCTCGACCACGACGTTGATGGTGCCGTCCTCGTTGCGCGCCATGCGGTTGGTCAACAGGTTCGTCTTCGACTCGTACGTCTGGTCGTTCTTTCGCTTGAGGCCTTTCGCGAAGAGCGGGTCCTTGGCCGACGCCGCACCGGCGACGCCGAGCGCGAGACAGCAGGCGAGGGCGATCGTGCGCACTCCGCGCATGGAAGAAGCGGCGGTGGGTCGGGCTCTCATGAGGTCCTCCAGCAGACGGGCAGCCGGCGGGTGCGCCGGACCCGGCACTCTACCAGTCCGCGCCGCCCCGCCCCATCTCGGCAGTCCATCGCAGCTCCCTGGGACACGGCCCGGCGTACGTTCGTTCCCCGCGCGCCGTCTCGGGCCCGCGGGCCGCTAACATCGGCCGCGAGCGGCACATCGCGCACCGACGCGCGTACGCCAGCGCTCGGGTCTCCTTCGACGCATGATGAGCAACGCACCCGCCACACGATCGGTCTGGCCCGTCTTCGCGACCGCGGTGGCGATGCTCGCGCAGTTCGTCGCCAGCAAGACGACGCGCGACGCCTACTTCCTGTCGACCTTCCCGGCGAGCGACCTGCCGAAGGCGATGGTCGCGGCCGGCATCGTCACGATCGCCGGCACGGTCATCGTCTCGCGCCTGCTGGCGCGCTTCGGCCCCGCACGCGTGGCGCCCTGGCTCTTCGCGGCGAGCGCGATCACCCTCGTCTTCATCCGTGCCCAGGCGCTGAGCTCGCCGGGCATCGCAGCGGCCGCACTGTATCTGCACGTCGCGCTCTTCGGTCCGCTAGCGATCAGCGGCTTCTGGTCGCTGCTGAACGAGTGCTTCGATCCGCACGCGGCCAAGTCGACCCTCGCGCGGGTGGGCGCGTTCGCGGCGCTCGGTGGAATGCTGGGCGGCATCGGCGCGAACCTCGTGTCCGCCTGGGTCGGCGTCGAGAACGTCCTGCTCGTGCTCGCCGCCGTGCACGCAGGCTGCGCGGCCGGTGTCGCCGTGGTGGCCCGGCGAGCCGAGCCCGACGCCACGCACGACGAGCCGGGCGCCGCGGCCTCGGGGCTCGCCGTGCTCAAGCGGTCTTCGTATCTGCAGAAGATGGCGGGCCTCGTGATCGTCGCCGCGCTCGTCGACGCGCTCCTCGACTTCGCGTTCAAGGCGTCGGCCGCCGCGAGCTTCGACGCCGATCAGCTGATCCAGTTCTTCGGTGTCTATTACACGGTGACGGGCGTACTGACGTTCGTGGTACAGGCGGGGCTCGGCGAGGGCGTGCTTCGCCGCTTCGGGCTGGCCGGCGCCATGAGCGTGCTGCCGGTCTCGGTGATGGGGTTCGGCGCCGTCGCGGTCCTCTGGCCGCGTCTCCTGACCATCGTCGTCGTGCGTGCAGCCGAGTCGGTGTTCTCGAACTCGCTCTACGGCGCCGGCTTCCAGCTCCTGTACACGCCACTCGCACCGGGTGAGAAGCGTCCGGCCAAGCCCTACGTCGACGTGGCCGCCCAGCGCGCGGGCGGCATCGTCGGCGGCATGTTCATCATGGTGCTGCTCGCGCTCGCGCCGAGCCTGCCGCTCTCGGTCGTCGTCGGCTGCGCGGTGGTCGTCGCTGCGGGTGGTCTCGCGATGGTCATCGCCCTGCACGGTGGCTACGTCCGAGAGCTCGAGCGCAGTCTACGAAGCGGGACGGTGCACCTGACATCGAGCGAAGCCCTCGACGCCACGACCGCGCAGACCCTCGCCGGCACCCAGCTCTCGGTCGATCGCACCGAGCTGCTCGAGCGCATCCGCGCGCTGCGCGCGCAGCAAACGCCAGAGACGGCTGCCGCAGGTGGCGGCGACACGGCGGTTGCAGTGGCCGGCGCCCCGGGCTCGTCCCCGCCTGCGCCCGAGCACGCGACGGTCGCCATCGACGATGCGCTGTTTCTGGAGCGCGCCCAGGGGCTGATCGAAGGCCCACCCGAGATCGTGACCGAGCTGCTTCGCACGGGGCAGCCCGATCCGCGGCTGGCATCCCTGGTGATCCCGCTGCTCGCGCGGGAAGACCTCGGCAACGTCCCGCTGCGCCATCTGCAGAAGCTCTCGACCCGCATCTCGGGTCAGCTGATCGACGCGCTGCTGCACCACGACCTCGACGCGAGCGTTCGCCGGCAGCTGCCCCGCACCCTCGAGCGCTGTCCGGGGGCCGAGGTGCTGCCGCGACTCTCCATCACGTTCGAGGACGACGATCCGATCGTGCGCCTGCGCGCCGCGCAGACCGCAGTGCGCTTCATCGCCCGCGCACCGGCGCTCGCCCTGCCTCGCGAGCGCGTGCATGCGTGGGTCGAGGCCGCGCTCGACACGAGCGATGAAGCGCTCGCGAGCGCGTTCGAGGGCTGCGATGCCGAGTCGGTCCGCTCGGTCTTCGGGCCGGCGCCGGGCGCTGGTCTTCGCGCCCCGCGCGTCGAGCTCGCGTTCACGATGCTCGCGCTCGGTCATCCCATGGACGTCGTGCAGGCTTCGGTGCACGGCGTCGAAGGCGGTGCGACCCGGCTGCGTGGCACGGCCCTCGAGTACCTGGAGACGACGCTGCCGGCCCCGCTCTTCGCCCGCTTCTTCGCGCTCCTGAAGCGGGGGGACGAGGCGCCCCCGGCTCCACGCGCGGATCGTCGGCGAGACGACGTCGCGGCCGAGCTCCTCGAGACGAGTCGTGCGATTGCCGCGCGCCGGCTGATCGAAGACGCGTGATGCGAGAGCGGCTCCCCCCGCGCGCGGCGCGAGCCACGCTGCTCGGCCTGCTCGCGCTGACTGCCTTCGGGTGCGCACGTCCGCCGCAGGTCGGCGCACCGCCGCCGGCCAGCGAAGCCGAGTCGCGCATCTTCATGGATCGCGAGTTCCAGGTGCTGCGCGTCGACGAGAGCCGGGGTGACCCCGCCCGCGCACGTCTGGCGCTGGCTGCGCGGGAGCTCGGCGACTGGCGGCTGCACCTCGCCGGCCAGCCGATCGACGCCGAGCGCCTCGCACGCCTGGCTGCGACGCCGCCCGAAGAGCCCCTCGTGCGCGCCGCGCGCGAGGACATCCGTCGCGCCGTCGAGGTCGAGGGCCTCCTCTTCCTGCTCGACGACGTGCTCGTCGCAGGCGCCGCCGGGCTACGCGGCGAGGTCGTCTGGGTGAGCCCCGGCCGCGGGCGGCGAACGGGTGTGCTGGTGCATCCGGAGGCCGTGTTCGAGG
Organism: uncultured Spirochaetaceae bacterium; assembly: GCA_964474355.1. Taxonomy (GTDB): domain Bacteria; phylum Myxococcota_A; class UBA9160; order UBA9160; family UBA4427; genus CAYYSY01. Next base: position 4,268 of record CAYYSY010000389.1, on the reverse strand, counting down.
GGAGGCCGCGGCGATACGGCGCCGAGCCCGGCTGGCTCGACGTATCGCCGCCCCGCCCGCAGAGCTCGTTCGCGCCGGCCCGCGACGGTGAGCCCCTCGGTCCGCGCTGGACCGCGCGCTTCCAGAATCCGAGTGAAGAGCGCGCGATGTTCGAGGCGCTACGCGAGGCCCGGCCGGGTAGCGGCTTCGCCGAGCGCCTCGAAGACCTGGTCGAGCAGCTGCGCGCGGTGGGCGCAGACGTGCAGCTGAACTCGACGGTGCGTCATCGCGAGCGCGGCTACCTCATGTGGGGCGCCTACGCCCTCGCCCACACAGAGACCGATCGTGAGCTCCTCGCCCTCTGCGATCACCTCGACCGGCAGCGGCGCGAATGGCGCCTCGACGTGCCGATCCGCTGGCGGCATCCGGAGGGGGCGCGCGCCACCCGCGCCGCCGCACGCGAGATGGCCGAGACCTACGACGTCGTCTACGCCACCGAAGAGGGCGCCCGCGACTCGATGCACTACGGCGGGCGCGCGGCAGACCTGACGGCGGTCGGCCTGCCGAGGACGCTCGAGCTCGTCGCGCCCGACGGCGCGCGTGAGCGCTTCGACCTCTCGCAGCCCGACGAGACGCGCGATCTCAGCGTCACGCCGCGTCTGGTCGAGTGGGTCGAGGCGCACTTCGGCCTGGACAAGTTGCGCGCGGACTATCCGCACTGGAACGACGCGACGCTGGAGACGAAGGCCTCGCGCTGAGCGCCACCTCGCTCAGGGTCGCTCCGCGTCGTTGCACCATGGGTTGCGATCGCCCGCTTCGACGCCCACCGCCTCGCACGGAAACACCCACACGCCCGCCTCGAGGGCGCGGCGCACGACGGCGCTGTACTCGGCCGGGCCCGGGATCATCGTCTCGCCCCTCGCCCAGTCGCGCGCATTGTCGGCGTAGAAGCGTCGATGCTCGTCCATGTGGGCCCGGGCGCTCGGAACGGACGCCGCCGACAGCGCGATCGCCGCGACGAGCACGGCGGCGGAGCGGTTGCGGCTCGGCGCGAGGCCGCGCGCGTCGAGCATCGCGACGAACGCGAGCGCCATCAGCAGATGCGAGTAGACCCGGTAGCGCGAGTCGAAGGCCTGATCGAGGCCGAAGCCGAAGCGCGAGGCGGTCACGGCGCCGAGGGTGAGGAGCACGAAGGTCATCGCGGCGAAGACGCGCGGGTCGTCCTTCCAGCGGCGCCCCGTCAGGACGACGAGCCAGGCGACGCCGAGCCCCCAGCCGGCGAAGCGCGCGAGCCAGCCGACCGACTCGTCGTCGAACGAGAGGCCGCCGCCGACCAGCGTGCAGAGGTAGTCGAAGGCGGCCACGGGCGAGCCGAGGGCGGCGAACGGGCTGGGGTGGTGGTCGGGCCGCGTGTAGCCGACGAAATAGAGGACGACGCAGAGCACGGCCCAGGCGCCGAATGGCCCGGCGAGTCGCCACGCGCGCGCGTGCACGAGCAGCCCGAGACCGACGACGAAGGCGAAGACACCGGCGCCGAGGTTGAGGAACGCGAGGGTCGCGAGCACCGCGCCGAGCGCCGTGCGTGTGGGGGTCGGACGGGCGAGGCACTCGATGCTCGCGAGCGCGCAGAGCAGCATCGGGTAGTGCTGGGCCGCGCCCGTCGCCCAGGTCGTCGCCTGCCAGTGCTGCAGGGTGAAGAGCAGCACGACGATGGGCGCTGCGGCGAAGGCGCGATCGGCCCGCGAGCCCGCCGGCAGCCAGCGCGCGACGAGCAGTGCGACGCCGACGAGGCATGCGTTGCCGAGCCACATCACGACCCGGTGATCGACGTGACCGAGCACGCCATTCACCGACGCGAAGAGTAGCCGGGGGACGAGTGGCCGATGCTCGTTGTGGAGCGCGAGCCAGCCGGTGCCTTCATCGGAAAGCAGGAAGCGCAGGAACTCGACGTCGTCTTCGACCGGCACGTCGAGGGCGAAGCGCGCGAGCGCGAAGGCGTAGAAGCCGATCGCGCTCAGTGCCACGAGCGCGGCAGCCCCGGCGAGCACGTCGCCGTGCCGCGTCGGCTGCTCGGGAGTCGGGGTCTCGGTCTCGGGCGATGCGTTGCTGCTCGTCAACCGGAGCTCCTGGGTCTCGTTCGGGCGGAGGGCGTGTCGGACTCCGCGTCCGGGCGCATGATAGACTGCGCGCTCGGCCCTCGACCTTCTCGTCTGCTCTGCACCTCGATCTTCTCTTCCTTTCTCTGTTCGTCGATTCGGGTGAGGCTGGCTGCTCCCGTCTCGGCGGCGTACCCCCCGGCAGGAGATCGCGCGACCCGATGAGCCCCGCCTCATGAGTGACCTGGACGCGGACGAGACGACCGCGAGCGACGCCGAGACGTCGCCCGGCGATGTGCGGGCGGCGAGAGGCTGGACGCCCGGCTCGGTGCTGCTCGTCGGCGCGCTCTTCACCCTGACCGCCGCGGTGCTGGTCGCCGCCTGGGTGAGCGACGACGCGCTCATCACGCTGCGCACCGTCGATCATTTCCTGCACGGTCGAGGCCTGCGCTTCAACCCGGTCGAGCGCGTGCAGTCGTTCACCCATCCACTCTGGCTCTTCGTCGTCGCGCCCTTCATGGCGGTCACCGGCGAGGGGCTCTGGGCGCCGATCGCCGCGAGCCTCGTCTGCACGGCCGGCGCGGTGGCGATCGCGGTGCGCCTCTGCGGGCCGCCCGGTGCCGGGAGCTGGGCCTGCGTGCTCGTGCTCGCCGCCTCGAAGTCGTTCGTCGACTACTCGACTTCCGGTCTCGAGAACCCACTCACCCATCTGCTGCTCGCGGCGTTCGCCTTCGTCTGGCTCGGTGCGACCGACGGCGGCGATGGGAGGGGCGAGCGCGACGAGCACTCGCGCCGCCGCGTATTCCAGCTGACGTTGCTCACGGCGCTCGTCTTCACCAATCGCATGGACGCGGTGCTGCTCGTCGCACCCGCTGCGCTCTGGCTCGGGCTCGGCGTGTTGCGCTCGGGGCGGCTCGGTCGGGCGCTGCCCGCCGTCCTTGCGGGGCTTGCGCCCGCATTGCTGTGGATCGCCTTCGCGTGGCTCTACTATGGATCGCCCTGGCCGAATACCGCGTTCTCGAAGCTCTCGACGGGCATCGAGCGCGGGCCTCTCGTCGCTCAGGGCCTCGTCTACCTGCGGGTCTTCTTGGAGCTCGACGCGCCCGGTGCCCTTGCGCTGCTTGCGGCGCTCGTCGCCGGCTTCGCGAGCGGCCGCACCGAGCTGCGCGCGCTGGTCGCGGGCGTGCCGCTCTACGCTGCGTACGTCGTCTGGATCGGCGGCGACTTCATGGCCGGCCGGTTCTTCGCGACGCCGGTCTTCGTCGCGGCCATCGTGCTCGGCCGCAGCGCGCGCGAAGCGCGCCCCCTCTGGCAGGCGCGCTTCGGCCCCGCGATCAGCGTCGCCGCCGTCGCGCTCGCCGCGTTCTCGCCGGGCTCCCCCCTGCGCGCCTCGACGGCCGACACCTACGAGGGCGTCGACTCGTCGGGCCAGATGCCGACCCACGGCGTCGTCGACGAGCGGCTCTGGTACTACACGCGCAGCGGCGCGCTCTCGGCCTACCGCGAAGACGGGCTCGAGCCGGGCGCGGCCTGCAAGGGCGAGCCCCGGGTGCTCGTGCGCCGCGTCTGCGGCGGGCTCGGGCGCATCGCCTTCGAAGGCTGCGCCGACGATCACTGGATCGACCCCTGCGGCCTGAGCGACGCGTTCCTCGCGCGTCGGCCGATCCCGGAGAACGCCACCTGGCGCATCGGTCACTTCATGCGGGCCGTGCCAGAAGGGTATGGGCAGAGCGTGGCCGAGGGGCGCGGGGTCATGCGTGAGCCCGAGCTGAATGTGGAGTTCGACCGCGTGATGTTGCGTGTGCGCGGGCCGGTATTCGGTGGTGAGCGGCTACGGGAGATACTGATGCATCCGTTCGATTGGGCGGACTGATACGGCGCTTCGCGGGGCTGGTTGCTCGGGTCGGGATTTCGGAGTGGGCTCCGGAACACGCCGCTCTCTGAGGTGTCGCGGGGTTGGTTCGCGGGGCTGGTTGCTCGGGTCGGGATTTCGGAGTGGCGTCCTCACCTTCCGGGCGGCTGCGGGTCGGTACACCGACCTTTCCAGCAAGCGCCTTCTTGGCAGGTCTGTCGACCTGCCCGGTCGCGCGTGCGTGCTGCAAGCGCTGCGTATACCGACCCGCAGCTGCCCGTAAGGTGAGGACGACAGCCCGAGATCCCGACCCGAGCAACCAACCCCGCGAACCGCGGACA
>CAYYSY010000388.1:0-12254 GCA_964474355.1 uncultured Spirochaetaceae bacterium | reverse complement strand
TCGGTGACGATCGATCTCGATCTGCTCGATGCAGCCGACATGCTGGCCTACGAGCAGGTGGACATCTGGGACTGCACCAACGGCAACCGCCTGACCACCTACGTGATCGAGGGCGAGCGCGGCTCGGGCGAGATCTGCGTGAACGGCGCCGCCGCGCACCTGATCAAGCCGGGCGACTGCGTGATCATCGCGAGCTGGACCACGGTGCCCGACAGCGAGGCTCGCACCTGGAAGGCCAAGCGGGTGTTCGTCGACCCCCAGAACAACATCCGCGACTGACCAGGCACGTGTTCCTTCGGCCAGCTCTGCGTTGCCGTCCTCGACGTACTTCAGTACGCCTCCGGGCGGCGCCTTGATCTGACCAAAGGCCCACGCACCTGGCCTGCCGCTGTCGGGGACGGTTCGATCTGATTCACCGCACGCCTCGCGCCGTGCGGCGGCACCGCCGCTGTTCGAGGCCCTGCTAGGATCCGCCGGCGATGGCGGCGAAGAAGAGCAAGAAAGAGAGTCCGAACGAGAAGGTCATCGCCACGAACAGGCGGGCGCGGCATGACTACGAGGTGCTCGATACGGTGGAGGCCGGGATCGCGCTGCTCGGGCCCGAGGTGAAGAGCCTGCGTGAGGGCAGGGCGAACATGGGGGACGCGTTCGCCGTCATCAAGGGCGGCGAGTGCTGGCTCGAGAAGCTCCACATCACGCCCTACGCGTACGCGAACCGCACGGCGCCCGAGCCGATGCGCGAGCGCAAGCTGCTCCTCCACAAGCACGAGATCCAGAAGCTGCGCTCTCGCGTCGTCGAGCGGGGGCTGACGCTCGTGCCGCTTCGGCTCTACCTGCGCGACGGTCGAGTCAAGGTCGAGCTCGGGCTCGTTCGCGGCAAGCACCAGCAGGACAAGCGCGAGACGATCAAGCGCCGCGATGCCGACCTCGAGGCGCGCCGCGCCATGCGGCGTGGCGGCGGACGCGAGCGGCATTGACGCGGCTCGCGGGCGCACGGCGCAGGGCTCTCGCCACCGCCGCGTGCCTCGCGGGGCTATCGATCGCGGCCTCGGGCTGTGCCGGCAAGAACGGGCGCGCCTCGCTGCCCCCGCGCGAGGGCCGCGCCTCCCACCTCGCCTACGAGCCCGATCGGCGTGAGTACCTGGCCTTCAGGGAGGCCTGGCCCGATCTCATCGAGCCCAACTACCTGCCCTTCATGGTGCACCGCTTCGAGGGCGATGCCGCGCGGGGCGACGTGCTCGTGTTCTGCCGATGGCCCGACGATCAGCTTCCACTTCGCATCTTCATCGAGCCGCCGGACGTCGACCCCGAGGTGCAGGACGAGTTCGCCCCGGTGGATCCGGACGATCTCGTCGCTGCGGTCATCGTCGCCCTCGAGGAGTGGGAGCATCAGCTCGAGGGCCGGGTCCACTTCGCGCATGTTGCCACGCCCGAAGAGGCCCAGCTGCGGATCGTGATGCATGGGCGCGAGGCGCCCGAGCTGGCGCCGGGCAAGCGCGTGCTGGGATCCACCGAGTCACTCGCCCGGGCCTGCCTCGCGCACGGGTGGGACCCGGATCACGATCGCATCGTGACCAGCTTCGAGGTGCCGAGTCTCGATCTCTACCTCGCCGACGAGCACGGTCTGCTCTCACCGGACATGGTGCGGAGGCTCGCGCTGCACGAGCTCGGTCATGCCCTCGGCATGCGGGGGCACAGCCCGAGCCCGGGTGATCTCATGTACCCGCGCTTCGACCGGGCGCTGCCGCGGGCGGGGCTCTCGGCGCAGGACGTGAACTCGTTCCTGTCGCTCTACTCGATGCCAGCGGGCACGCAGTACGGCGAGGTGCCCGTCGAGGCGCCGCCCCCGAAGCTCGCGCCGGCGCCTCCGTCCGGACCGCCGATCCTCGCGCTCGCGCCCTGGGTCGATGCCCGCTTCGGCTTCGAGCTGCAGCTGCCGGCCGGCTGGCTTCGCATCGAGGAGCCTCATGGCCTGCTCGCCACCAACGGTCCCAGCTGGGACTACGACGCGTCGCTGCGCGTCCTCGTCTGGCCGGCGGCGTCGCTCGACGACTTCCTGCGCCGCTATCAGGCCGAGCTGCTCGCGGGTACGTGGTTTCGTGCGCGGCGTCCCATGGTGGTGTTCGGTCGGCCCGCGGTCGAGATCGAGGTCGAGGACGAGACGGGCAGCTACGCGCAGCGCTTCCGCTTCGCCGAGCTGCCGGAAGGGCGGGTGATGGTGCTCATCTGCGAGGCGCCCATCGACTACGCCGAAGCCTGGTGGCCGTGGTTCGATGCCGTCATCGCGACGCTCGAGGTCTGGAGTGGCCGGGATCGGATCGGCGGGGGTGAGGCGACGCGATGAAGTGTCTCTTCGAGCCGGGTCGAAGCGATTCTCCACCAACAGCCCTAGCATCCGGATCGCAACGAGAGGGGGTCGTCATGGGCAAGCTCCTTGCGGTGGTCGTGCTGGGGCTCGCGTTCTTCGGGGGCGCCATCCTCATGGCCGGCGATCTCGGCGGTGAGGTCGTCGTGCTGGCGACCTCGACGGACGAGGGCGGTCGTCGCCACGAGACGAAGCTGTGGGTGGTGGAGGACAATCGCCAGCTCTGGATTCGGGCCGGTCAGCCGGGCTCGGAGTGGATGGAGCGCCTCGAGGCGAACCCGCACGTCTCCCTGACGCGAAACGGGCAGAAGCGTACCTATCGCGCGGTCATCATTCCGAAGCAGCGAGAGCGGATCAATCGACTCATGGCGGAGCGCTATGGCTGGGCCGATTGGCTGATCGGGCTGGTGCGCGACGAGAGCCAGACGATCCCGATCCGACTCGACCCCGTTCGTTGACGGTGCGGGCTCTCGCGCCCCCGATCGCCAAGCCCGGCGGTCGGGACGTCAACGGACAGAGGGCCCGCCACGCTCGCGCAGAACGCTCCGGTTCGCGCGTGAATCGCCGATAGAAACGACATGGGCGGACTCGACTGGTTCGTGGGGGATCTCCCCTCCAATCGTCGCATCGTGGCCACGCTGCTGGACGTGCTCCTGCAGTCGGGCGATGCAGCAGCGCGCGAGCGGGTCTGCCGGCGCCTTGAGATCGGGCCGGTCGGGCTCCCGCGAGAGGGCCCGTGGCTGCCGGAGCGGGCCGTCGTCGAGGCGTTCGCGGGGGCGAAGGCCAGCCCGCTGCTGGCCCGCCGCGTCGGCCAGGCGCTCGTGCGGCTCGAGGGGCTCGGCCCGTTCTTCTGCCACTCGGGGGTCGCGACGGTGGAGAAGGCCTACCGGCGCAGCCACCAATGGATGGCGCGGGAGGCCGAGGCGGCGCGCTTCGCGGAGCCGACGCTCGAAGGCGAACGCGCCCGCATCCGCTTCGAGCCCGCTCCGAAGGAGCAGGGCGGTCGGGCGGAGCCTGGCGGATTCGATCCCGCGCTCTTCTGCGAGATGCGCGCCGGGATGCTCGAGGCGCTGCCGATGGTCTTCGGTCTCCTGCCGGCTCGGGTGCGTCACGCGAGCTGCGCGCACCGCGGCGCCGAGGCGTGCGAGTTCGACGTGCGCTGGCGTCGGCACGCGAGGGTCGGGCTCGTCACCGGGCTCGCGATCGGCGCCTCGACCACCGTGGCCGGCATTGCCTGGGCGCTGACCACCGGCGCGGGAGGCGGCGCGACACTGCTGCTCGTCGCCGCCGCGGGAGCCTGCGCGACGCTGCTCGCGGCGTTGGCTGGCCGTTCCTTCGATCTGTCGGGCCAGCTCGAAGCGGTGGCCGGCGCGCGGCGCGGACAGCTGGCGCTGCTCGATCAGGTCGACCAGAGCCTCGCCGAGAAGCTCGACGAGCTCGCCAAGCTCGGCGCCCAGCTACCCGCCGGCACCCTGCCCACGGCGGCGGTGGGCGACGCGGTGCACTCCCATCCGGGGCGGGCCCCGGCGCGGGAGGTCGCGCAGGTGAGCGAGAGTGGCGAGGGCCTCGTCCCGGTCCGTCGCGAGCGCGGGTCGTCGGAGTTCGGCGTGCGACGCCAGGAACGGCTCGATCTGGGTGCGACGCTGCGAGGGGTGAGGACGTCGGTCCAGCTCGAGCGTGCCGACGCGGAGCACGTCGAGGTGCAGATCGACGACCAGCCGGCGGTGGTGCTCGGCGATGCCATGCAGATCGAGTTCATGATCGAGCAGCTGCTGCAGAACGCGCTCGATGCGTCCGAGAGCGCCGATGGCGTGCGGCTTTCGCTGGGGTGCAGCCCGACCGGCATCGAGCTCGTCGTCGAGGATCACGGACCGGGCATCGACCAGGAGGTGCTCGACGAGACCTTCGATCCGTTCTTCGAGGGCGAGCCGGCCGGCGTGTCGGGCGGGCTCGGTCTGGCGATCTGCTACCGGATCGTGACCGAGCACGGCGGCCAGCTCCGCGTCGAGAGCCGGCCCGGCGAGGGCACGCGCGTCTTCGTCCAGCTGCCCGAGGCGCCGCCAGCCTGAGAAGAGGCGCCGCCAGCCTGAGAAGAGGCGCCGCCGGCTCGGATCAACGAAGAGATCGAGAAGAGAAGTGCGCGGCCTCTACGCCGCCAGTCCGCGCAGGAACACGTCGGCCAGCACGCCCAGGCCCTCTTCGAGGTCGGCGTCCTCTGCCCTCTGACCGCCGAGCAGCAGCCCGAACATGCTCGCGAGCAGGATCGCCGAGAGCCGCTCGGGCTCGATGGGCGTGCGGATCTCGCCACGCCTCGCCGCCGCCTCGAAGTGCGGCGCGAGCGCCTCCGGGAGGCCGCGCTCCTCGTGCGGCTCGGAGTCCTGGGCCCGCCGCACGTGCAGGGCGAGCACCTCGCGCATCAGGTTCGACTCGCCGACGTAGGCACGGTGCAGGAGGATCCGCTCGAGCAGCTTGTCGATCACCTCGCGCAGGGGCTGGGCGTCGGGCTCGATCTCGGCGAGCGAGTCGGTGAGGCCGCCCTGGAGTCGCTGGACGAGCTCTTCGAGCACGTCCTCCTTGGTCGGGAAGTGGAAGTAGAAGGTCGCGCGGGCCACGCCCGCCGCGCGGGCGATGCGCGGGATCTGTGCCTCGCCGAGGCCCACCCGGTCGATCTCTGCACACGCGGCCAGAAAGAGGCGCTCGCGCGTCTCGACCCGCTGACGATCGCGGCGGGTCGGCATCTGAAGGGCAGTCTCGGCCATGGCCCTAGATTGACAAAAGTCATTGACAGATGCCAGTGGCTGGGCGAATCTCAGGCCGTTCGACAGGGTCTAGACCGGCCGAGCTCCGCCTGGGGGGCGGAACGGCGGGTCGCCGTGAGGCCCGCAACTCCGCGCCCGGACGACCGAAACGTATTTCGGCCCACCTCGCGTCCTCTCGCGGGCTGGCCACCGGGGACTCGCCTCCATGACTCGGAATCGCGCCAAGATCATCGCGCCCATCGTGGTCGTCATCGTTGCGGCGGTGGCGGTGGCGGTGATGGTGTCGTTCCGGCCAGATGCGGCGTCCCAGCGGCCCGAGCGCATCGCCCCCATAGTGAGCGTGCAGACCGCGGCGCCCGGCACCGTGCGGCTCGTGGTCTCCGCGCAGGGAACGGTGGAGCCGCGTACGGAGAGCGAGCTGGTCACCGAGGTGGCCGGCCGCATCGTCTGGGTCTCGCCGCAGCTCGCCTCGGGTGGCTTCTTCGCCGACGGCGATCCACTGCTCCGCATCGACGCCCGCGACCACGAGATCGCCCTCGACGGCGCCCGCGCAGCGCTCCAGCGCGCGAAGAGCAACCTCTCCCACGCCACCCGCACACTCGAGCGGCAGCGCTCGATCCGCCGCACCGGCGCCTCGAGCCAGGCGCGCCTCGACGAGGCGCTCTTCAACTTCGAGACCGCCGAGGCGAGCCTGCGCGAGGCGAAGGTGGCCGTGGAGCGCGCCGACCTCGACCTCGCCCGCACCGAGATCCGCGCGCCCTTCGCCGGGCGTGTCCGCGAGAAGCGCGTCGACGTCGGGCAGTTCGTCGGGCGCGGAGTCGCGGTGGCCCGCATCTACTCGGTGGATTTCGCCGAGGTGCGGTTGCCCATCGATGACATGGACCTCGCGTATCTCTCGATCGACGTGCGGCCGCGGGCAACGCCCGAAGCAGAGGCGGCACGGCCAAAGAAGATCGCGGACGTCGTGTTCCGCGCCGAGTACGCCGGCGAGAGCCACGAGTGGGCGGGCTACGTCGTTCGGACCGAGGGCGCGCTCGACGCACGCACGCGCATGATCACGCTCGTCGCGCGAGTCGACGATCCCTACGCCATCGCTTCTTCGGACGAGGACAGGGTGCCGCTGCCGATCGGTCTCTTCGTCGACGCCGAGATCGAGGGACGCGAGGTCGAGGACGTCGTCGCGATCCCGCCGGGCGCGCTGCGCCGGGGGCGTGAGGTGCTCGTGATCGACGCCGACGATCGCCTGCGCGTGCGAACGGTCGACGTGCTCCGCGTCGAGCGCGAGCGGGCGCTGATTCGCGGCGGTATCGAGGCCGGTGAGCGCGTCGTGACCTCGTCGCTCGAGGTCGTCACCGAGGGGATGGCCGTGCGACCCGTCGAGCGCCCCGCTGCGAACACCGCCGCCTCACGGCCCGAAACGCTCTTCTCGCGCAGCGGGAGGTGGGCATCGTGAAGGCGGCCATCGCCTGGTTCGCGAAGAACCACGTCGCATCGAACCTGGTCATGCTGGTGATCGTGGGTGCTGGTCTCGCGACCCTTCCGACGCTGACCCAGGAGCTCATCCCCGACATCGAGCTCGAGTACATCACGGTGTCGACGATCTATCCCGGCGCGTCGCCGAGCGAGGTCGAGGCCTCGGTCACGAACCGCGTCGAGGAGTCGATCTCCGCGCTGCAGGGCGTGAAGACGATCCGCTCCGCCTCGGCCGAGGGGCTCAGCTCGGTCACCCTCGAGCTGATGGCCGGTGAGGACGTGCGCAAGCGCCTCGACGAGGTGCGTTCGGCCATCGACGCCCTGGACACGCTGCCCGAGGACGCCGAGGTGCCCACGGCGAAGCAGGTCGAGATCGATCGGCGAGTGCTGACCGTCGCCGTCGCGGGCGAGACCGACGAGTGGACGCTCAAGCGCATCGCCCAGCAGGTGCGAGACGAGCTCGTGGCGCTGCCCGGCATCAGCGAGGCCGAGCTCGCGGTGGCGCGCGAGTACGAGATCGCGATCGAGCTCTCCGAGCGCGCGATGCAGCGCTATGGCCTGTCCTTCGACGAGGTGGCTGCCGCGGTGCGGCGCTCGTCCCTCGATCTGCCCGGCGGCTCGATCAAGACCGACGGCGGCGAGATCCTGCTGCGGGCGAAGGGGCAGGCGTACTCGGCCGAGGACTTCTCGCGCATCGCCCTCGTCTCGCGCGCGGACGGCACGCGGCTCGTGCTCGGCGACGTGGCGGAGGGGATCGACGGCTTCGCCGAGAGCGACCAGGCCGCGCGCTTCGACGGCCTGCCCGCCGTGCACGTGGACATCGGGCGGGTCGGGGACCAGAAGAGCCCGGCCATCTCCGAAGCGGTGCGCGGCTACATCGCGCGCGCCGAGGACACGCTGCCCGAGGGCATCGAGCTCACCGTCTGGAACGACGAGTCGAAGGTGCTCGCCGACCGCCTCGATACGATGGTGCGCAATGCGCGCGGCGGCTTCCTGCTCGTCGTGTTGATCCTGTCGCTCTTCCTCCGGCTCCGCCTCTCGCTGTGGGTCAGCCTCGGCATCCCGATCTCCTTCCTGGGTGCAGTCGCCGTGATGCCCGGGTTCGATCTCACGATCAACTACGTATCGCTGCTGGGCTTCATCGTCGTGCTCGGCATCGTGGTCGACGACGCCATCGTCGTCGGCGAGAACGTCCACACGCACCAGGAGAAGACGAAGGACAAGCTGCGAGGCGCGATCGAAGGCGCGCAGGCGATCGTCATCCCCGTGACCTTCGGCGTGCTCACGACCGTGGCCGCCTTCGCCCCACTGCTCTTCCTGCCCGGGCCCATGGGGCGCATGACTCGATACGTCCCGATGGTCGTCATCGCGTGTCTGCTCTTCTCGCTCTTCGAGTCGATGTTCGTCCTGCCCGCGCATCTCGCGCACGGGAAGAAGCCGCTCGACCACTCGCCGACGACGCCGGTCTCGCGGGTGTGGCGCCGCTTCCAGGAGAAGATCGCCGCGGGGCTCAAGTACGTGATCGAGGAGCGCTACAAGCCGGCGCTGCGCTCGGCGCTCGAGTGGCGTTACCTCACCGTGTCGGTCGGGATCGCGATGCTGATCTTCACGACGGGCGTGATCTCGGGGGGCTGGCTGAAGTTCGTGTTCCACCAGGCCGTCGAGGGTGACTTCATGGTCGCCCAGCTGACGATGACCGAGGGCACGCCCTCGTACGTGACCGGCGACGCGCTGAGGCATATCGAAGACGCGCTCGAGCACGTGCGCCGCGAGGTCGACGAGGAGCGCGGCGACGACGGGCCGTCGGTCTTCACGCACGTGGCGGCCTCGCTGGGTGAGCAGCCCTTCGGCCAGGGCGGCAGCATGTTCGGCGGTGGGGGCGGGTCGAGCGGCCACATCGGCGAGATCCAGGTTCAGGTCGTGGGCGACGAGGCTCGCGACGTCGGCGTGCTCGAGCTGGTCAAGCGCTGGCGCGATACGTCCGGCGAGATCCCCGGTGTGGTCGAGCTCAGCTTCAAGTCCGAGCTCATGTCGGCGGGCGCCGCACTCGAGGTCGAGCTCTCCGGCCACGACCTCGAGCAGCTGCGCCGGGGCGCCGAGGTGGTGCGCGAACAGATCGCCACCTACGAGGGCGTGTACGACATCGCGGACACGTTCCGGGGCGGCAAGCAGGAGCTCGAGTACCAGATCCTCCCGTCGGCGGAGGCGCTCGGCTTGACCCTCTCCGATCTCGCCCGTCAGCTGCGGCAGGCGTTCCACGGTGAAGAGGTGCAGACGATCCAGCGTGGGCGCGACGAGATCGATGTCGTCGTGCGCTACCCGGCCGCGGAGCGCCGCTCGCTCGCCGACGTGGAACGCATGCGGATTCGCGGCGTCGACGGCAGCGAGGTGCCGTTCTCGCGCGTCGCCCGGGCCGATCTCGGCGTCGGCTTCTCGACGATCCAGCACGTCGACCGGCGGCGCGTGGTGAGCGTGACCGCCGACGTCGATCAGGCCATCGCCAACGCGAACGAGATCGTGGCCGACCTGAAGAAGGGCGCGCTCGACGAGGCCCTGGCCGACATCCCCGGCGTGCACTGGGCCTTCGAGGGCGAGCAGGCCCAACAGCGCGAGTTCCTCGTGGCGCAGCTCATCGGCATGGCCGCGTCGCTGTTCGTGATCTACGTGCTGCTCGCGGTGCCGCTCGGCTCCTATCTGCAGCCCTTCATCATCATGTCGGCGATCCCCTTCGGCTTCGTCGGGGCGGCCTGGGGGCACGTCTTCCTCGGCTTCCCACTCACGATGTACTCGGTGATCGGACTCGTGGCGCTCGCCGGTGTGGTCGTCAACGCGAGCCTCGTGCTCGTCGACTACGTGAACAAGCTCGTAGCCTCGGGACGGCCGCTCGAGCAGGCGGTGGTCGAGGCCGGCATGGCGCGCTTCCGCGCGATCCTGCTGACCTCGCTCACGACCTTCGCGGGCCTGACACCGCTCATGCTCGAGACGAGCCTGCAGGCGAAGTTCATGATCCCGATGGCGATCTCGATCGCGTTCGGCGTGATCTTCAGCAGCTTCGTCACGCTCTTCCTGGTGCCGTGCTCGTATCTCGTGCTCGAGGACCTGCTGCGCCTGCTCAGCCGCCAGCCGGAGCCGCAGCCGGAGGGGCGAAGGAAGCCGCGCGTCGTGCGCTCGGCAGACTCGGAGCGCGAGGCGGCCTAGAGTCCGGCCGGTGTCGGGCAATCAACGTCAGGGCGTCACCTGGGCACTCTGCGGTGCGTTCTGCATCGGCTTCTTCTCGGTACCGTGGAAGGCGGCCAACACGGCCGGCGACCCCGCGGTCAGCGCGCTCGTGCTGCTCGCCACGGCGGCGATCTTCAGCACCGCCATCTCGCTCGTGCAGCACCGCCAGCTTCCAAAGCTGCGCCGCTTCGACTGGATCGCCGCGGTCGTGCTCGCGGTGCTGAGCCTCGCCGGCAACCAGGTGAGCGCGATGGCGATCCAGACCATCACGCCGTCGGTGATGACCGTGGTGCAGCGCTCCGAGGCCGTCTTCGTCGCGCTCGTCGCGTGGCCGCTGCTCGGCGAGCGCGTGACGCCGCGCTTCTGGGCGGGGCTCGCCGTGGCGCTGGCGGGCCTGCTCGTGCTGCAGAATCCGTTTGGCGAGCTCGACCCGCGCGCCGTGGGCATCCGCTGGGCGGTCATCGCGGCGTGTCTCTTCGGCTCGATGGTCGTGGTCACGCGGCGCTTCGCCCATCTCGTCGATCTGGTCGCCGTGAACGGCGTGCGCCTGTGGATCGCCGTCGCCATGTGGTTCGTGATGAACGGCGTGCCCGACGCGCTCGTGAACGCGCCGCGCGAGCAGGTGCTCAATGCCGCGGCCGCGGGCATCGTCGGCCCCTTCGCCGGGCGCCTCTGCATGATGCTGTCGTCGCGCACCCTCGAGGCGCGGCTCACGACCCTGCTGACGCTCGCGGCGCCCCCGGTCACGCTCGTGTTCGCGTACGTGATGCTGGGTGCCGTGCCCTCGCTGCGCGAGGTGGCGGGCGGGGCGCTCATGATGGTCGGCATCGCGATCCCGCTGATCGGGGGATCGAGCGGGAGCCCCGCAGGGAGTGCGGTGGCGCCTCGAGACTCCTGAGCGCACCCCGGGCCGCCGGGATGCTGCTGAGCATTCAGCTCGATAGATCGATGCAGTCGACTGTAACCTTATGGTAGGCTGCCGCCGATGCCGGCGACCGCTCTCGATCCCGTGGCCAACGACACCGCCCTGACTCGCCGCGAGCGGCGCAAGCTCGAGGTCCGCGGGCGGATCCTCGACGCGAGCCGCGATCTCTTCGCGACCCACGGCATCGACGCGACGACGATCGTCGAGATCTGCGATCGCGCCGACGTCGCAGAGAAGACCTTCTTCAACCACTTCTCGAGCAAGAAGCAGCTGCTGCAGAGCTTCGCCGTCGACGGTCTCCAACAGCTCCTCGAGTGGATCGAGGAGGCGCGGGAGGGTGACGCACCGATCGGCGAGAAGCTCGAGTCCTTCTTCACCCGGCTCGTCGACGAGGTCGACGCGCGCGGGCCGATGCACCGCGAGCTCCTTGCGGTGATCGTCGCCGTCGCCCACGAAGCGGGCGACGAGACCCGACAGGCGCGCATGCTCCACGATGCGTTCATGGGCCTCGTACGCGATGGAGTCGCGAGCGGCGACGTCGATCCGAGGCACGACCCCGAGACGCTCACCGAGATGCTCCAGGGCACGTACTACACGCTGACCTTCAACTGGGCGTATCTGCCCGACTATCCCGTCCGGGAGCGCGCCGTGGCCAGCGCACGCTTCCTGGCGAGCGCGTTCGCGGAGCCCGGCGAGCGCGCCTGAGCCGAAGCGAGACCGAGTCGAAGCTGGCCATCGACCGTATGCAGCAAGGAAGAGAGAGCAGATGATCGAGCACAAGGACCCTGGCATCCCCAATGGCTGGTACGCCGTCGCCTTCAGTCGGGACGTGAACCCCGGCGAGGTCAAGCGCGTCCGCTACTTCGAGCACGAGCTCGTGCTCTTCCGCACGCGCTCGGGCAAGGCCCGCGTGCTGTCGGCGTACTGCCCGCACCTGGGTGCACACCTGGGCGAGGGCGGCCGCGTGATGGGCGAGACCATCCGCTGCCCGTTCCACGGTTGGCAGTACGACAGCGACGGCAACTGCGTCGCCATTCCCTACTGCAAACGGATCCCGCGCGCGGCGCGGGTGCGCGCCTGGCCCACGGCGGAGCGCAACGGGATGATCCTGGTCTGGCACCACGCCCAGGGCAAGCCGCCGAGCTGGGAAGTGCCCGCCATGCCCGAGTTCGACGATCCCGACTGGACCGAGCCGCGCCACTTCGACCTGAAGGTCGAGGTGCACATGCAGGAGATGGCCGAGAACAACTGCGACCCGGCCCACTTCCAGTTCGTGCACGGGAACATGGCCATCCCCGAGTCGCAGATCTCCTACGGCGACGACGGACGCTACATGCGCATCGTCAGCGGCAACCAGGTCGAGACGCCCGCGGGCATCTTCAACATGGAGCTCGAGCGCGAGAGCTGGGGCCTCGGCGTCACGAGCGTGCGCATGCGGGGGATCGGCGACGCCGGCCTGATGATGTTCTCCTCCACCTCCCCGGTGGACGAGCGCAACACCTGGTCGCGCTGG
>CAYYSY010000387.1:0-4303 GCA_964474355.1 uncultured Spirochaetaceae bacterium | reverse complement strand
GAGCAGATGCTCCGCCTCGCCGAGGCTCTGGAAGACCTGGACGACGTCCAGAGCTTCCATGCCAACTTCGACATATCGGACGAGGAGCTCGCTCAGCTCGTCTGAGCCACTTCCCCATGGATGCAGGTCCAGGGGGCGTTCCCGCACGGGTCGCAACGGACTCGTTGACACTTCTTCGCTTCGGGGTCCACTCTCCCTTTAGGACAACGACCAGGGGAGGTGCCGCCATGAAGACCTCGATCGGCTCCGGACTCGCTCTTCTCTTCTCGATCCTGCTCTTGCTTCTGCTCGTTGCTTCCATCGGCTACGGCGTCGATGACGCCGATGCGGACGGCGTCCCCGACAGCTTCGACAACTGCATCACCTACCCGAACGGTCCACTGCTCGGGCCCATCGACGTGTCGAACCCGTACTACATCGTCCAGATGGACTCGGACGAGGACGGGTACGGCAACGCGTGTGATTGCGACTTCAACAACGACGGCGGCTGCGGCCTCGACGACACGTCGCGCCTGTTGACCAGCATCGGCTCCGCGAACCCCGCCGACGCCGAGCTGGACATGAATGGCGATGGCGCGCCCGGCCTCGACGATCTGACGACGAAGCTGCAGCGCGTCGGCTTCCAGCCCGGGCCTTCGGGTCTCGCCTGCGCGGCCGCGAACCAGAAGTTCACCTGCCCGCCCCTCTGAGCCGGCGCCTGGCGTCGAAGCGGGGCTCCTCCTTACTTCAATCGACGAAGCCAAGGAGAGTCGCCATGAAGCGCACCATCGTGCTCGGCGGCGTCGCGATCGTCACGACGCTCGTGCTCTTCCTTTCTGCCACCTCGTCCCTCGGGCAGGGCGCGGACATGGACGCCGACGGCATCCTCGACGAGTTCGACAACTGCATCGAGACGCCCAACGGGACGCTCCTCGGTCAGATCGACGTGAACAACCCCTACTACCGGATCCAGCTCGACGCCGACGAGGACGGCTACGGCAACGCGTGCGACTACGACTACAACAACGACGGCGCCGTCGGAATCGACGACTTCAGCTCGCTGCTCACCCTGATTTGCGAGTCGGGCTTCGGCATCTACGCGCAGTGGGACAACGACCGCAACGGAGGCGTCGGGCTGACCGAGGTGTCGGAATACCTGCTCTACATCTCGACGGCGCCGGGGCCGTCGGGCCTTGCGTGTGCAGCGGCGAACGTGAAGGGCAGCTGCGCTCCCGTCGTCAGCTGGTAGCGGCCGCAGGCTACGCCCCGGCCGGCCGCAGCTGATAGATCGCGCGCAGCCCCACCGTCGCTACGCACGCGTCGTCTGCGAGGTCGTAGATCTCGAGGTCGACGTCGACGAAGCGGTGCCCCTTCTTCTCGAAGAGGTCGGCGATCTCCGCCTCGACGACGAGCTCCGCGCCGGGCTCGATCGCGCGGAAGTGCTGCGACTCGGTCTCGAGGTGCAGCCAGGCGCTCATCTTCACGTTCTGGCCAAGCAGCCAATTGGTCGTGCCGAGGATGAAGCCCGGGTTCGCGACGCCGGTGTTGCGGTAGACCGGTGCGATCTGCGAGGGATCGAGCAGGTAGCTCGTGATCTCGGCCGCCTCGCTCCAGCGTGATCGCAGCGCGCGGAGCCCGTTCTCGCGGAAGCGCTCCATGACCTCGGGCGAAACGACGGGCCGCTCCGATTCGCGCGTCAGAACCGGGTCGTGGCGGCGCTTCGGCGGCTCGGGCGCCCTGTCGGGCAGCGTCGCGCTCGCCTCGGCGCACCGCTCGCCGCGTTCGTCGACGAGCCCCGCCTCGTACGAGCTCTCGGTCGCATTGCTCACATCGACGCGAAACGTCTCGCCGTCGTAGACCGGCGAGCGCACGACGCAGTGCGCGCGCCCGCGCTCGGTCCATTCGCGCCCCCACGCCACCGCGGCCGGATGCAGCAGGTAGGCCGAGACGACGACGCCTGGCACCAGCCCGCCGCGAAAGCCATACGCCTGCGCCACGTCGTCACCGTGGATCCGGTTCTCGCTCTCCGGGACGGGATTCCAGGCGGGGGCGCTCCAGCTCTCGGGCAGCGTCATGGGCCGCAGCATAGCCGCACGTGCAGACGCATCCCGCGTCTTCGGTTGCGCCCCGGGCACGCCCCCTCCATTCTCTCGGCGCGACGTGCGCGCGCATGGGTGATCGGGGTCGCGCGCACGCGGGGGGTGGGACATGCGGATTCTGGGCGTCGACCCGGGCTCGTCGGTGACGGGCTTCGGGGTGATCGAGCGCGCCGGTACGGGCCGCCGCGGGTTCGTCCACGTTGCCCACGGCACGCTCCGCTCGCCTCGCGGCGCCGCGCTCCCCCAACGCCTCGAATCGATCCGCAGCCGCCTCTGCGCCGTCATCGAAGAGCACCGGCCCGACGTCGCCGTCGTCGAGCGGGTCTTCGTCGCCGCCAACGTGCGCTCGGCGCTCGTGCTCGGCCAGGCTCGCGGCGTAGTGCTGGCGGCCCTGGCTGCCGGCGGCGTCGAAATCGAGGAGGTCGCCGCACGGGAGGCCAAGAAGGCGGTCACCGGCACCGGCGACGCCGACAAGAAGATGATGCAGCAGATGGTGACGCGGCTGCTGGGGCTCGCCGAAGAGCCGCCGTCCGATGCGGCCGACGCGTTGGCGCTCGCGCTGCACCGCGCCCAGGCGGGTCGGCTGGCCGGCCTCGAGGTGCGCACGCGCACGCGTCCGAGACGGCGCCGCGACCTCGCAGCGCTCGTCGAGGGGCGCGGCCGATGATCTCCTGGGTCGAAGGCGTGCTGCGCGAGCGCGAGCCCACCCACGTCATCGTCGACGTCCAGGGCGTCGGGTACGAGCTGATGACCTCGCTTCGCACCTACGAGCAGCTGCCCGAGCCGGGCAAGACGGTGTCGCTGCACGTGCGCACCATCGTGCGCGAAGACGCGATCACGCTCTTCGGCTTCGCGTCAGGGTTCGAGCGGCGCACCTTCGATCTGCTGCTGCGCGCGAGCCGGGTGGGTCCGAAGCTCGCCCAGACGATCCTCTCGGGCGTCGAGCCGGGCCTGCTGCTGCGCGCCCTGCGCGACGAAGACGTGTCGGTGTTGAAGCGCGCGCCGGGCGTCGGCCCCAAGCTCGCCGAGCGCATGGCGGTCGAGCTGCGCGATCGCGCGGGCGACGAGCTCAAGCTGAGCCAGCCGGCGGGCGCCGAAGGGCCGATCGACGACGCCCCCACCGAGGACGTCGCGACCCAGCTCCTGTCCGCGCTCCTCAATCTCGGCTATCCCCGCTCGCAGGCCGAGAAGGTGGCGGACAAGGCGGTACGCGAGGCGGGTGCCGAGGCGAGCCTCGAGTCGACGATCCGCGTCGCGCTGAAGCATCTGGCGCCCTGATGCAAAGCTCTTGCCGGAGGTGTGCTCCGTGACGATCACGACCGAGGCGCCCCGCGAAGCCGTCGATCCCGACCTGCACGAGGGCGAGCGAAATCAAGAGGATTCGCTCCGACCCCAGTGCCTCGACGAGATGGTCGGTCAGGACAGGCTCCGCGAGAACCTCGCGGTCTTCGTCGGTGCTGCGCGCGGGCGCGGCGAGGCGCTGGACCATCTCCTCTTTCACGGTCCGCCCGGGCTCGGCAAGACGTCGCTCGCGCGCATCGTCGCTGCCGAGATGCAAGCGCCCTTCCGGGCGACGAGCGGCCCGGCGATCGAGCGGCCGGGCGACCTGGCGGCGCTGCTCTCGAACGTCGAGCACGGCGAGGTGCTCTTCATCGACGAGATCCACCGGCTCTCGCCGACCGTCGAGGAGATCCTCTATCCCGCGATGGAGGACTTCCAGCTCGACATCCTGATCGGCGAGGGGCCGAGCGCGCGCAGCGTGCGACTCGACCTGCCGCGCTTCACGCTCGTCGGCGCGACGACGCGCGCGGGCCTGCTGACCTCGCCACTGCGCGACCGCTTCGGCTGGACCGCGCGCCTCGAGTACTACCCGGTGGCCGATCTCGAGCGCATCGTGCGCCGCAGCGGCCGGCTGCTCGGCGTCGGGGTCGAGATCGACGCTGCGGCCGAGATCGCGTCGCGCTCGCGCGGCACGCCGCGCATCGCGAACCGGCTGCTGCGCCGCGTGCGCGACTTCGCCGAGATGCGCGATGGCACCGGCAAGGCCGTTGGGCTCGAGACCGCGCGCTACGCCCTCGACCGGCTCGAGGTCGACGAGGCGGGCTTCGACCGCCTCGACCGCCGCCTGCTCGAAGCGCTGATCGAGAAGTTCGACGGCGGTCCCGTTGGCCTCTCGACCCTCGCCGCTGCCGTCGGCGAGGACGAGGGCACGCTCGAGGACATCG
>CAYYSY010000386.1:0-11287 GCA_964474355.1 uncultured Spirochaetaceae bacterium | reverse complement strand
GGGGCCAAGGCCGACGGCCCCGGTTCCGAGTTTCGGGGGGTTCTCCGGGGGGGGGGGGGGGGGGGACGGAGGTGGATTCGCCTTCCAGGTGTAGCCTTCGATGATCCCCTCGCCGGGATCGAGCGCAAGCCCGATCTCACTCCCGATTCGCCTCGGCCCCTTCGGCGGTGCCGTCCGACGTCGCGTCTGGCTCCTCCGGCTCTTCTGGCACCTCTGGCCGCGCCGGCTCCTTCGGAGCCGCACGCTCCGCGGGTGTCGTCGCGACGTAGCCGAGTGCCTCGAAGAGCGGGATCAGCTCGGGCGGAATCTCGTACTGGGTCGGTACGCGCCGCTCGATGCTCGCCTCCACGCCATCGAGTCGCGCTGCGAGGCGCTCCTTCTCGGCCGGCCTTCCGGTGGACAGGTCGTGCAGGTCGGGGTCGGACCAATCCCACAAGAGCTCGTCGTCGCGGATGCGGACCAGGACGAGGTCGCCGTCACGAAGCGCCACGTGCTCGGCCGCGTTGCTTCGCGTGCGACTGAGGGCAACCGACGCGTCACGGACGTCGTCGGGACGCCGCGCCAATGCGTCGCGACCGCGCGCGCCCTCCATCGGCGCGACATCCAGAAGCGCGAGCAGGGTGGGAACGAGGTCGAGGCTGCGCACCATCGCCGAGATCCTGCGGCCCGGGTCTCCACCCGGCACGCGAAGGACCAGCGGCACGTGGACGAGCTCCGGAAAGAGCGCATGGCCGTGCCCGACGCCGATGAACTTGTCGGCCGCACGCATGCGGAAGGCCCGCTCGACCTCGGTGTGCTCCCAGTGCATCTCGCCGTGGTCGGACGTGACGACGATCAGCGACTCCTCGGCGAGGCCCAGCGACTCGAGGTGTCGCAGGAGTCGGGCGACCTGGTCGTCGGCGAAGCGCAGGGCTCCATCGTAGAGCTCGATCGATCGCTCCATGGCCCCCTCGACGTACTCGCGATCGTCTCGTCGAGATCGAGGCAGGAGGTAGCGACGATGCGCGAGCTCCGCCTTCGGCTCGCGCGCGGGCCCGAACATCGTGTCGTAGGGAGCGGGGGGCTCGAGCGGCGAGTGGACGTCCATGAAGTGCAGGTACAAGAACAGGGGATCGTCCGAAGCGGCCTCGACGTACCCATCGAGCATCTCGATGGCCCGATCGACCACCCAGTCGGCCGGTGCAGCCGCCTCGATCTCGACGCGCTCGAACCCCTGCATGAGCCCCAATGAGGGATCGGTGTGCGGATTCGTCACCACCGCGCGCGTCCGATACCCGGCGTCGGACAGATGCTCGGCCAGCGTCTCCACGTCGTCGGGCAGCACGCTGAACTTGTAGTCGGCGCCGACCTCCGACGGGTACCTCGAGGTCATCATGCTCGCGACGGATGGCTGCGTCCACGACGACTGGGCGACGACGTCCTCGAACAAGACCCCCTGACTCGCCAGCGCGTCGATCGCCGGCGTCGTGTCGCGGTAGTAGCCGTAGGCCCCTACGTGGTCTGCGCGCAGCGTATCGAGAAGCACGAAGACCACGTGACGGGGTGCCGGCGGCGCAGACTCCGTTTCGAAGCAGCCGGCGACGCTCGCGAGCACGAAGAGCACGACCGCGCTGCGGAGCCTGGCCCGCAAACGCATCGGCACGACACCCCGGCGCTCGGACCCGGCCAGAGCCGGGGGCGGGACGCAACGAGACGGGGTCCAGCGCGCACGCCGCCGCTGAACCGATCGGTCTTGCCCGTGCCGAGTCATCGCATCCGGTCCTTCAGCGGGAGAGCCGAGCTCCGACGAGCGGCCCCGATGATGAGTCCCCAGGGAAGCCATTCGGTGCAGAGGTCCGGCGCCTACGTGTGGCGCGTGCCGGGGGAGACGGTCGATGATCCCCTTGCCGCGATCGAACGCAACCCCGAGCTTCGTGACGACTCAGGGGGTGCGGCCGAGCTCCACCGGCACGACATTGCGATGCTGGTAGAGCGTGCCGTCGGCGAAGCCGCGGTCGCGGTAGTAGCCGCGGGTGCCGACGGCGGAGATCACTGCGAGCCGCGCGAAGCCCGCGCTTGCCGCTCGCTCGGCCGCGGCCTCGATCAGCCGGGTGCCGAGACCACGATGCTGCGGCCGGGCCTCCGCGTCTTCGCCGAGGCTCACTGCGGAGCCATAGACGTGCACCTCGCGAATCAGCGCGGCGTTCTCGACCTCGGCGGGTGCCGTCACCCGGCCACTCGGCAGCGAGAGCCGGAGGAAGCCGAGAATCCGATCGTCGGGCGTCACGAACTCGTGGAAGCACTCGGTGCCGGTGGCCGTCTCGTACTCGGTCACGCGCAGCTTCGCGTCGTCGGGGTCGAACGCGTCGCGTGCGATCTCTCGCGCGCGCACGTCGACGCAGCGCCCGCCGCGCCGCTCGATCTCGGCCTCGGCGATCTGGCGGAAATTCGTCCGCTTGTTGCCCACCACGATGTCGTCGCTCGAGATGTCGCGGATGACCCGGGTCACCCGACACCACCGGGGCACGCGCGCGAGCGACTCGGCCACGACCTCGAGCAGCTCGTCGTGGGTATAGGGACGCCACGTGCCCGCCTCGTAGTCGCGCATCAGCTCGGCGCTCTCGATCAGGCTGCACGGGTAGAGCTTGAGCTCGTCGGGCCTGAAATCGGCGTCATCGAACAGACGCGCGAAGTCCACGATGTCGCGCTCCGGAGTCGCGCCCTTCAAGTTCGCCATCCAGTGCGCGTGCAGCTTGAATCCCGCCGCGCGCAGCAGCGCCATCGCGCGGCGGCTCGCCGCCACGTCGTGGCCACGCCGATTGGCCTCGAGCACGGCGTCGTCGAGGCTCTGCAGCCCGAGCTGTACCTTGGTCGCGCCGAGGCGGCGAAGCCGCAGCGCCTCGGCCGGGTCGACGTGATCGGGCCGGGTCTCGAGCACGAGGCCTACGCTGCGGCACCCGGCCGTCTCGTTGGCGCGATGCGCCGTCTCGAGCGACGCCCAATCGGCCTCTTCACCCGCGTCGACGAGCCCGCCCGACAGCCGCTCGGCGAGAAACCCGCTCACGATCCGGTTGTACGGATTCTTGTCGTGGTCGCGTCCGTCCATGCGCGCGGGCAGCGCGTCCCAGTCTTCGATCGCGAGCCGCACGGCTTCGCGGTGGTCGACGCCCGCGCCGAAGTCGTTGAGCGCGTCGAAGCAGCGCTTCACGAACCACACCTGGTAGGGCTCGGGATGGAACGACCACGTGCCGCCGAGCACGATCAGCTCGACCTTGTCCGTGGGATGCCCGATCGCGCGATAGGCGGCGAGCCTGTTCCACGTCTGCAGGTAGGGATCGAACCGATTCACCGCGGCGCGCTGGGCGCCGGGCTCATCCGCGAGATAGCTCTTGGGCATGCGGACGTCGTTCGGGCAGAAGATGCACTTGCCCGGGCACGGATGCGGGCGCGTCAGCACGGTGAGCGGGGTGACGCCGCTTTGTGTCCGCACGGGCCGCCGCTGCACGAGCTCGGCGAAGCGCGACTCGACGATCGACAGCTCGCCCTCGGCGTCGAAGTGACGGAACGCGGCGATGAGATCGCCACGCGAGAAGAAGCCGCGGCCGGCCTTCGGGTACAGCCGAAGCAGTGCGTCCATGCGCTCGGCAGGAAGAGGCGCCGTGTCGAGCTCGACCCCTGCGGCTATGATCGCGTCGATCAACGCCCGCAGCGGCGCGCGATGCGCGTCGACGTCGACGCGGCGATGCTTCTCGGGCGACGGCGACTGCGGGGAGCGCTGCGGCTTCTCGGAGTGTGAGGGCTCGTCTCGCATGAAATCGAAGCGTCCTGTATCCAAACGCCTGGCGTCGAAGCGGCTTGCCTCGAACCGCCTCGGCTCCAAGCGCCGAGGTGAAGCGACCTCTGCTGCGCAGCGTCCCGACGAGAAACGCCTCGCCCCGAAGCGTCTCGCTGGAAGGCGCACAGACGAGAAGCGGCCCGGTGCGCGCCGCCACAAGCTGGGCAATCACGCACGTGCGACCAGCCGCAGCCACGCGCCTCCACCGGCAGGGTATCAGCCCCTGCCGCGACGAGGCGGCCTGCCTCTGAGGGAGGCGAACGTGCCGCGGTCGCCGAGGGCGAGCCGAGCCTTCCTCCGCGCCGGAGCCGCTGCATGAAGGACACGACGCGCCGGGCCCTGAACGCGCTGAACCGGGCCTTCTACGAGGCTCGCGGCGCGGACTTCGACGCCAGCCGCGACCACCCCTGGCCGGGCTGGACGCGCGCACTCGCCTCGCTCGCGCACGCTGCACCCCCGCGAGACGCCGCCGCTCCGACCCGCCGCGTGCTCGACCTCGGCTGCGGCAACGGCCGCTTCGGCGCCTTCCTCATGCACCGAGACGCAGTGCCTACGCGCTATCTCGGCCTCGACGCGAGCGGCGCGCTGCTCGAGAGCGCCCGCAAGACCCTTCGCGCCGCGCCGCCCCACTTCGACGTCGAGCTCCACGAGCTCGACTTCCTCGATGGCGATGGCCCCGAAGCGCTGCCCGGCGGCCCCTTCGATCTCATCGCCGTCTTCGGCGTGCTCCATCACGTGCCGGGTGAGGACATGCGGCGGCGACTCGTCATGGCCCTCGCCGAGCGGCTGGCCCCGAACGGCGGGCTCGTCC
Organism: uncultured Spirochaetaceae bacterium; assembly: GCA_964474355.1. GTDB lineage: Bacteria > Myxococcota_A > UBA9160 > UBA9160 > UBA4427 > CAYYSY01. The sequence goes on along the minus strand of CAYYSY010000386.1, from coordinate 6,662 downwards.
TCACCGCGTGGCAATTCGGCGGTCGCGAGCGATTCGAGCGCAGCCTGCTCTCCGATGCCTTCGTGCACGAAAGCTCCGTCGAGTGGGGCTTCGACGCGGCCGACCTCGAGCGGGGCGACCGGTTCCTGGGCTTCGGCGGCGACGCATCGGTGCCGCGCTACTGCCATCACATCGACGAGGAGGAGCTCGCACGGCTCACGGAAGGCCTCGGCCTCTCGCTCGTCGACGCCTACACGGCCGACGGCAAGAGCGACGACCTGAACGCGTACCGTGTCTTCACGAAGCCTTCGAGCTGAGTCCGACCGTCAAGCGCGGAAGAACGCCACCGCCACGAGCTCGCCACCGGCGGGCAGCCGCTCGCCCAGCTGCCGCACGCCCTCGGCCCAGCCCGCGCCGATGCTCCACTTCTCGACCTTCACGCCGCGCGCCGCCGGCAGTGCCTCGCGCAGCGGCTCGACCCACTCGGGATGGGGCTCGCCATCGGCGCCGACGATCTCGAGCCGAAACGCGGCGCCCTCCTTGTAGACGCCCACGAGCCCCGGCCCCTCGACCCCGCGATGGTCGATTTCCATCAGCGCGACGCGGCCGCGACGCCCGTCTTCGAGCTCGAGCAGCAGCCCCTCGACGAGGGGATGGCCGGAAGCGAAGAACTCGACCTCGTCGCGCGTCACCGCCTCTTCGCGGTCGAAGCTGCCGAGATAGCGCACGCCGCCGGGCACACCCGGCAAGCTGTCGACCTTCGCGCCGCTACCGAACTCGATGTACACCATGGCCACGCCGCCCTTGTCGACGACGTCGAAGCCGAGGTCATCGGCAGCGCCGAGGCAGTAGCGGCGGGTGCGCTCTTCGAGGTCGGGCGGCACGTCGGCGAGCACCGAGTCGCCGAGCTCGGCGCGATACGCGTCGGCATAGACCACGCGCCCGATGTCGGTCGCCGCGCCGCTGCGCTCAGCCTCGACCGCCGCGACGATCGCGTCGAGATCGAGGGCGCTGCCGGCTGCGACGGCCGCCTCGATCGCGGGCCGCACCGGCGCGAGCGCGGCGTCGAGGCCCGATGCCGGCTTCGAAAAGAGCTCGAGCCGCTCGTAGAGCCGTGCGAGGTCGAGCGCGCCGCCGGCGCCGCCTTCGGCGAAGCGGAAGTAGACGATCTCCACGTCCTTGTCGCGGCCGATGCGGTCGAGGCGGCCGATGCGCTGCTCGAGCAGGGTCGGGTCGAGGGGCAGCTCGAAGTGCACCATGCGATCGCAGAACTGGAAGTTGCGCCCTTCGCCGCCGGCCTCGGTGCAGAGCAACAGCGGCACCGCCGACTCGCGAAACGCGGCCACCTCGATGTCGCGCTTCGTCGGCGTGAGGTCTTCGTGGAAGAGCGTGACACGCGTCTGCGTCGCCAACTCGAGCAGGGGTGCGAGCGCCTCGAGCGTGGCGCGGTCGCGCACGAAGACGAGCGCCTTCTCCCCCGATTTGTGCCAGGCGCGGGCCTGGGCGACCAGCCATTTCGTGCGCGCATCGTCTGCGAGTGCCCCGAGATCGGCCACCGGCGCCTCGACGTCGACGGCGACCGGCGCCCGCGGCGGCAGCCCGCCGACATCGACGCGGCGCACCGCGCTCGTGCAGGGCAGCACCGCGTCGCCACCGCGCACCGCGCGCTCGAATGCCGCGAAGTCCTCGAAGAGCTCGGGGTGGAGCAGGTCGAGCAGGCGAAAGAACCCCTCGAGATCGGCCTGCAGCGGCGTCGCCGTCAGCAGCAGCGCGTGGCGCGCCTCTCTCACCAGCTTGCCCACGGTGGCGTCGCGCTCGTGGGTCGCGAGGCCATGGGCCTCGTCGACGACCACGACGTCGAGCCCCGCCTCGGTGGCAGCGCGGCGTAGCCGCTCGTCGCTCGCGAGCGCGTCGATCGACATCACCGCGAAGGGGTGCACGTCGAAGGGATTCACGTCTTCGCCGAAGTCGGTCGCGACGGCCTCGATGCGCTCCTCGTCGAGCAGCACGAAGATCTGATGGAACTTGCGGTAGAGCTCGCCGAGCCACTGCACGGTGAGCGTCGGCGGCGCGAGCACCAGCGCCCGCTGCGCGCGCCCGGTGCGAAGCAGCGCCGAGAGGACGAGACACGCCTCGACCGTCTTGCCGAGGCCGACTTCGTCGGCGAGCAGCCAACGCACGGGGTCGCGGTCGACCGCCTGTCGGGCCACGTGCAGCTGATGCGGAAACAGCTCGATGCGGCCACCGAGGAACGAGCCGAGCCCGCCGGCCTCGCGAAGCTGCATCAGCTCGAGCCCGTCGAGCCGGTTGCGGAAGCCGTCGAGCGAGTCGAGCTGCAGCTTGGCGAGGCGCTCGAGCGGCGTGTCGGCGGCCACGAGCGGCCAGATCTCGGCCTCGTGCACCCGCTCGCCGTTCTCGAGCACGTAGACGTGGCCATCGACCTCGGCGACGCGCAGGACCCGGTCGTCTTCGAGCAGCCGCAGCGACTCGCCGGGCTGCACCACGAGCCGCTCGAGCCCCGCCTGGGCCGAGAGAGTCAGCTCGTCGCCCGTCGCCGGAAAGAAGACCGTGAGGAAGCGCCCGTCGACGGCGCGCACCACCCCGATGCCCAGCTCTGGGTTGAAGGGGTGCTGAAGTTTGCTGCCGGGACGAAACACGCGCGGCTCGTGTAGCGCACGCAGCCTCGGGCCGCCCGCGAAGGGGCCGGAGCACGCCGAGAGCGTGCATCCGGGGCGAGAATGTGGCATCGAACCGCCCCATGACCGCGACCTCGATCGACCCTGAATCTGCTTCTGCCCCCGGCCCCGACCGCCTCGACCTCGACACCCGCCTCGTCGCCGCCGGACCCGGCCGCTTCGAGCTCGTCCGGCCGATCGACGCCGGCTGGTGGGTCGTGAACGGCCCGAACGGCGGCTACATCGCGGCGTTGCTCCAGCGCGCCATGAACGAGACCGTCGCCGATGGCGAGCGAATTCCGCGGAGCTTGACGGTGCACTACACGTCGCCGCCGATCGAAGGTCCGGCCGAGATCGAGACCGAGGTGCTGCGCAGCGGCCGCTCGCTGTCGTCGGTCACCGCGCGGCTCGTACAGGACGGCAAGCTGCGCGCGTTCGCCGTGGCCGCGATCTCGAAGACCCGCCCCGGCGAGGGCTTCGTCGACCTCGTGATGCCCGAGGCACCGCCCGCGGCCGATCTCGAGCCCTTCGAGTCGTTCCTGCCGATCCACGAGCGCTACGACATCCGATTCCTCCCGGGCAGCGGCCGCGACGCGGGCTCGGATCACGCGCAGACCGCGGGCTGGATCCGGCTCGCCGAGCGCGGGCGCCCGCTCGACGCGCTGCTGCTCACCGGCTACGCCGACGCCCTGCCCCCGGCCGTCTTCGCCCTCGCCGGCGGCATCGACCGCTTCGGCCCCGTCCCCACCGTCGATCTCACCGTGCACTTCCGGAGCCCCGAGGTCTGGGGCCGGATCGGCCCCGAGGACCACTGCCTCGCGGTCTTCCGCACCCGCCTGAAGGACGGCGCCTTCCTCGAGGAGGACGGCGAGATCTGGTCCGCCGACGGCCACCTGCTCGCTCTGAGCCGCCAGCTCGCGATCGGTCTGAGCTGAGCCTCGAGCCGACGCCCGCGGGGCCATGCGTGGTCCGAAGAATGGACCTGCCTCCGCCAGCGCCGCGAGACGCAGCAAGGCCGGGGTGAGCGCGCACCAAGGCGGCGAGAAGGCCTCCGCGCCGCCAGGACCAATTGCCGGACCACGTCACAGGGCCGCGTAGATCGCGGGCGCAAGGCCGCGATTTCACGCTCAATTCCGCCGCCGCCGATACCGATGGATCGGGTGGATCCATGACGCCTCGACCCCGACGCAGCGGGCGGGCGGCCCACGCCGCCGTCGTCTTCACGCTCTTGATTTTCGCTGGCTGGCCGGCCTCGGCCGCGCCTGGCGACGTGTCGGCGGACACACATTCCGAGTTCGAGTCGAGTCCGACAATGGACGCGGCCGACGAGCCCCGTACCGGGTTCCAGCCGATGCTCGCACCGGCCTCGACCGACTTCGCGCCGGCGCGTACGCAGCTCGAGCGCGAGGCGAGGCGCGAGGCGCACACACCCACGATCTCCGGCCCCGATCCGAGCGATTGGCTCAACGAGCGCAACCGGCTGCTCTGGCTGTCGCGCGAGGCGATCGTGCGCGGCGTGATCGGCGACCTCGACGGTGCCGCGGCGGCATGGGAGCGCGCGATCGGCATCGGTCAGGACTCGATCGGCGCCTGGCGCGCACTCGCGCGGCTGCGCCTGCGACAGGATCGCATCGACGAGGCCGAGGCCGCGCTGCTGGCAGCCGTCGATCTCGCCGAGCGTCGGCCCGAGTTCGGAGACGAGGAGCAGGCGGGCGCGTGGCGGGATCTCGGCGAGCTCTATCTCGAGCTCGGCTTCGCACGCGATGCCGGTGAAGCGCTGACCGAGTCGGTCGAGCTCTTCGAGGACGACCGCACTCGCGCCCTGCTCGATCACGCGCGCAGACAGGTGCTCGCCGAGCGCGGCCTTCGCCATCCCGAGCCGACCGACCCCGTGCCCGAGCTCTTCCCTGCCGACGAGGTCGAGCAGCGACGCGCGCGCATCGAGGCACGCTTCGCCGCGCTGCCCGGCCCGCTGCGATCGTTCGCGACCTTCGACGATGGACGCGTGCGCTACCAGCGGCTCGCGATGGCCGCGGGCGGCCTGGTCGTCGTGCTGCTTCTGCTGCCCCTGCTGCGGCGCAAGGGCGAGATCCAGGTGCGGATCGACTATCCCGACGTGCTCGAAGGGCACTTCTGGGTCTCAGTCGCGCGCGAGCACGCCCGGCCCAAGCGACCGGCCCCCGATGAGCCCGCGCCCCGCCGCATGCGAAACGCCCTCGCGTTCGCGCAGCAGGTCGGTCGCGAGGTGCACTTCGGCCGGGTCCGAACCGGCCGCGCCATCGTGACCGTCTGCGGAGAGCTGCAGGACGCGACGAGCGGCGAGGTGCTGACGACACCCTTCGAGGAGCAGGTCGTCCAGGTGAAGAGCACCAAGCCGGTGACCGTCACCTACGACCTGCGCCCGCACGACTGTCCGGTCGACGTGCACGTGCGCTGGGACACGCGACGCGCGACGGAGATCGGCGTCGTGGCCCGCGGCCTGCCCCAGTCGCTTCGCTATGCGAGCGACGGTCAGCTTCGCATGCGCCTGCCCATGGGCTCGCACACGATCGTCGTCGGCAGCGAGGACCGCATCGCCGAGCTCGACGTCGAGGTCGACGCGTTCAAGCCGCAGACGGTCGTGGTCGACCTCGCGGGCAGCGAGCACCTCGTCTTCAAGGGCTGCCCGCCCGCAGTGCGGCCCTTCCTGCTCGGCGACCTGCAGGGCTCCGCCCGCGCGCTCGAGCAGGACGGTCACGGTCAAGAGGCGCACCTGCTGCTCGCGCGCCTGCACCAGCTGAACGGCTCCACCGAGGCGGCCGCCGAGCAGCTCGAGAACGCCGGCCACACGCTCGAGGCCGCGAAGCTGCGGCAGTCGATCTCCGACTTCGAGCGCGCCGCCGAGCTCTACGAGCGATCGGGCGAGATCAAGGAGGCAGCGGAGAGCTACCGCGAGGCGGGCATGTTCGACCGCGCCGGCGAGCTCTTCGAGTCGGTGAGCGCACTCGACGAGGCGGAGACGTGCTTCCGCGAGTCGGAGAACACGTCGGCGCTGATCGGCGTGCTCGAGCGCAAGCGAGGGTTCCTCGAGGCGGCCGATCTCGCCGAGACCGCGGACGAGCGCGCCCAGGCGATCCGCCTGCTGCAGCAGGTGACGACGGCCGACCCCGACTACGCGACCGCCTGCAAACGGCTCTCGATCGCGTTCAAGAAGGAGGGCCACGCCGACCTCGCCGCCAACAAGTACGAGGCCTACGTGGCCGCGGTGGGCCGCAGCGCGGTGACGGGCGACGAGTCGATGGAGCTCGCCGAGCTCTTCATCGAGGCCGATCAGCTCGAGCGAGCGCTCGAGACCCTCGACGATCTGCGCAGTCGCGAGCCCACCCATCCCGGCGTCGCGCAGTCGATCGAAGCCGTGCGCAAGCGAGTCGCCGTGCAGAAGGCCAGCGACGCGATGGGCACGGGCAAGACCACCAGCGTGCCCACGCAGTTCGTGAGCGATCACCGCTACGAGATCCTCGGCGAGATCGGGCGCGGCGGCATGGGGCTCGTCTTCAAGGCCCGCGACCGTCGCCTGAACCGCGTCGTCGCGCTGAAACGCCTGCCCGAGAACCTGCGCGAGCACCCCAAGGCGGTGAAGCTCTTCTTGAACGAAGCGCAGGCGGCGGCGCGCCTCAATCACCCGAACCTCGTGACGGTGCACGACACCGATCAGGAGGACGGCACGTTCTTCATCACCATGGAGCTGCTCGAGGGCTACCCGCTGAACGCGATCCTGAAGAAGCGCGGCAAGCTCAGCCCCAAAGACACGATCAAGATCGCCCAGCAGGTCGCCGTGGGTCTGCAGTACGCCCACGCCCAGCAGGTCGTCCACCGCGACATCAAGACGTCGAACCTGTTCTTGACCAGGGACAAGACGGTCAAGATCATGGACTTCGGCCTCGCGAAGATGATGGAGGAGGTGCGGCGAGGCTCGACGGTGATCGGCGGCACGCCCTACTACATGGCGCCCGAGCAGGCGGCCGGTGA
>CAYYSY010000385.1:0-11630 GCA_964474355.1 uncultured Spirochaetaceae bacterium | reverse complement strand
AGCCAGAGCGCCATGTCGATGCCCGCGGACACGCCGGCCGCCGTCACGACGTTGCCGTCGCGCACGTAGCGCACCCGCTCGAGCACCTCGACGTCGGGATGGTCCTTGCGGAGCGTCTCGATGTAGCCCCAATGCGTCGTCGCGCGCCGACCCGCGAGCAGGCCCGCACCGGCGAGGATCGCCGCGCCCGTGCAGACGCTCGTCACCCACTGGCAGCCGGGCGACACGCGCCGCAGCCAGTCGAGCATCGCCGGGTTCTTCAGCTCGACCCGGCTGCCCTGCCCGCCCGGCAGCAGCAGCACGTCGAGCTGCGACACCTGCTCGAAGGTCCGATCGGGCAGCACGCGGAGCCCCTTCGCGCACGTGACCGGCCGATCCTTCTCGGCCACCGTGAAGACGTTCGCCTCGCCGACCACCGAGAGCGCACACAGCACCTCCCAGGGCCCGGCCCAGTCGAGCTCTTCGGCGTCGTCATAGAGCACGACTCCCACCTCGAGTGCAGACATGTCTCACCTCCTTGATCGCTCGCCGGCCTACCCTACGCCGGCCGCTTGAATCGGCTCCGATAGGCCGAGGGCCCGACCTTGAGCACGCGCAGGAAAGCCCGCCGCATGATCTCGCCGCTGGCGAAGCCGCAATCGGCCGCGACCTCGTCGAGGCCGCGCTCGGTCTCCTCGAGCCGGCGGCGCGCCGCCTCGACCCGGGCGCGCTCGACGTAGCGCGCGGGCGTCGTCCCGACCTCGCGCGCAAAGGCGCGGGCGAAGTGGCGCGGGCTCATCGCGGCGCGGCGCGCGAGCGCGGGCACACAGAGATCCGCCTCGGGGTGCTCGTGGACGAAGCTCTGCGCGTCGCGAATCGGCTCGCGCGTCGCGAGCTGGGCGTCGAGCTGCGCGCTGAACTGGCTCTGACCGCCCGGCCGCTTCAGATAGAAGACCATGGCGCGGGCGACCGAGAGCGCGACGTCGCGATCGTGGTCGTCCTCGACGAGTGCGAGCGCGAGGTCGAGGCCCGCCGTGACGCCCGCCGAGGTCCACACGGCACCGTCGCGTACGAAGATCGGGTCCGCCTCGACCGTGACCTCGGGGTAGTGGCGCGCGAGATCGTCGCAGCTGCCCCAGTGCGTCACTGCCCGGCGGCCGTCCAGCAGGCCGGCCTCGGCCAACAGGAACGCGCCCGTGCAGACCGACGCGACGCGGCGCGCCTGCCCGGCGCGGCGCCGGATCGCCGAGACGAGCGCGGCGTCGCGCACCGCGGCGCGCGTCCCGAGCCCGCCGGCGACCATGAGCGTGTCGAGCCGGCCCCGCATGCGGGCGAGGGCATGCTTCGCCACCAGCTCGACGCCGCACGACATGGCGAGGGGACCGGCCTGCAGCGAGACGACCTCGACCTCGTAGCGGGGCGCATCGAGGGGCACCGCGTCGAGCACGCGGTTCGCGGTCGAGAAGACCTCGAGGGGCCCGGTCACGTCGACGACGTTCGCGCCTTCGAAGGCGACCATGGAGACCCGGCGGCGCGGCGCCGTGGAAGGGATGGGCGATGCCATGCCCGGAGGGTGCCGCGCCTCGGGATGTCTGCAATGACAGACATCCCACGATTCCTGCCAACTCGCCCCCTGGCCGCCTCAGCGCCCCGGCGTGCGGATCAGGCTCTCGTAGACGAGCGCCACGAACGAGTCCGGCTTCATGAAGCCGCCGCCCCATTTCGAGTCGAGCCCTCGGGTCGGCCGGCTCTCGACGATCTCCTCGCGACTCCTCCCCGCGCGGATGGCCTTCGAGACCAGTCGCTCGACCTCGACGAGCATGCCCCTGTAGGCGAGCAGGTCGGCGCGGCGCGCCAGGGGCCCGTGGCCGGGCACGATCAGCGCGCCGTCCTGTGCGAGCTCGAGCAGCCGATCTGTCGCTGCGATCATGCCGACGAAGGCGCCCCCGCTGGAAGTGTCGAAGAACGGGTACATGCCGTTGAAGAAGACGTCGCCGGCGTGCAGCACGTCGGCCCCGCGGAAGTGGATCAGCGCGTCCCCGTCGGTATGGGCCGTGGGCACGTGGACGACCCGCACCTCGTCCCCGTTGAAGTGGAACGACAGCGCGTCGTTGAAGGTGACGATCGGCAGCGCCGCCGCGGGGGACGGGGGCACGCGCCGCTGGAACGCGGCCATGAACTGCTCGGTGCTCATCCGCTCGCGCGCGTTGTCGTGGGCGACGATCACCGCACCGGCCTCGGCCATCGCCTCGTTGCCGCCAGTGTGATCGCCGTGCCAGTGGGTGTTCACCACCCACCGGATCGGGCCCCGGTCGATGGCCGAGATCGCCTTGCGGATCTTCGGGGCCAGGGGCGCATACTGGTCGTCGATGACCAGCACGCCGTCGCGGCCGGTCGATACGAGCAGGTTCCCGCCGGAGCCGGTCATCATGTAGAGCCCCGTCCGCAGGGGCGTGGTCTCGATCTCGACCTTCTCGAAGTCCTGGGCCTGGCCTGGCGCCGCCATGAGCCCGACGCCGCACATTGCCAGAGCCGCGAGCTGGTGCAGGAAGCCCCACGTCCCCGAGTGGGACGATCGCCCCCCGCGACCACGCACGCTGACTCGAACCTTCGACTGACTTCTCAAGGAACGTCCCTCCGAACCAATGGGAGCCTCGATCCGTTGCACCTCTTCGAGGCGCGAGCGGCAGGGGCTCGGCGTCGCGCTCATCCGAGCATGCGAAAGAAGAAGGGCTGCGTCGATGAGCGACACCACATTGGTGCTTCTGCGATATGATGCGCCGCATGAGCGACGGGGAAGAGCGCATCCTCGGTGTCGTCGAAGCGATCACGGCGGTGACACGACAATGTCCGCACGGTTCGGTGGTTGACGCCGCCGAGCAGTCACTTGCCACCATCAAGGAACGCGGTTCGGACGCGATGGCAGAGCAGGCCTTCCTGGTGCTGTCTGCCATCCAGGGTTGGCGCGGCGACGTCGCGCGTCAGGTACACCGCTCGCTACAGACGTTCCTCGACGACCACGAACGGAGCCGCGCAGCGTCGCGAGCCGCACCGACCACCGGGGGCGAGCAGCGTACCCGATAGACGGCCCCTCGAGGCCGAAGACAGGCTGACATGGAGATCAAGACTCGCACGCGCGTGGCCCGCTCATGGGGTGCGCTCGACCGGATCCTCACCGCGATCGAGAGCGGCAAGGAAGAGAAGCCCGACTGGATCGCCCTCCAGGCAGACTGCCGCCTCGACAAGCTCGAGAAGCCCGAGCGCAAGGCGCTCGTCGCCCGCATGCACCCGTGCGTCCTGCGGGGCTTCAAGGCGAACAACGTGAAGATCAAGAAGAAGAAGAAGCGCCTCGACTACTGGCGCAGCGTCGCGAGCGAGGGCTTCCACGACTTCACCGACTTCGGCTGGACGAAGTCGTATGACTCGCCCTACAAGCGCGACTATGACTACATCGGCGCATATCTCTCGGGCGGTCTCGACGCGCTCGATCCCTACGCCGTCTACGCCTCGGTGCTCGGCAGCTTCGAGTTCGGGGTCGAAGACTTCGTCGCGACGAAGCTCTGCGCCGACGTCGGTACGATCGTCGAGCCGATGGCCGGCACCGCCGACTTCTCGTACGAGGGGCACTTCCGCTTCCCCGACTACCAGTACATCATGGCCGACCTCGACGAGGCGGCGAAGGCGAAGGTGCTCGCCCAGCCCTGGCTGCCCCGGACCGACAAGCACTACCTCGTGAACGACATCCTCGACGAGGCGTTCTGGCAGCAGGTCAAGAGCTTGTCGACGGGTGAGAGCCTGAGCCTCATCGGCAAGCAGAGCCATCATCTCTTCGATGCGAAGCAGCTCTTCAAGCTGCTCGACGTGGCCACGCGCAACGTCGACTACTTCATGCTCGAGGTGCCCCAGCTCGTGACCGTCACCGAGATGGGCGGCACCGACGACATGTCGCGCCCCGAGCAGGAGGACGCCGGCTTCGACGTCGAGCTCGTCGAAGAGCATGACGGCGAGCCCAACCCGTTCACCAACCTCATGCACTTCCATCTCGAGGCGTCGGATCACACCGGCGAGCGTTCGCTCTTCGACTACCACAACTGGACCGTGTGGCAGCAGCCGATCCTCGTGACGATGGCCCGGCTGCTCGACCTCGAGTGCCTCTACTACCACAGCGAGCAGTACGAGTTCGTGTCGGTCGAAGAGGACACCGAGGACTGCGACGTCGAAGAGAACGTGTGCTTCATGCTCTTCACGCGCCGGGACGTGCGTGGCAAGCTGGGCGGCGACGACGACTGAGCGCCGCCTCGGCCGATTTCGCGTGACATCCCGGTGCCCCTCACCGAGGATGCGCCCATGACCGTCGATCTCCGCACACGCGTCGACTCCGACCAGCGCCCCTTCGTCGATGCGAAGTCGTTCTTCACCGAGGAGCTTCCGCCGCTCTTCGACGCGCACCAGGCGCTCATGGCGCCCGGCGCCGAGCAGCTCGTCCTCGAGCCCTTCTGCATCGAGGTCGACGGCGAGCGGTTCACGCTCTCGTGGCACGGCGACCGTGCAAAGGTGTCGCCCGGCCACTCGGGCCGCGCGCGCGCGCGGCTCACGGCCGAGCAGCTGACCGACATCGTGAACGACCAGAGCACGCCGATGGCGCTCCTCAGCAACGCCGTGCTCGACATGCCCGAAGGCCAGCTCGCCGACTTCCTCAACTGGTGGATCGTCCTCCGCTCCGCCCTCGACGCGCGCCGCATCTACTTGAACGGCGACATCACGTTCGAAGCCGAGCCGGACCGCAGCTTCACGCCCGACGACTCCGACGAGGCGATGCGCGCCTTCCTCGAGGACCGCGGCTACCTCCACATCGAGGGCGTCTTCAGCGAAGACGAGATGGCGGCCGTCGAGGCCGACTACCCGAAGGCCGCGCCCCACTATCTCGAGCCCGGCCCCAAGGGCTGGTTCGCCACGACGAAGGACGGGGAGGAGCACCTCGTCCGCATGAACGGCTTCGACGCGTACTCGGACGTGACGTGGGAGCTGATCAACGAGGATCGCTTCCAGCGCATCGGGCGCATTCCGGGCATCGGCCATTGCGCGCGGGGCGAACGCGGTGAGCGGGCCGGTGCGCTCACGAAGCCCATCGGCGTCGTGAAGGGCATCTCCGACGTGCCCTGGCACAAGGACTGCTCGCTCGGCCGCCACTCCTACGAGTGCTGCAGCCTGACCGTCGGGATCTCGGTGACCGGCGCCGGCCCGAAGTCGGGCATGCTCCGCGTCGTGCCGGGCAGCCATCGCGCACTCGTCTGGGCGGCGCCGATGATCCAGCCGGGGCTAGACCTCGAGCCCGTCGACCTGCCGACGCAGACCGGCGATGTGACGGTGCATCTCTCGTGCACCCAGCACATGAGTCAGCCCCCCGTCGAGCGCCCCCGCAAGGTGCTCTACACCGGTTTCCAGCAGCCGGCGGTCGACGAGGCCGAGGCGGCGCGCAACCGCACCCGCCTGCGCGCGGTGATCGGCAAGGCCCCCACCCGCATCTCGCAAGCGCCGGGGTACATGGGCGACTGACTCGGGACGCCGCTCCTGGCGGCTACACCCCCGGCGCCGTGTACCAGACGGGCGACGTCCATGCGCGCTCCTGGATCGTCTTCGGAAGCCGGCCCTCGTCGCAGCCATCGGGCCGCTCGGCCTCGGGCGGCAGGGAAAGGCAGAGCCGGGTCGACCAGCGACAGGTCGGGTTCTCGACGACCCGCGCGTAGTAGACGGCATCGCGACTCGCGTCGAAGTCGGGGTCCTGCCAGACGCTGCAGAGCGAGCTGGCCCCCGGCCCGGTCGGCCTGCACGTGTCGAGGTCGACGTCCGCGCCGTTCGCGGCGTCACCCGCCACGTCGTGCACGACCTGATGGAACGCCCCGTCGTCGCCGACCCAGGCCTTCACGATCTGGATGCGCTGCAGCAGTCCGCCCGGCGCCCCGGGACTCCCCGGATCGGCCAGGGCCGAGACTGCGAAGACCGGCGCGCCCGCGTCGACCGGCCGAGCCGGAAGCTCGCCTCCCATCGGCACGCCGCTCGCGTAGCCCCGGGCCGCGAAGTCGGCCGCGTCGCAGAGCCCGGCGTCGAGCCCCCAGCCCGCGAAGAAGCGCGGGACGATGCGCGGACCGCTCGTCGCGAAGCTCTCGCGCCGCTTCAGCGCGTCGAAGATCGCGTCGCGCGAGTTCTCCTCGGCCCACACGCCGGCGAGGCCGCCCGGGTTCCAGGCCGCCCGAGTGCGCTTCGCATCACCTACCTCGAGCAGATCTCCGGGCGTCGCGCCGAACTTGTACGGCACCCCCCGCTCGCTGACACCGCCGGGCGTCGCCATGTGATTGTCGGTGCTGCCGATGAAGCCGAACGGATACGGGTTCACGCCGATGCGCGCCTTCTCGCGCAGCCCCTCGACCAGGGCGTAGCGGACGTAGTCGGTGCGGCTCTGGCAGCCCTCGCCCTTCTGCGCGCCCCACCCCGCTCCCTCCTCGCAGTCTTCGAAGGCCTGATTGCCGAGGTCGCGGATCTTCTCGAAGCCGCAGAGCTCGTCGGGCTCGCCGACCACCGCGTACATGCCGTTGCGGCACTCGCTCTCGCCCTTGATCTGCATCATCTCGACGACCGGCTCTAGCCGCGCGCGCAGACGCGCCGCCTCGACCTGCTCGTCGGCGGAGAGATCTGCGTACTCGATCCTGAACATCTGCCCGTTCGAGAGGTTCGGGTTGTGGGGGATCGCGATCGCATCGCAGCCGGTCCCCGAGTCGTTGCAGACGTCGACGAGCTGACGGCGCAGGTCCATCTCGCGCGGCGTCTCGAGTGACGAGATCGGCAGCTCGGGCACGAGCTCGTTCCTGAGGATCACATTGCGGTGCACCTTGGTCGATCGAGGCGAGTGGCTGTACTCCCAGCCGTGGAGCGACGTGAAGCTGCACGCGCTGGTCCGGTCGTACGCCGCCTCGGTCGCCGCCTGGTTGGCCTGCCACACCGCGGCGAGCTCGCCCCGGCAGATCGCGTCGTCCGCGCCGCAGACGTCGTCGCGCCGGCCCGTGAGGCCGAGCAGGCCAGCGATCTTCGCGCGGAAGCCCTTCAGCCCCATCACCTTCGCCAGCCACGACGAGGCCTCGCCCCGATAGACGCGGCACCCGTCGCTCTCGTACGTGGGCGAGCCGGGCGTCGTGCAGAGCGAGACCTCGGCCATCCACTCGGCGTGATCCGTCACCGCGGCGAAGTCGAGGGGGCGGTCGATCCTCGCCGGCTTCATCCCGATCGCGGGGCTACCCGAGTAGACCTCGATCGTCTCGCCCCGGGCATAGCGGTAGGCGTCGGCCGGCGTCGCGAGGGTGCCCAGCGCGTTCGCGTCCATGGAGACTCGCGTGTGGACGTGGAGGTCGCCGAAGAGCGGCTGTCGCTCGGCGACGCGCGACGCGCACGGCTCGCGCGGTGCTGGCTCACTCGCTTCGGGCGGTGCGGGAGGCGGCGACCAGGGCTCGCTCTTCGGCTCGAAGCCGCACGCGATCAAGAGACACGACAGCGCCAGGAGCGGCGCGACCTTCGAAGTCCTCACGAGCACGAGCCCTCCTCTCTCTCCGGGCCTCTCGCAGCCCGGGCGCCGATCGTGTTCAGATTCCCGAGATGCCCCCGGCGTCGTCGGCCACCTCGGCGTCGAGGTGCGCGGTGCAGTCGAGCAGCTCGATCGTCCACTCCCCCGGACCGGCGGGCGCCGTGATCGAGACCGACGTGTTGCCGAAGTGAAGCGGCGCAGCCCCGGCGTCGCCGGCGGGCCCGCGCACGTGGCGGCCGAGCACCGAGCCGAGCACGAGTCCGTGGGTCACGACCGCGATGGGCCCCGTTGCCTCGGCAGCGACGGCCCGGGCGTGCTGCCAGGCGCGCTCGGCGCGGGTGTGAAAGACCGGCCACGACTCGCCGGCCGGCGGCTCGACGTCGGGCGCGAAGAGATCGAACTCGAGGTCGGCGTAGAGCGTGCCGCGCAGGTCGCCGAAGTTGCGCTCCTGGTAGACGTCGTGGAGCTCGGGGTCGAGGCCCGTCGCCGCGGCCACCGCATCGGCCGTCATGCGCGCCCGGGCGAGGTCGCTCGAGAGCAGACGCACGAGCCCCGCGTCGCGGAGCCGCTCGCCGAGCCGCTCCGCCTGGGCGAGGCCGCGATCGGAGAGCGGCGTCTCGGGCACCTGCACCCGGCGGTCGCGGTTCCCTGGCGTCTCGCCGTGCCGGATCCAGTAGATCATGCCGCTCCCCGTCGTCGCGGGCCGCACGAGGGCGGGCCGCGCCTCGCGACGATACGCGAGGCGGGCGGCGATGCCGAGGGTGGGGATGTGGGTGGGCAGGGCTCCTAGGCGAGGACCGTCCGGAGCATGGCCGACACGAGCTTCGCGTCGAGCAGCAGATGGCAGAACGCCTCGTGCCGCTCCTCGTCGTCGCTGCCCTCTTCGCCGGTCTCGACCTGGAGCTTCGCGCCGATCAGCACCGTGTCGGGCGGCGCGTGGGTGGCGAGCAGGCAGCCGCCGAGGGTGTCCTCGACCAGCCGGCAGGCGCCGACCTCGGTCGGCAGACCCAGCGCATCGCCGGCGGCGAGCATCGCCGCGCCGAGCACCACGTCGCCGGCGCCGAGGAAGGTCGCGATCGCGTCGCCCTCGGGCTCGAGCCTGCGGGCCCAGGCGAGCGCGGCCTCGGGATCCATGTGGAGCAGCGCCGCGCCGGACAGCTCGCCCCGGCACGCGGTCAGCGCGCCGGCGACGAGATCGTCCTCGTCGCCGTGCAGACCGAGCTCGCCGAACTGATCGAGCGGGAAGGCGCGGGCGTGCAGGACGTGCAGGCGGGTCTCGGCCGAGTGGGCGTCGCTCAGCTGGCGCGATGCCGAGACGAGGCCATCGCCCAGCCATTCACGCAGGCGCGCGGACTCATCGGGGGTGGTCTTCAAGCGGGGGGTCCTCCGCTGCGCGCGTCGAGGATGGAGCGGAATGCGGGGGAAATCCGAGCGCACAGACTTGCACAGGCAATATCGACCGAAGCGGCCTCGAGTGGAGTGAAAAAAGCACGGAATCACGGCGTCGACACGCATTGTTGCACCTGTCCGCAGGCGTCGCGCAGCTGGGCGGCAGCGGGACCGCGAGACAGCGGCGGGACGCGGCCGACTCTGCCCGCCGCCCTGCTAGCCTCGCCGCGTGCGAATCGTGCTCACGAACGACGACGGCATCGAGGCAGAGGGGATCGAGGCGCTCGAGACGGTGCTGCTCGAGATCCGCCCGGATGCCGAGCTGCTCATCATCGCGCCCGACGGGCCCCGCAGCGGCATCGCCCACGCGCTCGCGCACCCGGGCGACCACATCACGCTCGACGAGCGCGGTGCAGGCAGACTGGCCGTCTCCGGCACCCCGGCCGACTGCGCCCGCCTCGCCCTCTCCCGCGGCGGGCCCCTCTGGCCGGCCGCGGCGGCCGCCCCGCCCCGCCCCGTCGACTGGGTGATCGCCGGCATCAACCACGGCGCCAACCTGGGCACCGACACCTTCGTCTCGGGCACGGCGGCCGCCGCGCGGGAGGCCGCGCTCCAGGGCACGCCGGCCATCGCGATCTCGCAGTACCAGGCCCGCCACCGGCACATCGACTGGACGGCCACGATGACGCGGGCCCGGGACGTGCTCGACCACCTGCTCGATCGCCCTCCGGCCGTGCCTGCGTACTGGAACGTGAACCTGCCCCACCCGCCGGGCGAGGCGGTGGACACCGGCTGGGAGACCTGCCCGGTCGACCCGAGCCCGTTGCCGGTCGAGTTCGAGGCGAACGCGAGGGGCTACCTGAACCGGGCCGACTACCACGGCCGCGCCCGCAGAGCCGGCGGCGACGTCGACGTGTGCCTCGGCGGTCGCATCGCCGTGAGCGAGGTGCGGCCGGCCTGAGCGACGCCCCGCCCTGCGACGCCCCGGCGTGGCCTGCATCTGATGAGGCTAGACTCGCCTGATCCGCCACGCGCCGAGCCGCGCACCACCACCGAACGAGAGGATCCGCCCATGGCCGCCGAGCCCATCCCCGTGCCCCAGACGCCCATCGAGGGCATCGCCGACGACGTCGCCCGGCTGCGTGCGGCCTTCGATTCGGGGCTGACTCGCCCCGCCGAGTGGCGCATCCAGCAGCTCGAGCGCGTCCGCGACATGCTCCGAGAGAACGCCGACGCGTTCGCCGAGGCGCTGCGGCTCGACGTGGGCAAGCCGGCCCTCGAGGCCTACGCCGCCGACATCGCGATCATCGCCGACGAGGCGAAGGTCTTCGCGAAGTCGGCCAAGAAGTGGATGAAGCCCCGCAAGGTGAGGGGGGCGATCCAGACGTTCCCGTCGAAGAGCGAGATCGTGAGCGATCCGCTCGGCGTCGTGCTGATCATCTCGCCGTGGAACTACCCGGTGCAGCTGCTCATCTCGCCGCTGCTGGGCGCGCTCGCCGCCGGCAACTGCGTCGTGCTGAAGCCCAGCGAGGTGACGCCGCACACCAGCCACCTGCTGGCCGACCTGGTGCCGAAGTACCTCGACCGCGACGCCGTCGCGCTCGTCGAGGGGGGCGTCGAAGAGACAACAGCGCTCCTCGAGCAGCGCTTCGATCACATCATGTACACGGGCAACGGCGCGGTGGGCCGCATCGTCATGCAGGCGGCGGCGAAGAATCTGACGCCGGTCACCCTGGAGCTCGGCGGCAAGAGCCCGTGCATCGTCGACAAGAGCGCGAAGCTCGACGTCGCCGCCCGGCGCATCGCCTGGGGCAAGTTCATGAACGCGGGCCAGACCTGCATCGCGCCCGACTACCTGCTGGTCGAGCGCGGCATGGAGGGCGAGCTCGTCGACGCGATCGCGAAGGAGATCCGCCACTTCTACGGCGAAGATCCCCGCGAGAGCCCCGACTTCGGGCGCATCGTGAACGTCCGCCACCACCGACGCCTCGCGAACCTCCTGAAGGACGGCCGCGCGGTGGTCGGCGGCGAGACCGACGAGGACGACCACTACATCGCGCCGACGATCCTCGTGGACGTCGACCCGGGCTCGGCGGTCATGACCGAGGAGATCTTCGGCCCGATCCTGCCGGTGCTCGTCGTGGACGACGTCGCGGGGGCGATCCGCTTCATCAACGGCCGCGACAAGCCGCTCGCGCTCTACGTCTTCAGCGAGAAGGCCGACGTCGTCGACCGGGTCGTGGGCGAGACGAGCTCCGGGGGCGTGTGCGCCAACGGGACGATCCTCCACATCGGCAACCCGAACATGCCGTTCGGGGGGGTTGGGGAGTCGGGCATGGGTGCGTATCACGGACGCACGAGCTTCGACACGTTCTCGCACCAGAAGGCGGTGATGCGGCGGGGGACCTGGCTCGACATCAAGTTCGTGTATCCGCCCTATGGCGAGTCCAAGCTGAACATGATCAAGAAGATGCTCTGAGGCGGGGCGGGGCGTTTGGGAGATTCGCGGCCCGGGCTTCGGCCGGCGCGGCGTGCGGCTCCGCGAATGGCTCGCTGCGGGGCGGGGTCTCCGCATTGGGGCCGGGTCCTGCCGACACTCACGCTTCGCGTTGGGTGTCGGGCCGCGAGGTCACGTTGGGAGCGCATGGAGGCGCTGCGCGTGACTTCGCTGCGCCGCACGCCGCGCCGG
>CAYYSY010000384.1:0-4809 GCA_964474355.1 uncultured Spirochaetaceae bacterium | reverse complement strand
GCGCCGGGTCGTGCTGCCGCGCATTGGCGCCGAGCTTCGCCGGGCGCACGAGGCGGGCTGGGTGCACCGAGACATGCACGAGGAGAACGTGCTCGTCGACGGCGAGACGCCCACGCTGATCGACTGGCAGCGGGCCCGTCCGCAAGGTCACCGCGTCGAGGCGCGCACGTGGGACGTCGCGCGCTTCGAGCACTCGATGTGGCTGCGCGGCGTGCCGCTCGGCGATCGCATGCGCTTCCGCCGTGCGGCGCTCGGGATCGAAGGGCGGACTCGAGACGCGGCGGAGCGCGTGCGGCTTCGCGGCATCGGCCCTGTCGTGCGACACCGCGCGCACAACTTCGTCGTGACGAGGACCCGCCGCGCGATGCGTGCGGAGGACGGCCGTGCAGCCGTGCAGCTCGACGGGCTCCGGGGCCTGCGGCTGCCGTCGATCAGCGACGATGAGATCCGCGCCGCGCTCGGGGCGCACGAGCGACTCGATGCGGGCGGCAGCGGGCGTGTGACTGCACCGATCGGCCGCTTCGTCGCGAAGTCGGGGGAGCTCGTGCTCAAGCGCGATCATCGCGCCGTGCTCACTGCGGTGCGGGTCGGCGAGCGCGGCTTCGTGGTCAAGGAGGTCCGCAAGACCGGTCTCCGGCGGCGGCTGGCGGATGCGGTGCGGGGCTCACCCGCGCGGCGCTCCTTTCGCGCGGGGCACGGGCTGCTCCTGCGAGACATCGGCACGGCCGTGCCCTACGCCTTTCTCGAGCGCCGCCGCTTCGGCCTGCCCGTCGCGTCCTGGCTGATTCTCGAGGATCTACGCGGCCTGTGGCCGGTGGCCGAGCCCGTCGTCGATGCGGAGCCCGACCTCGCGCGCGAGGCGAGCCGTCCCCCTGCGCCCGGTGTCGCCGACGCGATCGCGCGGCTGCTCGTGGGGCTGCACGGGGCCGACGTGTCGCACGGCGATCTCCAGGCGATCCACGTGCTGCTGCGTCCCGCGACCGGCGTCCCAGATCGGGTCGACGCGCTGCTCATCGACTGCGATGCGGTGCGCTTCGACGCCGGCCTCGGTGACGCGGAGCGCATTCACGACATGGCGGTGCTGAACGCATCGATCCCCGATCGCCTGCTCACGGCGGGCGCGCGCAGGCGCGTCTTCGAACGCGTCGCGAGCTCGCTCCCGTTCGACGCGTCGCCCGGCGAGGTGCTTCGCGCGGTCGCGCGCGCGAGCGCGGGTCGCGCCCAGCACTGGCGAGGCGACGGCTGCGATGAGGCCACACCGTGCGAGGCGCGCGCGACGCCCGCTCAGTCGTAGCGCTTGCGCGGCATGAAGTCGCCGCGGCCCGCCGGCAGGAGGTCGATGAAGTGCCACAGCGGGTTCAGCAGATCCATGCCGCGGAAGCCGTCGGCGCCGAGCATCGCGGACACCGAGTAGGAGTGGTGAAGCCGGCCGTCGGAATCGCGGCTGATGACCGACGCGCCGGGGAGCTGTCCGCCTTCGGGTGACTCGAACTCGAGCCGGCGCTTCAGGTCCGACTCACCCGCGGACACGATGCGCGCATTCTGCCAGCCGCGGCTTCGCGCGTACTCGCCGAAGGGCCCGGGGTCACCGGCGATGAAGATCGCGAAGCTCGCGTGCTGGGCGAGATGGGGCAGGGCGCCGTCATACGCGTCCGCCCAGCACGTGCACATGCGGCAGGGGCTCGTCTGGCTGCCGCCGTACATGAAGTGCATGAGGATGAGCGGCTTGCCCGGATCATCGAAGAGCTCGGAGAGCTTCACTTCGACGATCTCGCCGTCGCGCACCTCGCGGAAGGTCTGGTCCTCGATCACGGTGTCGCTCGGGAGCTTGCGTCGCAGCTCCGCGACCCGCTCGCGTTGATCGCGCAGGGCGACCTCCGCCGCGTGAAGCTCGTCTCGGAGCTTCGTGTACTCGGGCGACTCGTCGGGCCAGCGTGCAACGGGCATGGCTCGTCCTCCTCTGTGGTCACTCTGCTCTGACGGCCACTCTGCGGGGCGGGCGCGGCGACGTCAAGCGGTGTCGGCCGGCGGGCGGGTGGGGGTTCGGGCACACTCCGGCCATGTCCTCTCCTGCTGGCGACGAGACCCGGGTCCAGGGCGTCGTGGCGTGCCTCGTCGAGGCTGCCGGCTTCTCCGACCGGCTTGCCGTCGAGGAGCGCGCAAGAGCCGACTGGCCGCAAGACGCGCCGCCCGAGGAGGCCGCGCTCGTGTCGGCGGCCCGGCCCGAGGTGCGCGCCGCGTTCGCTGCCGGCCGCGCCTGTGCGCGCGTCGCACTCGCCCGGCTCGGTGCGCCGCCCGAACCGCTCCTGCGTGCGGTGTCGGCGTCGGGCGACGCCGCGCGCGCGCCCGCGTGGCCCGCTGGCTTCGTGGGCAGCCTGTCGCATGCCGGCGCGCACTGCGCCGCCGTGGTCGCACGCCGCAGCGACTTCGTCTCGGTGGGCCTCGATCTCGAAGCGCCCTCGCGCATGACGGCGAAGCTGCTGCGGCGCATCTGTACCGACCGCGAGTGGACCGACGTCGAGGCGGGGGGAGACCTCGCACACGGAGCGCTGCAGTTCTGTGCGAAGGAAGCCTTCTACAAGGCGTGGTCGCCCATCACTGCGCGTTCCATCGGCTTTCGCGACGTGGAGGTCGCGCGCACCGGCGAGGGGCGTTTCGAGATCGGACTGGAAGCCGACGTCGAGCCCGGCGACCTCGGTCCCGGCCCCTACGAGGGGCTCTACGCACGGCAGGGCGATCTCTGTGTGGCGATCGTGGTCGTGCCCGTCGGCTGATCGCCCCCTACCAGGGATCGACCATCGGCCGCTTCTTCTCGCGGCGCTCCGGCGGAGGCGGCGACGAGCGAAGCGCGGACAGGATCCAGCTGCGGCTCTCGGCGGGATCGATCACGTCGTCGATCTCGAAGAACGTCGACGTCGAGATCGCCTTGCCGTTCTCGTACATGCGCGCGACGAGCCGCTCGTAGAGGTCGCGCCGGGCCTCGGGGTCGGTCTCGGCCTCGAGCTCCTTCCGCATGCCGAGCTTCACCGCGCCCTCGAGGCCCATGCCTCCGAACTCGCCGGTGGGCCATGCCACCGTGAAGAGCGTCGCCTTGAAGCTGCCGCCGGCCATCGCCTGGGCGCCGAGGCCGTAGCCCTTGCGGAGCACGATCGTCATGAAGGGCACGTCGAGGCTGGCCGCCGTCACGAACATGCGTGCCGCGTGCCGCACCGTGCCCTCGCGCTCGGCCTCGGGCCCGACCATGATGCCCGGCGTGTCACAGAGGAAGACGATCGGCAGGTCGTGTGCGTCGCAGAGCTGCATGAAGCGCGCGGCCTTGTCGGCGGCCGCGGCATCGATGGCGCCGCCGAGATGGGTCGGGTCGTTCGCGACGATGCCGAGCGGCCGCCCCTCGATGCGCGCGAGCGCGGTCACCATGCCGTGCCCGAAGCCGCGGCGCAGCTCGAGCACCGTGTCGGTGTCGAAGAGTCCGCCGATCACCGCACGCACGTCGTAGATGCGAAGCCGGTTCTCGGGGATCACGTGTCGCAGCTGCCGCTGATCGGTGTACGAGAAGTCGGCGATGCGGCCCTGGAAGTACGACAGGTACTTGCGCGCGACGGCCACCGCCTCGGCCTCGTCGGCGACGGCGAGATCGACGACGCCGTTCGGGACCTGGACCTCGATGGGGCCGATCTCCTCCGGACGAAAGACGCCGAGCCCGCCGCCCTCGACCATGGCCGGGCCGCCCATGCCGATGTTCGAGCCCTCGGTTGCGATCACGACGTCGCAGCACCCGAGCAGCGCCGCGTTGCCGGCGAAGCAACGGCCGTTGGCGATGCCGACGAGCGGCACCCAGCCCGACAGCTCGGCAAAGAGCGCGAACGCCAGGCAGTCGAGGCCCGAGCCGCCCACGCCGTCGGTGTCGCCGGGCCGCCCGCCGCCGCCCTCGGCGAAGAGCACCAGCGGCAGGCGCTGGCGTTGGGCCAGCTCGAAGAGGCGGTCTTTCTTGCGATGATTCTGGGCGCCCTGGGTGCCGGCCAGCACCATGTAGTCGTAGGACGCAACGGCGACCTGGGCGGCGTGCTCCTCGAAGAGGCGGCCATTCACGCGGCCGATGCCCGCGATCATGCCGTCGGCGGAGGTATTCGCGATGAGATCTTCGATCGATCGGCGGCGGCGCTGGGCGGCGACGACGAGCGGGCCGTACTCGACGAACGTGTCGGGATCGACGAGGTCGGCGACGTTCTCGCGCGCCGTGCGATGCCCGCGCCCGTGCCGCCGCTCCACCGCCTCCGTGCGTGCTGCGTCGCGCCCCACGGCGTGTCGGTCGAGCACGGCCTGCAGATCCTCGCGCACGTGGGCGGGATCGATGCGCGCGCTCCTGCTCGCGAGGTCGGCCTCGACCTCGCCGGGCTCGATGAAGACGAGCGGGGGATCCTCGGCGACGGTGTCTCCCACCGACGCGCCGAAGCCGCGCACGTGGCCCGGGGCCGAGGCCACGATGACGTGCTCCATCTTCATCGCTTCGAGGATCGCAAGCGGCGTGCCGGCAGCAACGGCGTTGCCGGGCTCGACCTCGAACGAGAGCACAGTGCCCTGGAGCGGGGCGCGCTCGGCGGCGGTGCCGGCGGGGCCTTCCGGTGCGGTGGCAGAGGGTGCCTGCACAGCGGTCGGCCTCTGCGCGCCGGGCGCGCCCTCGGCGCGGCCCCCCGCACGACCATAGTCGAGCACCGCCAGTGGATCGGCCGCGTCGATCTGTGCGCCCACGTGCGCGCTCGATGCGGGGCCTCCGGCGTGTGGCGCCTTAGTGGCCGACAGCTCCGCGGC
>CAYYSY010000383.1:0-9447 GCA_964474355.1 uncultured Spirochaetaceae bacterium | reverse complement strand
CCGATGCCGCGTCGTGGATCACCGGGCAGGCGATCAACGTCGACGGCGGCCAGATCATGCGCCCCTAGACCCGCACACTCGGCGCCCCCCACACACCGTCCCAGCCAGGAGGACCCGGCATGTCCCTCGAAGCCCTCGCGCCCGGTACGCGGAACCTGATCGACGGCGAGCTCGTCGACGCCAGCAACGGCAACACGTTCGACAACGTGAGCCCGAGCACGGAAGAGGTGCTCGGCAGCGTCGCCGACGGCACCAAGGACGACATGCTGAACGCCGTCAGCGCCGCGCGGCGGGCGTTCGACGAGACCGACTGGGCCGAGAACCACGAGCTCCGCTCGAAGTGCCTGCGCCAGCTCTACGAAGGGCTCATCGAGGAGAAGGAGCAGCTGCGCTCGATCGTGGTGCACGAGGCCGGCGCGCCGGTCTCGCTCACGGGCTTCATGCACGTCGACAACCCCATCGAGATGGTGACCTACTGGGCCGACCTGGCGGGCTCGTACGAGTACGAGACCCGCATGAGCGACATCGAGTTCATGAATACGCCCCAGGGCCGCATCCTGCGCAGGGAGGCGATGGGCGTGGTCGGTGCGATCACGCCGTGGAACGTGCCGGTGTACCTCAACATCGCGAAGATCGCGCCTTCGCTGGCCTCGGGCTGCACGATCGTCCTGAAGCCCGCGCCCGACACGCCCTGGTCGGCGACCCACATGGCGAAGATCATCGCCGAGAAGACGGACATTCCCGCCGGCGTCGTCAACATCGTCGCCTCGGCCGACCACCTGACGGGCGAGATCCTCTCGACCGACCCGCGCATCGACCTCGTCTCGTTCACGGGCTCGACCGCCACGGGCAGGCGCATCGCCGAGTGCGCGGCTCCGACCCTCAAGAAGATCTTCCTCGAGCTCGGCGGCAAGAGCGCCAACATCATCCTCGACGACGCGACGCTCGAGGCAGTCGTGCCGATGGGCGCCATGACGTGCGTGCACGGCGGCCAGGGCTGCGCGATCACCACCCGCATGCTGGTGCCGCGTTCACGTCACGACGAGGCGGTCGAGCTGTTGAAGGGCGCCTTTGCCAACTGGAGCTACGGGGATCCGACGAGCCCCGCGAACATGCAGGGCCCGCAGATCAGCAAGCGTCAGCAGGAGCGCGTGCTCGCGTACATCGAGAAGGGCAAGGAAGAGGGCGCCGAGTGCGTAGTGGGCGGCGGCCCGCCGGCGCACCTCGAGAAGGGCTTCTACGTCGAGCCCACCGTCTTCGCAAACGTCGACCCCGAGGCGACGATCGCCCAGGAGGAGATCTTCGGTCCGGTGCTCTGCGTGATCCCCTTCGAGGACGACGACGACGCCGTTCGCATCGCGAACGACAGCGAGTACGGCCTCTCGGGCTCGATCACCTCGGGCGACATCGAGCGGGCGCTCTCGGTGGCGCGCCGCGTACGGACCGGCACGCTGTCGGTCAACGGCGGCATGTGGTTCCACCCCGACACGCCCTTCGGTGGCTACAAGCAGAGCGGCATCGGCCGCGAGAACGGCGTCATGGGCTTCGAGGAGCACCTCGAGACCAAGGTCATCGCGGTGCCCGCGAGCTACCGGGGCTGAGTGGCACGCATGAAGATCAAGCTCGATCTGGATCTCTGCCAGGGCCACGGTGTGTGCGTGCACGAGGCGCCCGATCTGTTCGACCTCGACGAGGAGGCGAACGTTGCCCGCGTCCTCGTGCTGGAGCCCGGCGAGGAGCATCGCGAGGCGCTCCGGCTCGCCACCAGGTACTGCCCCACCTTTGCCATCAGCTTTGAAGACTGAGCGCCCCCGACCGCGCTTCACGCGCCACGAAAGGAACGCCCCATGCCCGCATTTCCCCGCCAGGAGCTCGAAGAGATGGTCGACCGCTGGGTCGCCGCCAACGACGAGGCCGGCCGCACCGGCGACTGGAGCAAGATGAGCCAGTTCTACACCGAGGACGCGCTCTACAGCTGGAACACCGGCGCCAACTGGGAGTTCGTGGCGCGGGGACGGCAGGAGATCCACGACTTCGCGTTCGACTCCGAGATGGCAGGGCTCGAGCACTGGACGTATCCCTACATCCGGCGGCTGATCGACGATCAGAAGGGCGAGTTCCTCGGCATCTGGCGGCAGGTCGCCCCGGTGAAGGATCCCGACGGCGTCCCCTACGAGATCGCCGGCACCGGCGGCTCGTGGTTCCGCTACGGGGGCGACTACAAGTGGGACTGGCAGCGGGACTTCTTCGACCACGCGAACGCCGGCGCGGTCTTCGGCGCCATGGCGAAGAACGGCCAGCTCACCGAGAAGATGATCGAGCGCATGAAGAAGGGCTCGAAGATGCCCGGATGGACACGTCGAAGCGAGTTCGACTGGATCGCGACGCTCGCCGACCCCGACGCCTGACCGCGGGCGCGAAGTCGCGTCTCAGGGCGCCAGGTCGCGAGCCAGGGCCCGCAGCCGCGGCTCAGGGCGCGACCGAATCCGGCGCATCGAAGCCATGCGGCTTGTACACGCCCGTGACCAGGTTCTCGTGCATGCCGTAGCCGACCTCGCCGGTCGAGAGCTCGAAGCGCGAGAGCGTCTCGTTCAGCATCGCGTACTGCTTGCGCACGACCGGGTCGCCCATGTCGTACGTGAGCCCCTCGACCTTCAGCTCGCCCTGGAAGACGCCGTGCCCCCAGCCGTCGACCGGGATGTAGCCCGAGCCGGCCATCAGGTAGACCGTGCGGAGCGGCTTCGTCGTCACCTCGAGTGGGCTGCCACCGGGCGGTGACAGGCCGATCCGTGCCTCTGCGAGCTCGCGGGTGCCGGAGATGTAGTCGAAGTCGAGCTCGGGTCGGCCCATCGGCTCTTCGGGCTTGTCGATCCCCTGATTCCAGATCTTGACCGACTCCTCCATCATCCGATCGCCGTTCTCGTCCTCCTCGACGAAGACCTTCAGCATGTAGTCGTCGAACTGCATCGGCAGCCACTGATGGAAGAACCCGGCCTTGCGCTCGACGGTCGCGGCGATGCCCGGCGCTGGCCGCTCGCCGATCGGGCGGATGCCCCACGAGCGATCACGGACGCCCTTGAAGCGATCGGGCGTCACTGCGTACGTCTCGCCTCCGACTCGAAGCGTGCCCGAGTACTGCCCGAGCTGGGCGTAGCGATTGCTGTCGAGGATGATGCGGCCCAGCTCGGTGACGGTCTGGCGTGGCTCCTGGATCGGCGCCGTCACGCCGTCGAACGTGATGTCGAACGCCACGCCCCACTCGTTCTCGTCGAGGATGAGCTGGATCTTCTGCAGCCCCTCGAGCACCTTGACCTCGAACGGACCGACGCGAGTGTTCAGGCGATCCGAGCCCAGGATCCGGCTCGCGCGCACCGTGTACTGCGTGGTGCCGTGCGAGATGCAGACGAAGGCATCGGTGGTCCCGAGGTTCGGGTACTGCCCCATACCGGTGACGAGGAAGAGCTCGTCGCTGCACGCGTGCATGTTGAAGTAGTAGCGGTCGTAGAAGTGGCGGTCGGTCGTGAAGACTCGATCGAAGGTGTCGATCGTCTGGTGGGCGAGGAAGTCGTCGAGAGGGCTGAGCGGCATGGGATCCTTCCTGTCGGGCCTGGTCTGGAGCGGGCCAGGAGGCGGCGCGATGCGGTGCCTTGGGCCGGTCGGGCGAGGCTACCGGATGCCACCCCACGGCGCGCGGGCGAGGACCATCACGGCACGAATCGGGGGTGTCCCGCGGCTTCGCGTGCGCGTATCCTCCCCGCCATGGGACTCCATACCACCGGTCGCGTGTATGCGATCTTCGACGCAAAACAGGTGACGGAGCGGTTCCGCAAGCGCGAGTTCGTCCTCGAGCTCGAGCCCGACGGCCGCTATCCGCAATTCGTCCAATTCCAGCTGACCGGCGACCGCTGCGAGCAGCTCGATGCCTTCTCGAAGGGCGACGAGGTGACCGTCGAGTTCAGTCTCCGCGGCCGGGAGTGGACGAGCCCGAAGGGCGAGATCCGCTATTTCAACAGCCTCGACGTCTGGGAGATCGCCCGGGGCGCGGCGCAGGCGGGCAAGGGCGACGAGCCGCCGCTGCCCGACGGCCCGCCGCCCGGGTTCGACGACGACGTCCCGTTCTGACGGCGTGGGCGGCGGGCGGAGGCCCGCCGACGCGTTCCAGTCCTGCCAGGTCGGCTGACTGCAACGATTATTCGCGCCAAAGCCCGTTCTCGGCCCTCCCCAGGAGGGCGTCCCCTGGAAATTGGGGGACGAAGTGCGCATCTTCGTCACCGGCTGCCCCCCCAGACAGGACGAGACCGATGGACGAACCGGAATCCGGATCCCGGCCCGAGCTGGCGGAGCAGGGGCAGGCGCTCACCTCGGCAGGCAGGCGCATCTGCTGCTTCACGACGGTCTTCAAGGACTGGGACTACCTGAAGGACATCCCGCCGCCGTTCCTCGAGGAGGGCGTCGACTACTACTGCTTCACCGACGACCCGGATCTCGAGTCGAAGTCGTGGCAGGTGGTGTACGTCGGCCCGGTCGAAGACGGCCGCGAGGAGAACCGGCGCTACAAGCAGCTCTGGATCCATCCGCTGCAGCAGCAGGGCTACGACTTCTTCCTGTATCTCGATGCGACGCTCTTCGTGCGCACGAAGCTGACGCAGCTCGTCGACATCCTCGAGCTCTCGAGCACCGACCTCGTGAGCATGTACTACACGGGTCGCCGCGCGCCGTGGAACGGGCTGCTCGCGATCCGAAACACCGAGCGCTACACGCGCTTCGCGAAGACGTGGCACGAGATGATGATGCGCGGCGACCGGCGGATGGACGACGGCCGGGTGCGTGACGAGTGGGTGTATTGGGAGGCGCTGCGCGCGTGCCCGGATCTGCGTCTCAACCTGTTGCCGTACTCTTCACTGCCGCAGTACGCGTCGACGATCCACCACAAGCATCTGTCGCTGGCACCGAATCTCGAGAAGCGCCTGCTGGCGGACACGCCGCTCTACAAGCTCGGCTGGCTCAGCGTGCCGATCATCTTCATCGGCGGCTTCGTGTTCCGACGCAACAAGATCGCGTGGCTGAAGCGCACGCTCGAGAAGGCGCGCAGCTGGGTCTAGGCGCCCAGGCCTCGTCAGGCGCCGTGCGGCGGCGTGTGCGAGGGACCGAGCAGCCCCGACAGCGAGCTGGACGGCGCATTCGAGCCGTCGCGGGTGATCCGGCTGAGATCGAAGAGCTGGGACTGCTGCTCGCGCTCGGGCTCGTCGGCATCGCGACCGAAGGGTCGAAGCTCCGCAGCCAGCGGCGCCGCGTGCGGCTCGACGGGAGCGACCGGGTCGTCCCCCACCCACGGTGAATCGCACGGGCTGGCCTCGGGCAGCGGCGCGGCGGGCGGCTCGACGGAGACGAGCGGGGCCAGCGGCGGGAGCGGCGACTCACTCGGGCTGCACTCGCCGAGCGGCGATGCAAGCGCGTCGAACGCACGCCCGACCGCTGCGGGCGACAGGGGAGCGTGAGGCGGCCTCCTCCTCCGCGACTCCGCGACCCACTCCTCCCACGCATCGACCAGGTAGCGCTGGGCATAGCCCGTCGTTCCCACTGCGGCGCGGAATGCATCGTCGCGATCGAGCTCGCTCGGCAGCCGGGCGTCGACGCCGACGAAGAGACCGGCCGCCTGGTCGACGTCCTCGGGATGAGAGAGCCGCGTCAGCACCCGGTGCTGCATGGCGAGGCCCTTGTCGACCGACTCGCCGTACCGCTCCTCCAGCAGCGACGCCGCCTCCTGGCGCGTCCATGCGGGGTGCTCGCCGCGGGCTCGGACCAGAGCGTGTACGGCACGAGCGCGGCGATAGGTGAGGTCGCCTTCGGGCGAGCCCAGCGACACGTCGCACTCCACCCAGGCGAGCTCGACCGAGTCGAGCGAGGCGGTGCGGACCATGCCGAGGTCGCGGGTGCGGCCGCGATGCTTCGCGAGGTGAGCCCCGATCTCCTGGTGCCAGGTGTCGGGAACGTCGTGCAGCTCGTGGCGCCCATTGCGCCAGTGGCAGCGGATCCAGTTGTGGATGGCCATCGTGTCTCCTGCGTGTGCCAACGGACAACGGCTCTCGGACGAGGGTGAGTGCCCGCACCGGCGGAGGGGGTGACGAATTCGCCAATCGAGAGGCAGCCAGACGGCAGCCCGGGAGCAGGAGCACCCCACGCGCCGGCAGGAAGGGCCCTGGGCGGCCGCGACCGCGCCGGGTTGACGCCCCTCACGGCAATGACACACTCCGCCTCTCACCCCTGCAGGAGCACCCCATGCGAATCGGCATCATGTCCGGAGCCGGAGCCGGTCCCGAAGGTCAAATCGAGGGACTCGTGGCCAAGGCCAAGGATCTCGAAGCCCGCGGCTTCCACTCGATGTGGATGGCCAACATCTTTGGCCTCGACGCGATCACCACGCTCGCGCTCGTCGGCCGCGAGACCGAGCGGATCGAGCTCGGCACGGCCGTCGTCCCGAGCTTCCCCCGCCACCCGATGGCGATCGCCCAGCAGAGCATGACGGCGCAGGCCGCGTCGAATGGGCGCTTCGTGCTCGGCCTCGGGCTCTCCCACAAGATCGTCATCGAGAACATGATGGGGCTCTCCTACGACAAGCCCGCGCGGCACATGCGCGAGTACCTCGCGGTGCTCGGCCCGCTGCTGCGCGGCGAGCCCGCGGCCTTCGACGGCGAGCAGTACCGCGTGCACGGCGCGCTCGAGTTCGAGGGTGTGCCCGAGGTGCCGATCGTGCTCGCCGCCCTCGGCGACCGCATGCTCGATCTCGCCGGCCGCCACACCGCCGGCTCCATCTTGTGGATGACCGGCCCGGAGACGGTCGCCGATCACATCGGTCCGAAGCTCCGCGCCGCCGCCGAGAAGGCGGGGCGACCCGATCCGCGCATCGTGTGCGGCCTGCCGATCACCCTCACGAACGACCCCGACGGCGCTCGCGAGAAGATCGGCAAGATGCTCGTGATGTACGGCCAGCTGCCGTCGTACCGCGCGATGCTCGACAAGGAGGGCGCGGGCGGACCTGCGGACGTCGCCATCGTCGGCGACGAGAAGGCGCTCGACGAGGGGATCCAGCGGCTGGTCGACGCGGGTGTCACCGACTTCGATGCGTCGATCATGCCGACGGAGACGGGGGCCGAAGAGCGCACACTCGACTATTTGCAGAGCAAGCTCTGAGCCGCGGGCGCTTTGCAGAGCAAGCTGCGGGGCGTCAGCCCAGGTAGTACTCCGACATCGGGACCGACTCGATCACCGACAGGTCGAGGAAGGCCGTCACGCTCGACACCATGCGCTGGAGGCGGGCGTCGAGCTCCTCCTTCGTGTCGCAGTCGTACCAGACCTTCAGATCGGTCAGCGCGCCGATCGGGAAGGTCTCCTCGACGATGCCGTCGAAGCCCGGGGCGCCGGGGGTCAGCGGACGCGCGATCGCATTGCGCACGTAGGCCGTCGTCGACTGCGTCTCGCAGGCCACCTTGCGGTGCTCGTTGTTCCAGAGGTCGAAGAACACGTCGTCCGAGAGGCCGGGCTTGCGCGTGATGCACGTGACCAGGTTCGCACCGGGCGCACGCTCGCCCTTCGGCGGTGTGTGCACCAGGGGCCGGGACTCGACGACGAGGTACCCGTGCGTTCGCTCCGCGGCCGCCATGATCGCCTCTTCGGCCGCGCCGCGATCGTCCGCGTTCTGCATCCAGAACGAGACGGCGGCGTTCACCGGCGGATCGAGGTGACGGATTGCACGCTCGACACCCTGTGTGACGTGCTCGTCGTGCACGTCGACCGAGATCTCGCCGCCACCGCACTTGCGGATCGCGTCGGCAACGCCGCCGACGAGGTGCTCGCGCAGCTCGGCGCCATCGTGATCGGCAGGGGTCTGCAGGACGTAGACGAGCTTCTCCATGACTCCATCTCCTCGGGGATGTGCGATCAGCGGCGCAGTCTACCGCATGCCCCGTGGCGTGAAGGCGCGCTCGATGACATCGAACACGGCCTGGACGACCAGCGCGAGCAACGCCGCGGGCACCGCGCCCTCGAGGATCAGCCCGAAGTCGTCGCGCCGGATGCCCGTGAGGATCGGCTGCCCGTAGCCGCCGGCACCGATCAACGCACCGAGGGTCGCCGTGCCCACGTTGATGACCGCCGCGGTCTTGATGCCAGCGAGGATCGACCGGGTCGCGAGCGGCAGCTCGACGAAGCGCAGCCGCGCACCCTCGGGCAGCCCGAGCGCGATCGCGCTCTCGCGCAGCGGCCGCGGGATGCCGACGAGTCCCGCGTGCGTATTCCGCACGATCGGCAGCAGGCTGTACAGGAAGAGGGCGGCGATCGCCGGGCTCGCACCGATGCCGAAGATCGGAATCAGCAGCACGAAGAGCGCCAGCGATGGCATCGTCTGCAGCACGCCCGTCGCGGCGAGCACGACCTGTCCCATCCGCGGCGACCGCGCGGCCTGGATCCCGAGCGGAAGCGCCACGAGGATCGCCGCACCGAGCGAGATCGCCACGAGGGCGAGATGTTCGAGCGTCCGCGTTGCGATCCGCTGCGCCGGCCCCACGTCACCGTCACGGGTGGCGACGCCGAGGAACTCGGAGGCCACCGCCTCCTCGCTGAGACGGTCGAGCTTGACCCGCGCGTTCATGTGGATCATGCGCGCCTCGTCGATGCGTCCGGCGAACGAGTCGATCACGCGCACCAGCTCCGGCGAGCGCTCGGCCAGATCGATGCGGCGGAGCCACACTGCGTCGTAGCTCGGGAAGTAGCGGCGATCGTCGTCGAGCGCGACGAGGTCGTAGTACGCGATGTCCGCGTCGGTGCTGTAGAGGTCGATCACCTGGATCGAGTCTTCGACGAGCGCACGGTAGGCCAGCTCGTGCTCCATGCCGCGCACCCACTCGGGCGCGAGCCCGTAGCGGTCGGCCAGCCCCGGGAACCCGTCCTCGCGTTCGAGGAACTCGTTCGAGACGCCCCACCGAAGCTCGGGATGCGCCGCGAGGTCCGACACGCGCTCCAGCCCCAGCGCGTCGGCCACCTCGCGCCGAACGCCGATGGCGTAGGTGTTGTTGAAGCCGATGGGCGCGGCCAGCTCGAGCCCGAGCGCCGCGAGCTCGGCGCGGAGCTCTGCGGCTGTCGGCGGATCGGCGGGCGAGTGACCGAGCAGCTCGTACACGAGCGTACCCGTGTACTCGGGATAGGCGACGACGTCTCCGCGCTGCACTGCCTCGAAGCAGATGCGCGAGCCGCCGAGCTGGGCGCGATGCTTGACCTCGATGCCCGCTTCGCGCGCGGCCACGCGCACGAGCTCGGCGAGCACCACCGACTCGGTGAAGGTCTTCGAGGCGATCGAGAGCGAGGGCTCGGCGCGCCCGAGGCCCGCACAGCAGAGCACGCCGACCACCACGGCGATCGCGACTCGCTCCGGGATCGGGGAGCGCCTCATCT
>CAYYSY010000382.1:0-34004 GCA_964474355.1 uncultured Spirochaetaceae bacterium | reverse complement strand
CCGGGGCGAGTGGCAGCTCTGCTACGTCGCGCCCGAGCGACTCGGTGCGCCGGACTTCCGCGCGCGGCTGCGCGCACTCGATTGCCCGCTGGTCGCGATCGACGAGGCCCATTGCATCAGTGAGTGGGGCCACGACTTCCGCCCCGACTACATGCAGATCGGCGAGGTCCTGAAGGAGCTGCCCGACGCCCGCGTCATGGCGTGCACCGCCACGGCGACCCCGATCGTGCGCGACGAGATCCTCGAGCGGCTCGGCCTCGACCCGACGACGCCCCAGCTCGTGCGCGGCTTTGCGCGGCCGAACCTCTCGCTGCGCGTCGCCGAGGTCGCGGGCAAGCAGGAGCGAAGCCGCCTCGTCGACGATGCCCTCGACGAGGCCCTGGGCTCCCCCGATACACCGCAAGGCAGCGCCATCGTGTACTCGCCCACGCGCAAGATGACCGAGGAGGAGGCGCGCCGGCTCGCTGGCCGCGGCTATCGGACCGATGCCTACCACGCCGGGCTCGACGGACAGACCCGCGACGCCGTGCACCGCAGGTTCAGCGAGGGCGAGATCGACGTGATCGTCGCGACCAACGCCTTCGGAATGGGCATCGACCGCGCCGACGTACGCGCGGTGATCCACCTCGCGCCGCCCGGCTCGATCGAGGCCTACTACCAGGAGGTCGGCCGCGCCGGCCGTGACGGCGAGGACGCGCTCGGCCTGATGCTCGTCTCCGCCAACGACTGGCCGCGCCGCCGCGCGCTGATCGAGAACGACCTCGAGGGCCTGGCCCCCGACTCCGAGGTCGTGCGCCACAAGTGGAACCTCTTCCTCGAGCTGATGCGGTTCGCCGAGGGGGGAAGCTGCCGGCACGACGCCGTGCTCCGCTACTTCGACGACGAGGCCGAGGCCCTGCAAGGCTGCGGGCGCTGCGACGTGTGTCGGCGCCTCGCCGTCGGCGCGGACGTGGGGCTCGACGTCGACGACGAGACGGCGACGCTCATCGTCCGCAAGGCGCTCTCGGGCGTCGCGCGCGTCCACGGACGCTTCGGCCTCGGCGCGGCGGTCGCGCTGCTGCGCGGCCAGCCCGACCCGCGGCTCGCGCGCGACGGGCTGGACCGCACCACGACCTTCGGCGTGCTCGATGAGTTCGGCGACGACTGGCTGACCCGGCTGCTGCGCCGCTGCGTGACCGCGGGCTGGGTCGACTTCTGGGGCGGCGATCGCCCGGTGGTGATCCTCACGGAAGAAGGCAGTGAGGTGATGCGCGGTGAACGGCCGGTGCGGCTGCTGCTGCCGCCGCTCAAGCGCAAGGCCACCTCGGCGACGGCGCGCTCGGGCGGCGCCTCGTCGCGCGGCAGCGGCGCGTCGACCAGCACCACGCCGACCCTCGACGAGCTCGACGCCGCTGGCCGCGAGCTCTTCGAGTCGCTGCGCACGCATCGCATGGAGGTCGCGCGCGCCGAAGGCGTGCCGCCCTACGTCGTCGCGAGCGACCGCACCCTGCGCGACGTCGCCGCGCTCCGCCCTCGCGACCTCGCCGAGCTGCAGCTCGCCCACGGCATCGGCCCGGCCAAGGCCGAGAAGTACGGCCACGGCCTGCTCGAGGTCGTGGCCGGCACCCGCTGATCGGAGCTCGCGCAGCATGGCCCGCCCGTGGCGCACCCTCGAAACCGAAGAGACAGAAGACGGCTTGCTCGAGCTGCGCCAGCGCGGCGACGACGACTTCCTGATCATGCTCGGTGGCCGCGTGCTGATGAACAGCCGGCAGAACCGCTCGGAGATCGCGGTGGCGGAGATCCCGTGCCAGGCGCTGGCCGGTCACCCCGCGCCCTTCGTGCTGATCGGCGGGCTCGGCATGGGATGCACCCTGCGGGCCGCCCTCGACGCCCTGCCCTCGACCGCCCACGTGGTGGTCAGCGAGCTGAACCCCGTCGTCGAGCGATGGTGCCGCGGACCGCTCGCGAAGGTCAGCAGCGACGCGCTCGCCGACCCGCGCGTGCGCGTCGAGATCGGTGACGTGGCGCAGCTGATCGAGGCACACGGCCGCAACGGCGCGCCGCGCTTCGACGCGATCGTGCTCGATCTCTACGAAGGCCCGCACGCGAAGACCGACGCCGCCCGCGATCCGCTCTACGGGAGCCGCGCGCTCGAGCGCACCCGCAAGGCCCTGCATCCGGGTGGCTGGCTCTCGGTGTGGAGCGAGGGGGCCGACGCCGGCTTCGCCAAGCGCCTGGTCAAGGCGGGGTTCGAGACGCAGAGCGCCCGCCCCGGCAAGGGCGGGCTCCGTCATGCCGTCTATGTGGCGCGCCGGCGCTGAGCCGGACCTCTGTCGGGTCACCCCGCACTCGGCTGTGCGCGACCGCCTCGATCTCGGCCCGAACGGCTCAGCTCGACCTGATCGCCGGCATGGAACGATGCCCCGCAGGGCCAGCCCCTGGGCGAGCCTCGGCCGTCGACAGATACGATACGGATCGTTACGTTATTCGGCCCCGGCGCGGGGACCCTTCCTCGCGCTTCGGGGATCTGCGTGGGCTCGCGCCCGTCCAGATTCCGTGGAGGCTGCGCCGCCCGATCTGCGGGTCCTGGGCGCTCCTCGGCGACTTCGATTTGGCCCGCCGCCCCCCTACGCTTCGCATCTGCCCGGATGCGGCGGCGGGCGACGCCCCCGCGCCCCGTTCCGGCGCGCGACATGAGGAAGCACGAGTGGACAAGCGCACGACCGAGCGCGACGCGGTGGCCGAGCTGCGCGATGGCATGACCATCGGCATCGGCGGCTGGGGCTCGCGGCGCAAGCCGATGAGCATCGTTCGCGAGATCCTCCGCACCGATCTCAAGGACCTCACCGTCGTCACCTACGGCGGCCCCGATGCCGGGCTGCTCTGCGCCTTCGGGCGGGTCGAGAAGCTGGTCTACGGCTTCGTGTCGCTCGACTCGATCCCCCTCGAGCCGCATTTTCGCAAGGCCCGCCAGGCCGGCTCGTTCGAGGCCGCCGAGCTCG
This sequence comes from uncultured Spirochaetaceae bacterium, assembly GCA_964474355.1. Classification (GTDB taxonomy): domain Bacteria; phylum Myxococcota_A; class UBA9160; order UBA9160; family UBA4427; genus CAYYSY01. Next base: position 31,020 of record CAYYSY010000382.1, on the reverse strand, counting down.
ACGAGGGCATGCTGCAATGGGGGCTGCTCGCGGCGGCGCATCGCCTGCCCTTCCTGCCGACGCGAGCGGGCATGGGCAGCGACGTGCCGGCGATCAATCAGAACCTGAAGACGGTGAGCTCGCCCTACGACGACGGCGAGGAGCTGATTGCGATGCCGGCGCTCGACCTCGACGTCGCGTTCATCCACATGAACCGCGCCGACGAGAAGGGCAACGGCCAGTTCCTCGGCCCCGATCTCTACTTCGACGATCTCTTCTGCCTCGCGGCGAAGAAGCGCTTCATGACGTGCGAGGAGGTCATCCCCACCGAGGATTTCGCGAAGCACGGCTCGATCCACACGATGAAGATCAACCGCATGATGATCGACGGCGTGATCGAAGCGCCGGGCGGCGCGCACTTCACCGAGTGCCCCCCCGACTATGCGCGCGACGAGAAGTTCCAGAAGGAGTACGCCGCGACGGCCAAGGACGAGGCCGCCTGGGATGCCTTCGTGTCGACCTATCTGCAGTGCGCCGACGAGTTCGAGTACCAGAAGGTGGTGAAGAGCCGATGAGCGAAGCAACCCGAGCAGAGGTGTGTGCGGTGGCCGTGGCGGAGGCGTTCCGTGGCGACGGCGAGATCCTGGCCAGCTCGTTCGGCACCGTGCCGGCGGTGGGCGCGCGACTCGCGCGCATGACCTTCGAGCCCGACCTGCTGATGACCGATGGCATCGCGACGGTGCTCGAGAGCGTCGACCCGGTCTCGGGCCCGAAGCCCGAGCCCGTCTACGGCGCGTGGATGAACTTCCGCACCGTGTTCGACGTGGTGTGGGCCGGCACGCGTCACGTGGTGATGATCGCGAGCCAGATCGACCGCTACGGCAACCAGAACTTCGCCTGCATCGGCCCGCACGCGAAGCCGAAGGCCCAGCTGCTCGGCATGCGCGGCGCCCCCGGCAACACGATCAACCACAAGACGAGCTACTGGGTGCCGAACCACAGCCCGAAGACCTTCGTCGAGAAGGTCGACTGCGTGTCGGGCGTGGGCAACGACCGGGCGAAGGCCCTCGGCGAGGCGGGCTCGCGCTTCCACGACCTGCGGCGCGTGATCTCGAACCTCGGCGTCTTCGACTTCCAGACCCCCGACGGCGCAATGCGCCTCGTGTCGGTGCACCCGGGCGTCACGGTGGACGAGGTCGTCGAGCAGACGAGCTTCGAGCTGGCGATGGCCGACGACGTCGGCGAGAGCCGGCTGCCCACCGACGAAGAGCTGAAGATCATGCGCGAGTTCCTCGACCCCGAGGACTTCATGTCGCGCGAAGTCAGCTAGGGGGTCGCTGTGCACCCGGCGCTGCACACCCGCATCTGCGACCTGCTCGGCATCGAGGTGCCGCTCATCCAGACCGGAATGGGCTGGGTGGCGACGCCCGAGCTCGTCGCGGCGGTGAGCAACGCAGGGGCGATCGGGTTCCTGGCCGCGGCGACCATCCCGCCCGACGACGTCGAGGCCGAGATCGAGAAGGTCAAGGCGCTGACCGACAAGCCCTTCGGCGTGAACTTCCTGATGGATGCGCCGGGCGCCGACGTGATCACCGAGGCGATCCTGCGCCAGGGCGTGCGCGCCGCCGGATACAACCGCGCGCCCTCGGCCGAGCTGATCGGCAAGCTGAAGGACGGCGGCGTGGTGTGCGTGCCGACCTGCGGCGCCGTGAAGCACGCGGTGAAGGCCGAGAAGCTCGGCGCGGACATCATCATCGTGCAGGGCGGCGAAGGCGGCGGCCACACCGGCAGCGTGCCGACGTCGCTGCTCGTACCGGGCGCCGTCGACGCGGTGAACGTGCCGATCGTGGCGGCCGGCGGCTTCTTCGACGGGCGCGGTCTGGTCTCGGCCCTCGCCTATGGTGCTGCCGGCGTCGCCATGGGCACGCGCTTCCTGCTGACCGCCGAGAGCCCGGTGCCCGACGTGACGACCGACCGCTACCTCGCGGCCGAGGTCGCCGACGTGTTCGTGACGAGCGAGGTCGACGGCATGCCCCAGCGCGTCGTCGGCAACGAGCTGGTGCGGAGCCTCGAGACGAAGGGTCCGCTCGGGCGGCTGATCTTCGCACTGCGAAACGCGATGGAGCTTCGCAAGGTCACCGGCGCGTCGATCCCCGAGCTGCTGCGCAGCGGCCTCGCAATGCGCCAGCACGAGCGACTCACCCGCTCACAGCTGCTGATGTCGGCCAACGCGCCGATGCTCGCGAAGAAGGCGATGACCGACGGCGACCCGGTGCACGGCTACCTGCCCAGTGGCTCGGTGGCGGGCGTCATCGGTGACCGCCCGGCAGCGGGCGACGTCGTCGAGCGCATCGTCGCCGAGGCAGAAGAAACGCTCGCACGACTGGGCGCCACCCCCTGACCCGAACTGGACGAGCCCGTCGTCCACGGAGTGCCCCCCATGGCCATCGAAACGAACATCGAAGACGGCGTCGGCGAGGTCGTGATCAACAACCCGCCCGTCAACGCGCTCGACAGCCAGGGCTGGTTCGACTTCGCCGCAGCCGTCAAGAACATGGGCGAGCGCGGTGACGTGCACTGCATCGTCGTCCGCGCCGAGGGCAAGGGCTTCCAGGCGGGCGTCGACATCAAGGAGCTGGCTGCCGACGGAACGAAGATCGTCGACGTGAACAAGGGCTGCTACGACAGCTTCGCCGCCGTCTACGACTGCCCGGTGCCGGTGATTTCCGCCGTGAACGGCTTCTGCCTCGGCGGCGGCATCGGCATCAGCGGCGCCAGCGACATCGTGATCGCCGCCGACGACGCGACGTTCTCGCTGCCCGAGATCGACCGCGGCGCGCTCGGCGCGGCTACGCACCTGATGCGCCTCTTCGGCATGCAGAAGACCCGTTACATGCTGTACACGGGCGAGGCGATCGATGCGGAGGAGGCGCTTCGCCTCGGCGGCATCGAGCGCATCGTGCCGCGCGCGCAGCTGCGCGAAGAGGCGATGAAGATGGCCAGGGTCATCGCCAACAAGAGCCCGAAGGCGCTTCGTCTCGCGAAGTGGTCGCTCAACGGCATCGAGCTGCTCGACATCAAGAAGAGCTACCGCTTCGAGCAGGGCTTCACGCTCGAGCTCTACACGTCGCCCGACAGCCAGGAAGCGCGCGACGCCTTCGTCGAAAAGCGCGGCGCGAAGTTCGACGACTGAAGCGGTCCTCCGCGCCCCTCCCCTCTCCTCACGACCTTCGGAAACCGACCATGGATCTCAGCTACACGTCGAAGCACGATGCCTTTCGCAAGGAGGCGCGCGCCTGGCTCGAGGCGAACGCGCCGAGCCAGCCCCTCGAGACCTTCGACAAGGAGGATGGCTTCGAGGCGCACCGCGCCTGGGAGAAGAAGCTCAACGAAGGCGGCTGGGCCATGGTGCCCTGGCCCGTCGAGTACGGCGGCCGCGGCGCCGACCTGCTCGAGTGGCTGATCTTCGAGGAGGAGTATTACCGCGTCGGCGCACCGGGGCGCGTGAACCAGAACGGCATCTTCCTGCTCGGCCCGACCATCATGGAGTACGGCACGCCCGAGCAGAAGACGAAGTTCCTGCCGACCATGGCGTCGAGCGAGATCGTCTGGGCCCAGGGCTGGAGCGAGCCCAACGCCGGCAGCGACATGGCGAACATCCAGACCACGGCGATTCGCGACGGTGACGAGTACGTGGTCAACGGCCAGAAGACCTGGGCGAGCCGCGGCGCCTATGCCCACTGGCTCTTCGGACTCTTCCGCACCGACCCCGAGTCGAGCCGACACAAGGGGCTCACCTTCGTGCTCTGCCCGCTCGACGCGCCCGGCGTGACGGTGCGGCCCATCGAGAAGATCAACGGCAAGGCCGCCTTCGCGGAGGTGTTCTTCGACAACGCCCGCGTGCCGGTCGAGCACACGCTCGGCGGCGTAGGCGAGGGCTGGAACGTCGCCATGGCGACGGCGGGCTTCGAGCGCGGCCTCATGCTCCGCAGCCCGGCCCGCTTCCAGAGCACGGCGCAGCGGCTCGTCGACCTGTACAAGCGCACGGTGAAAGAAGGCGGGGACGTCGACCCGGTGCTGCGCGACCGCGTGACGCGCTGCTGGGTGGCCGCCGAAGCCTATGCGCTGAACACCTACCAGACGGTTTCGCGCCTGCTGGCGGGGGGCAAGATCGGCGCCGAGGCGAGCCTCAACAAGATCTTCTGGAGCGAGCTCGACATCGAGATGCACGAAGCGGCGCTCGATCTGCTGGGCGTCCGCGGCGAGCTCACGCCCGAGTCGCCCGGTGCGGGCGACGTCGGCCAGTGGCTCGACGGCTTCATCTTCGCGCTCTCGGGGCCCATCTACGCGGGCACGAACGAGATCCAGCGCAACATCATCGCCGAGCGCATCCTCGGCCTGCCGCGGAAGTAGGGACAGCGCCAGCGGCTGGCGCGGGACGCGCCTGGAAAGCAAGAGACGACGATGGAATTTCTGTTCAGCGAAGACCAGGAGATGCTCGCCCAGACGATCCGCGACTTCCTCGCGGGCGAGTGCACGGCCGAGCACGTGCGCGGGCTCTGGGAGACCGAGACCGGTCGCTCGCCCGGGTTCTGGCAGCAGCTCACCGAGATCGGCCTTCCGGGTCTGCTGGTGCCGGAAGAACACGGCGGCCTCGGCATGAACGAAGTCGATGCGACGCTGGTGTTCGAAGAGACCGGCCGCGTCGCGCTCGCCGAGCCGCTCATCTCGACCGCCGGGGTAGCAGCGCCGCTGCTGCGCGAGCTCGGCGGCGACCTCGCCGCGACGTGGCTACCGAAGATCGCAGCGGGCGAAGCGATCGTGGGCGTGGGGCACGCGCAGAGCCCCTTCGTGGCCGACGCCCACGTGGCGCAGCTGTTGCTGCTGCCCGACGGCGATGACCTCCACGCCGTCGACCCGTCGAACGCAACGCTCACCGCGCAGACCAGCAACGACCAGAGCCAGCGCCTCTTCAGCGTCGACTGGACGCCGACGAGCGAAACGCTCGTCGCCGAGAAGACGGTCGGCGCCGCGCTCCAGGCCGCGGCGCTCGATCGCGGCGCGCTCGCATGCGCCTCAGAGCAGCTCGGCGTCGCCTCGACGCTGATCGAGATGGGGGCGCTCTACGCGACCCAACGCAAGCAGTTCGGCGTCGCCATCGGCACCTTCCAGGCGGTGAAGCACCGGCTCGCGAACGCCAAGGTCAAGCTCGAGTACGCCCGCTCGGTCGTGTACCGCGCGGCCCACTCGACGGCGGTCGCCGCGGCCACGCGCGCCACCGACGTGTCGATGGCCAAGGTGACGTCGAGCGACGCTGCCACGTTCGCCGCGAAGGAGTCGCTCCAGGTGCACGGCGCCATCGGGTACACCTACGAGCAGGATCTCCACGTGTGGATGAAGCGCGCCTGGTCACACGATCTCGCGTGGGGCACGAACGCCTGGCACCGGGCGCGTCTCGCATCGGCGCTGCTCGACGACGAGGGTACGATCGCGGCGTTCGGCTTCCAGCCACACGCTGCCTGACCAGAGACACCCGCACGTTCGACCCCATCGGGTATCTTCCCCTCCCCGCGAGCCGGATGCCCGCAGCACCAAGGAGCCCCCAATGTCGACCCCTGAAGCCCCCGCCGTCGAGGGCTGGTTCAGCGCGGACCCCGAGCCGCACCTGATCGGCACGCGCTGCAAGCAGTGCGAGACGTACTACTTCCCGAAGCAGACCGATTTCTGCCGCAACCCCGACTGCTTCTCGAGCGACTTCGACGAGGTGCCGCTCTCGCGCACGGGCAAGGTCTGGTCGTACACGAAGCACTTCTATCAGCCGCCCGAGCCGTACATCGTCGACGGCGAGTTCGAGCCGTACACGATCGTCGGCGTCGAGCTGGCTGAAGAGAAGATGATGGTGCTGGGCCAGCTCGCTGCGGACGCCGACGAGTCGGTGTTGAAAGCCGGCATCGAGATGGAGCTCGTCATAGAGAAGCTCTACCACCAGGACGGCACCGACTACACCGTCTGGAAGTGGAAGCCCGTCGCTAGCTGAAGCCCGGCAACACGCGCGGCATCCGCGAGACAGGATGACCGCGATCGCGATGGCTCGGGAAGGACAGCCCTGAGCCAAGAGACGGCCGCGAGGCCGTCACGGAGAAAGACGACCATGGGCCACGAAGTCGCAGTGCTCGGTGTAGGCATGCACCAGTGGGGCAAGTGGGGCAAGAACTTCGTCGAGTACGGCGTGAAGGCGGCGCAGGACGCGCTGAAGGACGCCGGCCTCGAGTGGCGCGACATCCAGCTGATCGCCGGCGCCGAGACCGTGCGAAACGGCTACCCGGGCTACGTGGCCGGCGCGACCTTCGCCGAGGCCATGGGCTGGACCGGCGCCCGCATCTCGAGCTCGTACGCCGCCTGCGCCTCGGGCGCCCAGGCGATCAACGACGCGCGGGCCCAGATCCTCGCAGGCTTCTGCGACGTGGCGCTCGTGATCGGCGCCGACACCACGCCCAAGGGCTTCCTCGCCCCGAACGCGGGCGAGCGATGGGATGATCCCGACTGGCTGCGCTTCCGGCTGATGGGCTGCACGAACCCGACGTACTTCGCGCTGGCGGCGCGGCGGCGCATGGACATGTACGGCGCGACCGAAGAAGACTTCGCAGCGGTCAAGGTCAAGAACGCCAAGCATGGGATGGCGAACCCCTACGCGCGCTACCACAAGGAGTTCACCATGGAGCAGGTGCTCGAGTCGCCCATGGTGGCCGACCCGCTGCGGCTGTTCGAGATCTGCGCGACGAGCGATGGCGCCGCGGCGTGCATCCTGACCAGCATGGAGTTCGCGAAGAGCCGCAACGTCGACCCGGTCAAGGTGCGCGCGGTCGCGACGACCACGCCGACCTTCCCGTGCACGACGCTCGAGATGCCGAACATCTCGACCGACTCGGCCAATGCGGTCGACGAGCCGACGCGACCGTTCAAGGCCTCGATCGCGCACGACGCCTACGAAGAGGCGGGCCTCGGGCCCGAGGACATGTCGCTCGCCGAGGTCTACGACCTCTCGTCGGCACTCGAGCTCGACTGGTACGAGAACCTCGGACTGTGCGGCGAAGGCGAGGCAGAGAAGCTGCTGCGCGACGGCGCCACGAAGATCGGCGGGCGCATCCCGGTGAACACGAGCGGCGGCCTGGCCTGCTTCGGCGAGGCGGTGCCCGCCCAGGCCGTGGCCCAGGTGTGCGAGCTCACCTGGCAGCTGCGCGGTGACGCCGGCGACCGGCAGGTCGATGGCGCCAAGGCCGGCATCACGGCGAACATCGGCCTCTTCGGCCACGGCTCGTCCGTCATCTGCTCGAGGTAGCGGCCCACCCGCAACACGTACCGACCACGGAGAATCGAGATGCCCGAAGCCTATATCGTCGACGCCCTGCGCACGCCCGTCGGCCGCAAGAAGGGGAGCCTCTCGCAGATGCACCCCGCCGACCTCGGGGCGCACAGCCTGAAGGCGCTGATGGACCGCACCGACATGGACGCCGGTGCCGTGGAGGACGTGGTGTTCGGCTGCGTCGACACGATCGGCCCCCAGGCCGGCGACATCGCACGCACCTGCTGGCTCGCCGCCGGTCTGCCCGAGCACGTGCCCGGCACGACCGTCGACCGCCAGTGCGGCAGCGCCCAGCAGGCGATCCACTTCGCCGCCCAGGCCGTCATGAGCGGCACGAGCGACGTGGTCGTCGCGGGCGGCGTGCAGGCGATGAACCTGATCCCGATCTCGGCGGCCATGTACGCCGGTCAGGAGTACGGCTTCGAGAACCCCTTCACCGGGAGCACCGGCTGGGTCGAGCGCTACGGCGACGGCGAGGTCTCGCAGTTCAACTCGGCCGACATGATCGCGGAGAAGTGGGACATCTCGCGCGAAGACATGGAGCGCTTCGGCCTGCAGAGCAACGAGCGGGCGCTGAAGGCGATCGCCGACGGTCGCTTCGAGCGGGAGATCGTGCCGGTCGGCGACTTCGCGGTCGACGAGCCGCCCCGCGAGTCGAGCCTGGCGAAGATGGCGACGCTCAAGACCCTGCAGGAGGGCGGCCGCGTCACCGCCGCCGTTTCGAGCCAGATCGCCGACGCGTCGGCCGCGCTGCTCATCGTGAGCGAGCAGGGGCTGAAGGATCACGGCCTCACGCCGCGCGCGCGCATCCACCACATGTCGGTGCGCGCCGACGACCCGGTCTGGATGCTGACCGCGCCGATCCCGGCCACTGAGCACGCCTTCAAGAAGACGGGCATGACGAAGAACGACATCGATCTCGTCGAGATCAACGAGGCCTTCGCGTCGGTGGTCATCGCGTGGCAGAAGGAGTCGGGCTTCGAGGACGAGAAGGTGAACGTGAACGGTGGCGCCATCGCCCTCGGCCATCCCCTCGGCGCCACGGGCGCGCGCCTGATGACCACCCTGCTCCACGAGCTCGAGCGCACGGGCGGCCGCTACGGCCTGCAGACCATGTGCGAGGGCGGCGGACAGGCGAACGTCACCATCATCGAGCGGCTCGGCTAGGGCCGACCCGCACGCGAGCCGCAGGGTCGCCAAACGGGCCGCACTGCACAACGAACCGAGTTCGACGCGGCCGGGCGAGAAGCCCGGCGGCATCGGGAGAAGAATATGATCTGTGAGGGACGCGTCGTCATCGTGACCGGCGCCGGCGGCGGCATCGGCCGCGCCCATGCGATCGCCTTCGCCGCCGAAGGCGCGAAGGTCGTCGTGAACGACCTCGGCACCAGCAACCACGGCGAGGGTGAGAGCGAAGGCCCCGCCGAGCAGGTCGCGGCCGAGATCCGCGCCATGGGCGGAGAGGCCGTATCGAACGGCGCCGACGTCGCCGACTTCGCGCAGACGAAGCAGCTGGTCGAGCAGGCGGTCGACACGTTCGGCGGGCTCGACGTCGTCGTGAACAACGCGGGCTTCCTGCGCGATCGGATGTTCATGTCGACGAGCGAGGACGAGTGGGATGCGGTGATCCGCGTCCACATGAAGGGCCACTTCTGCACGTCGCGCCACGCCGCCGAGTACTGGCGGGGCAAGAGCAAGGCCGGCGAGGCCGTCGATGCGCGCATCATCAACACGAGCTCGGGTGCCGGCCTGCAGGGCAGCGTCGGCCAGGCAACCTACTCGGCTGCCAAGGGCGGCATCGCGACCTTGACCCTGGTGCAGGCCGCCGAGCTCGGCCGCTACGGCGTGACGGCCAACGCCATCGCCCCTGCCGCGCGCACGCGGATGACCGAGGCGATCTTCACCGACATGGTCGCACCCGAGGACGGCAGCTTCGACGAGAACGCCCCGGAGAACATCTCGCCGCTCGTCGTGTGGCTCGGCTCCGCCGAGAGCCGCGACGTGACGGGGCGCGTGTTCGAGGTCAAGGGCGGCATCATCGGCACGAGCGTCGGCTGGCACGACGGACCGATCATCGACAAGGGCAGCCGCTGGGCCCCCGAAGAGGTCGGCGCCGCCGTGCACGAGGTGATCGAGAAGAGCCCCGCGCCGCAGAAGGTGTTCGGCACCTGATGCTCGAGCACCGAGGCAACCCGCGATGGATCTGAAGTTGAACGATGAGCAGCTCGAGCTGCGCGCCATGGCCCGGAGCTTCCTCGAGGAGCACTCGGGCAGCGAGCAGGTGCGCGCGGCGATGGAGAGCGAGCTCGGCTACGACGAGAAGGTGTGGGAGCAGGTCGCCACCGAGCTCGGCTGGGCCGCGATCCACATCCCCGAAGAGTTCGGAGGTCTCGGCCTCGAGTACGCCGACCTCGTGGCCCTCGTCGAGGTGATGGGGGGCTCGCTCTTCTGCAGCCCCTTCTTCGGGAGCGTCGTCCTCGGCGCGAACGCGCTGCTCGTTGGCGGCAGCGACGAGCAGAAGCAGGCCTGGCTGCCCGGCATCGCCGAGGGCACGACCCGCGCGACGCTCGCCTTCGCCGAGGCGAACGGACTCGCCGGCGCCGACGGAATCGAGGCGACGTTCACGCCCGACGGCGACGGCTTCGTGCTGAGCGGCGTGAAGCGCTACGTCGTCGACGGCCACTTCGCAGACCTGCTCGTCGTCGCGGCGCGTGCCGAGGGCACGAGTGGGAACGAAGGGATCGGGTTGTTCCTGGTGCCCGGCGATGCGGCGGGGCTCTCGCGCAGCGCCCTCCCCACCCTCGACCAGACGCGGCGGCTCGCCGAGGTCTCTCTCAGCACCGTGCACGTGCCTGCCTCGGCCTCGCTCGGCACGGCCGGCGAGGCCGCCCAGATCCTCGACAAGACGCTACAGCTCGCGTCGATCGCACTCGCCGCCGAGCAGGTGGGCGGCGCCGAGCGCTGCCTCGAGATGGCGGTCGCGTACGCGAAGGAGCGCGAGCAGTTCGGACGCGCAATCGGCTCGTTCCAGGCGATCAAGCACAAGTGCGCGGACATGCTCGTGCTCGTCGAGGCGGCGCGCTCGGCGGTGTACTACGCCGCCTGCGTCGCCACCGACGACACGGACGAGCTGCCTGCCGTGGCTTCGCTCGCGAAGGCGTACTGCTCCGACGCATACTTCCAGTGCGCGGCGGACAGCATCCAGATCCACGGCGGCGTCGGCTTCACGTGGGAGTACGACTGCCACCTCCACTTCAAGCGCGCGAAGTCGAGCGAGAGCCTGCTCGGCGACCCGCCCCATCACCGCGAGCTCGTCGCACGGGCAATCGGGCTCTAGCCCACGAGAGGAACGGAGTGGATCCCCTCGACTTCAGTGGCCGCGTCATCGTCGTGACCGGCGGCACCAAGGGTGTCGGTCGCGGCATCACGACGCGCTTCCTCGAGCAGGGTGCCGAGGTCGTCGTGTGCGGCCGCAGCGAGCCCGAGGCGCCCATCGAAGCAGGCGGCCGCGCCGCACGCTTCGTCGCCGCCGACGTGCGCGACGTCGAGCAGATCGCCGCGGTGGTCGACTTCACGACCGAGCAGTGCGGGCGCCTCGACGTCCTCGTCAACAACGCGGGCGGCGCGCCCGAAGCGGACGCCGCCACGGCGTCGCCCCGCTTCACCGAGGCGATCGTGCGCCTCAACATGCTCGCGCCGATCAACTTCGCCCAGGCGGCCAATGCCGTCATGCAGACACAGGAAGACGGCGGCTCGATCGTGAACATCGCGAGCGTCTCGGGCGTGCGCCCCTCGCCGGGCACCGCCGCCTATGGCGCTGCGAAGGCCGGCCTGCTCTCGTACACCAGCACCGTCGCCGTCGAGTGGGCGCCGAAGGTACGCGTCAACGCGGTCACCGCGGGCATGATCCGCACCGAGCAGGCGCACCTGCACTATGGCGACGAAGAAGGCATCGCCGCCGTCGGCGCCACGGTGCCGCTCGGCCGCATGGGCGACCCCGAGGACGTGGGTGACACCTGCCTGTACCTCGCCTCGCCGCTCGCGCGCTACGTGAGCGGCGCCAACGTGCTGCTGCACGGCGGCGGCGAGCGCCCCGCGTTCCTCGACGCCGCGAAGAACAAGTCGAGCTGAGCCACGTCTCTCATCTCTCGTCCGCGAAAGGATCACCCGATGGCCACCGTCTTCGACACTCCCAAGGACCTGATCGGCAAGGAAGGCATGGAGCTCGGTGTCTCCGACTGGCTCGAGATCGACCAGGAGCGCATCAACACCTTCGCCGACGCCACGGGCGACCATCAGTGGATCCACGTCGATCCCGAGCGCGCAAAGCAGGGCCCCTTCGGCGCCCCCATCGCCCACGGCTACCTCACGATGTCGCTCGTCAACAAGTTCCTGCCCGAGACGGTGGAGGTACACGGGATCTCGATGGGCGTGAACTACGGCTCCGACAAGCTCCGCTTCCCCGCCCCGGTGCCGGTCGGCTCGCGCATCCGCGGCCGCTCCGAGCTCGTGAAGGTCGAAGAGGTCAAGAACGGCGCGATCCAGGCCACGATCCGCGTGACCGTCGAGATCGAGGGCGGCGACCGCCCGGCGTGCGTGGTCGATACGATCAGCCGCTACGTGCCGGCCTGATCCACGCCGATCCACGGGTTCGTGACACACCGGCTGCCGAACGAAGCCTGCCAGCGCGGGTGACGTTCCCCTCGCCCATCGATCATCGCTCGATTTCATCGCGCGCCTCGGCACGCATCGTCTAGGCTGATCGCCGACGCGATCGTGCGTCGATCGGAAGTGCGCGTGCGCATTCGCTGCGACGGCGCCTCGGCATGCCACCGGTCCTTCCGCGCACTCGGCCCGTTCTCGTCCAGGAGATCCATGCGATGCCGATACTCGAGGTCGGAGACCAGAGCCCGGAGGTCGTCGAGGTCAAGCGACTGCTCGCGCGGCACGGCCATTGGTCGAGTCACAACGTCACGCCGAACTACACGGCGACGCTCGAGCAGGCGGTGATCTACTTCCAGCAGACGCATCTCAATCAGCGGGGGAAGCCCTGCGGCGTCGATGGGAAGGTCGGCCCCGAGACGTGGTGGGCGCTGCGAAACGCGAGCGGCGAGGCGCAGCGAAGTCATCTCGACGCGGGGCCGATTCCGCGCGGCGTCGGAGACGATCGCCACGCACTCCTCGAGATCGCGCTGGGCGAGCACGGCATCCGCGAGATCCCCGACGGCTCGAACCGCTCGACCCGACCGAAGGGCGGCGTCGACAAGTATCTGCCGGCCTGGGCGAAGAAGGAAGATGGCAAGGGTGCGCCCTGGTGCTGCTTCTTCGTGTCGTGGGTGACCAGGGAAGCCTTCGGGACCTACCCGCTCGGGCAACGCGAAGGCGCATGTCGCAACATGAAGCCGCTCGCCCGGGATCGGGCCATGTGGCGCCCGAAGGCCGGCTACGGCCCCGTCCCGGGCGACGCGTTCCTGATGCTCCACGAGAAGAAGGGGTCCGCTCCGCAGACGGGGCACATCGGGTTCGTGCATCGCGTGTCGAAGGACGGCGGCAGCTTCAACACGATCGAGGGCAACTGCGGCAACCGGGTGAAGCTCGGACGCCGTGCCATCGCCGAGCCGACCCTCGTCGGCTTCATCGACTTCTGGAAGGACGGGCGGCAAAGGCAGGACTTCACGCGCGGGCTGAGCCGGGCCCGGAACGTCGGCCGCGACACGACCCGCTGAGCGGCGGGGCGGCCTGCGCCGACACCGGGCCGACGCTACGGACCGGCGTCGTCGAACGTGACCGGGCGAGGCCCGCCGCGCACCGCGGACGACTCCGCCGCTCGCGCTTCGATGAAGAGCGCGTCACGCTCGGCCTGCGGCACGAACGCACAGCCTCGGCCGACCCGCTCGCGAGCGTGTCGAAGCCGCCGCGTGTCCTCGTCGTAGAAGGCCTTCAACGTCTCGAGCGCGGCCTGCACGTCGGCCCGGTCGATGCGCGCGCCCCGCTTCTCGAGGAGCACATCGAAGAGGCGGACCAGCAACGCATCGGACTCGCCGTCGAGGAAGTCGCGGATCGGCTCCGTCCAGCCCTCGCCCATTCGACGCACCGCGACGAAGCGCGTTCCTTTGACAGCGGGCAGCTCGGGCAGCCGGGTCTTCGGCTCGAGGTGTCCGACGCGTCCACAGAGCGAGACGAGCGCGTCGAACGCTTCACGGGCTCTCCAGCGCGGGCGGAAGCAGCCGTGCCAGCGAAGGTCGAGGTGCGCGTAGGGACCCGTCTGCGACGCGATGCAGAGCCACGTCTGCCCTTCGGTGGCGCCTGTACCGATCGCCGGGTAGAGGAAGTCGAAGGCCCCGTCGACGTTGTACTCGGGCCGAAGCTCGCGAATCAGATCGTTCTCGCGAAGCAGCGCATCCGTCTCGGTCTGCTCGAGCCGCACCTCGAGGGAGTGCGCCACGCGCACGAGCTCGCGCATCTTGCGGTGGGCCTTTTTGCGGCTGGCGTTGCGGTACTGGGCGAGCCGGCGGCGAACGTTCTTCGCCTTGCCGACGTAGAGCACACCCCCCGCCTCGTCCTTGAAGAGATAGACGGCCGGCGCCTCGGGCAGCTCCCGAAGCAGATCGACTCCGAACTTCCGATCGAAGCGGCGCATCCCCATCGCGGGGCAGCGTAGACGATTCGCAGCGCGATGAAAGCGTCAGGCGCGCATGCCCTGCAGCAGCGTCCGGCACTCCTCCAGGCTCATGTAGCGGGGCACCGGGTAGTTCAGCTGTGCCTCCGCCGTCGCCTGCACGGCGATGGCCGGGATGTCCTTCTCCTCGAGCGCGTCGAGCTGCGAGGGGATGCCGACCTTCGTCTTCAGGTCGCGCACCGCGGCGATGAAGCCATCGGCGAGCGTGTCGTCGTCCGCTCCTTCGACGCCGATCAGCCTGCCGAGGGCGGCGAGCCTCGGCTTCGCCTTCTCCTTCGAGAACTCGAGCACGTGCGGCAGCGCGATGGCGTTGGCGAGGCCGTGTGGCGTGCCGTAGAAGGCGCCGAACGTGTGCGCGATCGCGTGGACGTACCCGACGCTCGTGCGCGTGAAGGCCAGGCCCCCGTAGTACGAGGCGAGCGCCATGGCCTTACGGGCCCCGAGATCGCCGCCGTTCGTGTAGGCAACGGGCAGATGCTCGAAGACGAGGCTCACGGCCGTCCGTGCCCAGTCCTCGGTCACCGGGTTCGACGTGCGCGAGAGGTACGACTCGACCGCGTGGGTCAGCGCATCCATGCCCGTGGCCGCGGTGATGTGCGGCGGCAGCCCGGTCATCAGGCCCGGGTCGAGCGCGGCCATGCGGGGCAGCAGCTTGGGGTCGATGAAGAACTTCTTGGCGTGGGTCTCGGGATCGGAGACGACGGCCGCCAGCGTCACCTCGCTGCCCGTCCCCGCCGTCGTCGGGATCGCATAGAGCGGCGCCGGGGCGATGCGGACCTTCATGGGACCCTCGAGCTTCGCGAGCGGCACGCGATTGGTCGCCTTCGCGGCAATCACCTTGGCTGCGTCGATCGACGACCCGCCTCCCACCGCGAGCACCGCGTCGCAGCCATCGCCGTCATAGAGCTCGAGGCCGGCCTCGACGTGCTCGAAGGTCGGATCGGGCTCCACCCCCGAGTACACCGTCACTGAGAGCCCGACCGACTCGAGCGCCGCCTCGATGCGCCCGACGATGCCGGCGTCGACGAGCCCGGCGTCGGTCACGACGAGCACCCGCGTGGCGGGGCTCTGGGCGATCGACTCGCACAGGTCGCGCGACGCATCCGCACCGACGAACGTGACAGGCACTCTGTCGGGGATCAGCCGTGCGAGCGCGCCGGCGAGCGGAATGAGCGATTGATGGACCAGCTTCTTGATGGTGGACATGGGCTCTCCCTCGTGCGAGCGAAGCTAGCAGAGCGCTTCATGGGTCGGATCCGGGGGGATCGCGCCCGGCGCGTGAGCCGAGCCGCGCACCGTTTTGCACTCGCAAAGGGCTTTTCGAGCGCGGGACGATGGCTTGGACGCACCCGGCTCAAGGCCACCCGACGCCTCGCCGATCCGTTCCGCACCCTTCGACGACGGAGACATGGCCATGGGCACCTGCACGGTCTGCAACAAGACGATCCTGTTCGGCGGTCACAAGGAAGCCGGACTCCGATTCTGCAGCGACGACTGCCTGGCCGAAGGTCAGCTGCTCGTCGGCGCCGAGGCGATCCCGGTCGAGGCGATCCGGCCCGCAGCACTCGAGATCCACATGGGCCTCTGCCCGAGCTGCGGCGGCACCGGGCCCGTCGACGTCCACACCAGCCATCAGATCTGGTCGCTGCTCCTGCTCACGTCATGGAAGAGCGTGCCGCGCCTCTCGTGCCGGTCGTGCGGGTTCCGCCAGCAGCTCGGTGGGCTGCTCTTCTCGCTGATCGCCGGGTGGTGGGGCCTTCCGTGGGGTCTGGTCATGACCCCGGTGCAGATCGGCCGCAACGTCGCCGGCATGGTGAGCCCGCCCGATTCGACGCGCCCCTCGGCTGCGCTCGAGCAGCACGTCCGCCTCGTCCTCGCCGAGCAGGCGCTCGACGACGAGAAGCCCGAGGCCTGACGCCGGCGGCTGGAGGCGGGCTCTCCCGGTCGGGTCGGATGGGATAGCTTCTGGACGCGGGGACCTCGTCGCCCCGCCAGCCAGGAGCGAGCGATGCCCCTCATCAAGATCATCTTCGCGTTCATCTTCCCGCCCATCGCGGCGTACCTGCAGGTCGGGCTCGGCGCGAGCTTCTGGATCAACATCGCGCTGACGCTCCTCGGCGGGTTCCCCGGCATCCTCCATGCCCTCTGGCTCATCTACAGCGGCCAGAAGATCTAGCGCGCCCGCGTCCCCGCACCGACGCGATGGAGCTCGTTCTCAGCTACGACATGCGCGCGCCCGACTTCGGTGCGCCTTCGACCGATCTCTACGCCGCCGCCCTCGATCAGGTGGCCTGGGCGGACGATCTCGGCTTCGATCTGATCGGGCTCGGCGAGCACCACGCCAGCCCCGACGGCTACAACCCGTCGCCGCTCGTGCTGGCGGCCGCGATGGGGGCGCGCACGCGCCGCATCCGGCTCCGCACCTCGGTGCTGCTCGCGCCGCTCTACGACCCGGTCAAGCTCGCCGAGGACGCCGCCGTCACGCAGCTCGCGACGGGCGGGCGGCTGTTGCTGGGTATCGGCGGCGGCTACCGGCCGGCCGAGTTCGAGCTCTTCGACAAGCGCCTCGAAGAACGCTGGCGCGACGTCGGCGAGACCATCGCCTTCCTGCGGCAGGCCTGGACCGGCGAGCCCTTCGAGTGGCGCGGGCGGCGCTGTCACGTGACGCCGAAGCCCGAGCCCGCGCCGCCGCCGATCCTGCTCGGGGGCAGCACGCCCGCCGCCGCGCGGCGCGCGGCGCGGATCGCCGACGGCTGGTTCCCCCCGCTCGAGCCCGCGCTCTGGCCGCCCTATCGCGAGGCCTGCGCCGCGCTCGGCAAGCCCGACCCGGGCCCCTACCCCGCGCACGGCCCGATCTTCCTGTGGATCACGAAGGACGTCGACGCGGCGTGGGAGCGGCTCATGCCCCACGCGCTCCACCAGCTGCGTTCGTACGCGAGCTGGACGGCCGAGGCGTTCGGCAAGCCGGCCGGTCCCTACGCGCGCGGCATCACCGAGGCTACGGTGCGCGACGGCGGCGCGTATCGTGTGGTGACGCCCGAGCAGGCCATCGAGCTCGCCGAGTCGCTGGGCCCCGACGGCGTCTTCTTTCTCAACCCGCTGCTCGCTGGCATCGACCCCGGCGCCGCGTGGGAGATGCTCGGGCTCTACGAGCGCGAGGTCCATCCGCACGTCGTCCGATTCGGTCGGCGTGCAACGACGGGGGATTCACGATGAGCGGACTCGAGGGGCGTCACTACCTCGTCACGGGCGGGGGCAGCGGGATCGGCCGCGGGACGGCCGAGCACATCGCGGCCGCTGGCGGACGGGTGAGCCTCGTCGATCTCGACGGCGACGCGGTCACTCGCGTTGCGTCCGCCCTCGACACGACGGGTGAGGGTGCGCTCGCGTTCGGGCTCGACGTGACCGACGAGGCCGCGCTCGTCGACGCGATCTCCACCGCCGAGGAGCGGCTCGGACCGCTGGACGGGGCCGTCACCAGCGCTGGCATCAACATCGAAGCGGATCGCGTCCCACTCGACGACATGACCCTCGACGCCTTCGAGCAGGTAGTGTCGGTGAACCTCTCCGGCAGCTTCCTCGTCGCGCGCCACGTGCTGCCGAGGCTGGCCGATGCCGGCCGGGGCGCGTTCGTCTTCGTGTCATCGACAGCGGGCATCCGCGGCGGCACGGGCCAGGGCTTCGGCTACACGGCGAGCAAGGGTGGGCTCGTGTCGCTCGCCGAGCACCTCGCCTCGATGTACGGGTCGAAGGGCGTACGCGTGAATTGCATCTGCCCGGGCGCCACCGCGGGCGAAGGCATGGGCTCGTTCTTCCAGCGCCCCGAAGCGAACGAGCTGGTCGCGCCGCGCATCCCCCTCGCCCGCGTCGGCCAGGCCGAAGAGGTCGGCGCCGTCGCCGCGTGGCTGCTCTGCGACGAGGCGTCCTACCTGACCGGTCAGGCGATCGCGGTCGACGGAGGCGTGACGGCGCGCTGAAGCGGCGCCTCAGCCCACCTTCGCCCCCGGCGTGAACTTGCACGGCATGCGCTTGATGCCGTGCACGAAGTTCGACACCAGGCGCTCGGGCTCGCCGGTGATCTCGAGGTCGGGCATCCGGGCGAAGATCTGCCGGAACATCACGCGGATCTCGCGCCGGGCGAGGTTCGCGCCCATGCAGTAGTGCGGGCCGGGGCCGCCGAAGCCGACGTGCTCGTTCGGCGTGCGCAGCACGTCGAAGTCGAAGGGATTCTCGAAGACCGCCTCGTCGCGATTGGCCGAGCAGTACCAGAGGACGACCTTGTCGCCTTCCTTCAGATCGACACCCGAGAGCGTCGTATCCCGGGTGCAGGTGCGGCGCATGTGGATGACGGGGCTCGCCCAGCGGACGATCTCGTTCACCGCGGTGCCGGCATGGCCCTCGAAGTCCCCGGCCCAGATCGCTCGCTGCTCGGGGTAGTCGCAGAGCGCCTTCATGCCGTGGCTGATCGCGTTGCGTGTCGTCTCGTTGCCGGCCACCACGAGCAGGATGAAGAACGACGACAGCTCGGCGTCCGTCAACACCTCGTCGTCCTCGGCCGCAGTGATGATCGCCGTCGTCATGTCGTCGGTCGGGTTCTTGCGGCGGTCGGCGGCCATCTCCTTCATCAGCGCGTCGAGCTCGGCACCCGCGCTCATCGCGGCCGCGATCGGGTTGTCGCCAGGGGCGACGTAGTCGGGGTCGGCGAGCCCGAGGATCCGGTTCGAGCGCTCGAAGACCATCTCGCGCTGGCTCTCGGGGATGCCCATCATGTCGCAGATGATCTCGAGGGGGAGCGGCGCGGCGATGTCGGCCACGAAGTCGCACTCGCCCTTCTCGATCACGCGGTCGACGAGCTTCGCGCCGAGTGCGTCGATGCCCGCCTCGATCCGGCCGAGCGCCCGCGGTGTGAAGCCGCGCGACACGATGCGACGCTGCTTGCCGTGACGGGGGTCGTCGAGGTTGATCATCCCACCGAAGAACTCGAGCATCATCGGCGGCATGTCGATGATCGACGTCGCGCCCCGGCCCGAGCAGTAGACCTCGGGGTTGCGGCTCACCTCGAGGATGTCGGCGTGACGCGTGAGCGACCAGTAGCCGGGGCCCTTCGGAATCGGGATGTCCGGCGGAGGCTCCATCTCCTCCATGAAGCGGATCGGGTCCTCGGCGCGGAGCGTCGCAAAGCCGCCTTCTCGCTCCTCGAGCGGCGCGAACCAGAAGTCCTGGGACATGAGGTCGATCTCTTCGAGGGACCAGCGCTTGACGGGCTTCACGTCGGCGTCTCCTTGTGCGTGGATCTTCTTCGCGCGGGTCCCCGTGCGTGAGTCTCTGCGCGGCTCCGAGTGCGGGAGCTGCATCGCTCGCTCGCCACCACCGCGCCCGCACGGGCGGCGCCACCCGAGTATCCACGCCTGCCGTGCGCGCGCGAGCGCAATGCGCGCCGGATCCGACGATCGGACGGTCTCGGCCGTCATCGGCCTCCTTCGGCCTCCTTCGGCCAAAGCCGCACACCGGCAACGCCGGCGGATCCGCTGCCCCACCCTAACCGCCCGAATTGGCTGGTTTTACCACGCCCGACCGACACGCCCCGTGCCGCCACCCCGAAGCCGATCGGGGGCGGGGCTCGCGGCCCGCTCCCGCGCTCGCGCTGGCCTTCGCGCTCCTGGTCGAGGCCGATCTGGCCGATGAACGACGGAAGTCCCGTGTGAAGACGCGCGGCGCCGACCGGCTGGTATCATGCGGCCCGAATACCGGGGGGTTCAATGCAGCTTCGTCCATGCAGTGCCAGGTGGGCCGCCCATGCGGCCTGCTTCGTGCTCGCGATCGTCGTCGCAGGGCCCGGCGTGGCCCAGACCGAAGCGCCGGCGTCGGAGCAGCCCGACCAGCAGCAGCCGCCGGTGGTCGAGCCGATCGACACCTCGAAGCACGGCACGGTCGAGGCCGAGATCCCCGCACAACGCGAGAGCACGACCGGCGTTCCCGACCGCGCAAAGGTGAAGAATCGCCTGATGGAGCCACGCTGGGATCGCGGCGGGTTCTTTCTCGGCCTCGGCGGCCACTACGCGGTCGAGCTCACCGAACAGATCGGCGGCACCGGCGCGCTCGCCAGCGGCGGCGGCCTCTCGATCCGCGTCGGCCTGAAGCACGATCGCTTCTGGCAGACCGAGTTCACCGGTGTGTACACGTCGAAGTTCAAGGACAGCGGCGTCGACTTCTTCGCGTGGGGCGTCCACTTCGGTGAGCGCTTCTACTTCACGAAGACGCGGCTGCAGCCCTACGTCGGGGCCCATCTGGGGTTCCTCGCGTACTACGGGTCGAACTACACCGGCAGCACGTACGGCTTCGTCCCGAAATTCAACGCAGGCCTGAATCTATACCAACGCCAGACGCTCAACTGGGAGCTCGACCTCTCGTACTACCTGGGCGAGATCGGCGCGGCGAAGGACGGCAGCTTCGTCACCGCCACCCTCGGCTTCACCTGGTTCTGATCGCCTGAATCCGCGCGCACCAGCGGCGCTATGCTGCGCGACTCTCCCGCGCGAGGGCGCATGCAGGGCCAGGGTTCTCTCCTCTCACGCATCCAAGAAGCCACAGCCGACCTGCGCGGCCGCGCGCTCTGGGTGATCTTCGGCTGTCTCGTGTGCCAGATCGGCCTGGGCTACGGCTACGTGCTGGGGCCCATGGCGGGCGACGTCATCGGAGAGCTCGGCTGGACCCGCGCAATGTACTCCGGTGCACGCGCTCCCCAGCTGATCGTCGCCTCGCTGACCAGCCCGGTCGTGGGCTGGCTCGTGATCCGTCACGGCTCCCGGCGCATCCTGCTCGGCTCGATCGTCGTGCTCGCCGTCGCGTTCCTGCTGCTCGCCCGCCTCCAATCACTGTGGCAGCTCTACGTGCTGATCATGGCGCAGGGACTCGCAGTGACGGGGCTCGGCGACATCACCGTGGGCCAGCTCGCGAGCGAGTGGGTGAAACGGGGCCGCGGCCTCGCGCTCGGCATCGTCTATACGGGCTCGAACATCGGCGGCTACCTGATGGTGGCGCTGGCCGGCTGGATCACCGAGATCTGGACGTGGCGCGAGGCCTTCACCGTGATGGGCCTCGGCGCCATCGGTGTGATGCTGCCCATCGCCTGGGCCACCGTGCGCCGCCCCGACCGGCCCATCGAGCTCGAGGCCGTCGAGCCGGGGGGCAACCGGGCGAGCGAGGCGCCCGCCGAGTACGAGGCGCCGTCGATGTCGGGCCCCGAGGCCATGCGCACGCGCAGCTTCTGGATCCTCGCCTTCTCTCTCTTCACGTTCTTCTTCTACTTCCTCGGCATCCTCGAGCACCTCGTGCTCTTCCTCACCGACAACGGCATGGATCGCGCGGAGGCGTTCGGATACTTCCGCACCGCACTCGCGCTCGGCATCATCAGCAAGGTCGTGCTCGGCGCCCTCGCCGACCGGGTCCCCCACGAGCGCGCCGTGCAGCTCGACTATGCGTTGCTCGCGACGAGCTCGATCTTCCTCACGCTGCTGCCCGATCCGACCTGGCTCTGGCCCTTCGTGGTGGCCTATGGCTTCGCCACTGCGGCGCGCGACGTCGTCTACCCGCTCATCATCACCCACTGCTTCGGCCTCGCGCACATGGCCGAGATCTACGGGCTGCTCATGTTGGGTCTGCTGGTCGGTGGCACCACGGGCCCGGTGTTCGCCGCGGCGCTGCACGACCACTTCGGCGACTATGACCTGGCCTTCCGCACCTTCGCCGTCATGAACGTGCTGGCCGCCGTGGCGCTGCTCTTCGTGCGGGACGAGCGTGCGCGGCGCTGAGGCCGCGCCGCCGGCGACGCTGGCCAGGCTCAGGCGCGCTGGCTCGAGACCGCCACGACCTCGCCGGTCATGTAGCTCGAATAGTCGCTCGCGAGAAAGACCATGACGCGCGCCACCTCGTCGGGCTGGGCGCCTCGGCCATAGGCCTCGGCCGCCTCGAGGGCCTCGAGCTGCTCCTTTGGCGTGGTCTTCTCGAGGAAGGGATGCGTCGCGAAGCTCGGCGACACCGCGTTCACGCGGATGCCGTTCGGCGCCTCTTCGAGCGCCACGCATCGCGTGAGCGCCATGACGCCGGCCTTGGCCGCCGCGTAGTGGCTCTGCCCGGCCTGAGCGCGCCAGCCGAGCACCGATGCGTTGTTCACGATCACGCCACTCTTGCGACGCTGCATGTGGGGCAGGATCGCGCGGGTCATCCGGAAGACACTGTTGAGCGTCACGTCCATCACGGTGAGCCATTGCTCGTCGGTCATCTCGGCGAGGTGCGCCGTGCCACCGAGACCGGCGTTGTTGATCAGCACGTCGACGTGACCGAGGTCGGAGGTGGCGGCGGCGACGAGCGCCTGCACGTCGTCTTCGTCCGTCACGTTGCAGAGCCGGTGGCCGACGGGTCGACCGCCGATCTCAGCGAGGTTCTCGGCTGCGGCTGCGAGGCGCTTCTCGTGCAGGTCGCTCACGAAGACGCGCGCGCCCTCTTCCACACATCGCTTCGCTGCTGCAAAGCCGATACCGGCGCCGGCGGCGGCCGTGATGAGCACGTTCCGGCCCTCGAGCAACGCGTGACCCGGGACCTCGGGGGCGGGAGAATGGCTCATGCCGGCCGCGGCTCCTTGGGCAGGCCGAGAGCCCGCTCGCTGATGATGTTTCGCTGGATCTGGTTCGAGCCGGCGTAGATCGTGTCGGAGCGCGTGAAGAGATACATGCGCTGCAGCATCGACAGCTCGTAGGGTGCGCCGGCGGCTGTCCATGAGCCCTCGGCGATCTCCGCCTCGGGCCCGATCACGTCCATGGCGAGCTTGCCGAGATCTCGATGCCAGGTCGCCCAGAAGAGCTTCGTGATCATCGCCTCGCGACCGCCTTCGACCTTCTCCGAGCTCGCGGCGCTCTCTGCGCTGAGAGTGCGCAGCGCGTTGTAGCGCTGGATGCGAAGCCCGATCCAGGCATCGGCCAGGCGCTGCCGGATGACTGGATCGTCCGCCTTCCCATTGGACTTCGCGATCGCGATGATCTCGTCGAGCTCGTTCTGGAAGCTCATCTGCTGGCCGAGGGTCGACGCGCCGCGCTCGAACGCCAGCGTGCCCATCGCGACCTTCCAGCCGCCGTTCACGTCGCCGACGATGTTGCCGGCGTCGGCCTTCGCGTCGTTGAAGAACACCTCGCTGAACTCGGCATCGCCCGTCATCTGCACGATGGGCCGCACCTCGACGCCGGGCTGATCCATCGCGCAGAGGATGTACGAGATGCCCCGATGCTTCGGCTGCGCCGCGGGGTCGGTCCGGCACACCACGAAGCACCAGTCGGACCAGGCTGCGCCGCTCGTCCACACCTTCTGGCCGTTCAGCACCCACTCACCGTCGACGAGCTCGGCGCGGGTCTGCACGTTCGCGAGGTCGCTGCCGGCGCTGGGCTCGCTGTAGCCCTGGCACCAGATCTCTTCGCCCGAGAGGATGCCCGGCAGGAAGCGCTGCTTCTGCTCGTCGGTGCCGAAGTGCACGACCGTCGGCGCGAGCAGCCCCTCGCCGATGTGGCCCATCCGGCCGGGGCCCTGGGCGCGCGCGTACTCCTCGTAGAAGATCACCTGCTGGGTGTGGGACAGGTCGCGCCCCCCGACGTCCTTCGGCAGCGCGATCCCGATCCAGCCGTCGGCCCCGAGCTTGCGCTCCCACGCCTTGCGCTCGTCGACGAGCGAGTGCTCGTCACCGGGCCCACCGCGCCCCTTCACGGCCTCGAACTCGCCGTTCAGATGCTCTGCGAGCCAGCCGGCGATCTCGCGCCGAAAGGCCTCGTCTTCGTCGCTGAAGCGCGCGTGCATGGGGGCGGGGACCTCCGAGAACGGGGATCAGGGGTCGCTGGGGACGCCTGGAAGGCGTCAGGATATTACGATACGCTGCGACTCGAAACAACCCCGGCGGGGGACGGCGCCAGCCCGAGCGCCGCGCCCCTTCGAATCGAGGCTCCGATGGAATCGACCACCCCCCAGCTCGTCGAGGGCGCGGCCGAGCGCTTCGGCAGCGCGACCTACATCGAGGAAGGCGACGTCACGCTCGGCTTCGACGACCTCGCCGCGCAGGTCGTGCGCGCGGGCCGGGCGTTCGCGGCGGCGGGGGTCGAGCCGGGCGACTGCGTCGGCGTGTGGGCCCCCAACTCGTGGCAGTGGATCGTCTCGGCGCTCGGCCTGCAGGCCGCCGGCGCGACGCTCGTCGCGCTCAACACCCGCTGGAAGGGGGGCGAGGCCGCATACGCGCTGTCGCGCACGAAGACGAAGCTCGTCTGCACGACCGGCGAGTTCCTCGGCTTCGACTATCTCGGCGAGCTGCAGAAGCAGGACCTGCCCGATCTGCAGCGCATCGTCACGATCAACGATCCATCGGGACGCGCCGAGGACTTCCGAGCCTTCCTCGACGCCGGCGCGAGCTTCGACGAGGCCGAGCTTCGCAAGCGCGCGGCGGGCGTCACGCCCGACACGACGAGTGATCTCATCTTCACGAGCGGCACGACCGGCAAGCCCAAGGCGGTGGTGACCGCGCACGGGCAGAACATCCGCGCGTTCGAGGCCTGGGCCGACGTGGTCGGGCTCCGCGACGGCGACCGCTACATCCTGATCAACCCGTTCTTTCACGCCATGGGCTACAAGGCCGGCTGGCTCGCGTGCCTCATCAAAGGCGCCACCGCCCTGCCCCACGCCGTCTTCGACGCCGGCGAGGTCACCGATCGCGTGTCGAAGG
This sequence comes from uncultured Spirochaetaceae bacterium, assembly GCA_964474355.1. Lineage (GTDB taxonomy): Bacteria > Myxococcota_A > UBA9160 > UBA9160 > UBA4427 > CAYYSY01. The sequence continues at coordinate 6,246 of CAYYSY010000382.1, read as the reverse complement.
ATCGCGTCAGCGTGCTCGTCGGGCCGCCCACGATCTATCAGACACTGCTCGCGCTGCCCGACCTGGCCGAGCGCGACGTCGATGCGCTCCGACTCGCAGTGACGGGCGCCGCGCCGGTGCCCGTCGAGATGATCGCCCGCATGCGAAGCGAGCTCGGCTTCGAGACGATCATCACGGGCTACGGCCTGACCGAGTGCTGCGGCATCGTCAGCATGTGCCGCCACGACGACGCGCCCGAGACGATCTCGCGTACGAGCGGCCGCGCGATCCCCGACGTCGAGGTGAAGTGCGTGGACCGAGAGGGCAACGAGGTCGCGCGCGGTGAGCCCGGCGAGGTGGTCGTGCGCGGCTACAACCTCATGAAGGGCTATCTCGGCGACGCCGATGCGACGGCCGAGACGATCGACGCCGACGGCTGGCTCCATACCGGTGACATCGCCGTAATGAACGACGCCGGCTATCTGACCATCACCGACCGCATCAAGGACATGTACATCTGCGGCGGCTTCAACTGCTATCCCGCCGAGATCGAGAACATCCTCTTCGGACGCGGCGACCTCGCGCAGGTGGCGGTCGTCGGCACGCCGGACGAGCGCATGGGCGAGGTCGGCGTCGCCTTCGTGGTCGTCGGCCCCGGCGCATCGCTCGACCCCGACGAGCTCCGCGCCTGGAGCCGCGAGAACATGGCAAACTACAAGGTCCCGCGGCGCTTCGAGCTCGTCGACGAGCTGCCGACCAACGCCACGGGGAAGATCGACAAGATCGTATTGCGCGAGATGGCCGCCGGCTGATCACGCTCGGCGAAGGGGCGTCCATGTCCGGCAAGGTGCCGCTGCTCGAGAACCCGAAGCTCTGGCCGCTCATCGAGGCGCGCGCGGCCGCGACACCCGACGCGCTCTTCGCCATCGACGAGCGTGACCGCGCGTGGACCTTCGCCGACTATCGCGACGCCTCGCTGCGCTGTGCGGCCGGCCTCGCCGCCATGGGGGTGGGCGAAGGCACGGCGGTGTCGTGGGTGCTGCCTACGTGGCTCGAGTCGATGGCGCTCGTTGGCGGGCTCGCGCGGCTCGGCGCGGTGCAGAACCCGATCCTGCCGATCTACCGCGAGCGCGAGATCGGCTTCGTGACGAGACAGATCGAAGCGTCCATGCTCGTCGTGCCCGGGACGTTCCGCGGCTTCGACTACGCCGCGATGGCGCGCAACATCGCCGCCAAGCAAGCCGGCCTCGATGTGCTCGTCGTCGATCGCGACGCGCCCGAAGGCGACCCCGCGTCGCTCGCGCCCTGGTCGGAGCCGGCCGACGATCCCGTGCGCTGGCTCTTCTACACGAGCGGCACCACCGCCGATCCCAAGGGCGCGCGTCATACCGACGAGACGATCAGCGCCTTCTCGCTCGGGCTGTCGCGCTGCGTCGACCTGCAGCCGGACGACCGTGTCGCGCTCGTCTTTCCCTTCACCCACGTCGGCGGCCTCGGCTGGCTCTACTGCGGCCTGCAGGCGGGCGCCGGGCACATCGTCGTCGAGGCGTTCGACCCGGCGACGACGATCCCGCTGCTCGCGAAGCACGGCGTGACCCAGGCGACCGCGGGCACTGCCTTTCATCAGGCGTACCTCGCGGCGCAGCGCGCTCAGCCCGGCGAGAAGCTCTTCCCGAACGTGCGGACCTTCCCGGGCGGTGGCGCGCCGAAGCCGCCGCAGCTCCACTACGACATCAAGGCCGAGCTCGGCGGCTCGGGCATCGTGTCGGGCTACGGCATGACCGAGTGCCCGACGATGGCGATGAACCGCGCCTTCGACGACGACGAGAAGCTCGCCCACACCGAGGGGCGGCCCTCCCCCGACGCGGTCGAGCTGCGCGTCGTCACCTTCGACGAGCGCATCGCTGCGGCCGGCGAAGAAGGCGAGATCCGCGTCCAGGCGCCGCAGCTCTGCAAGGGCTACGTCGACGAGTCGCTCAACGCCGCGGCGTTCGACGCGGACGGCTACTTTCGCACCGGCGACCTCGGCTACCTCGACGACGACGGCTACGTCGTCATCACCGGGCGGCTGAAGGACGTGATCATCCGCAAGGGCGAGAACATCAGCGCCAAGGAGATCGAGGATCTCCTCTACACGCACCCCGACGTCGAGGACGTCGCCGTCATCGGGCTGCCGGACGAGAAGACGGGCGAGCGCTGCTGTGCCGTGGTCGTACCGAAGGCGGGCCACGCACCGCTCGGCTTCGACGCCATGTCCGAGCATCTGCGCGCAGCGAAGCTGATGGTGCAGAAGGTCCCGGAGCAGCTCGAGATCGTGGACGAGCTGCCGCGCAATCCCACCGGCAAGGTGGTGAAGCACGAGCTCAGGAAGCGCTTCAGCGACGCTGGCTAGGGGTCCCACAGCTAGGGGCCGGGCGTCGGCTCAGAACGAGACGTAGAGGCCGCCGGTCACGTCGCCCTGCGACAGGATCGTCGTGTCACTCAGCGAGACCGCGCACGTCCCGCTGCCGCCGATCGACGCGCAATACCACGACGCGTCGCTGTTCACGACCGTGCCCAGATAGCGGATCTGCGCCTTCAGGCCGACGTGCTTCACGATCGGGATCTTGAGCCCGCCGATGGCCGAGAACGAGAAGAACCAGTCGGTGCCACCGCCGGTGTCGATCGGTGTGAAGTGCGTCGCCCCGATGCCGAGGCCGATGAACGGCACGAGATGCTTCTGCATGGGCAGATCGAGCTCCCCACCGAGCTGCAGGATCCCGATGTCGACGTCGAAGCGTCCGGACGGCGGCGTGCCGGTCGCGGAGTCGAAATTCGCCGTCGTCGACTGGCGCGAGTAGCTGACGAAGGCGAAGCCGTCGTCCTGCACGCGCAGCCCCGCCTGCACCGTCCAGGCGGGGGCCGAGTCGATCTCGAGCTTGCCTTCGTCGAGATTGAGCGACCCGCCGAACTGGATGCCATAGAGGCCGGTGATCTGGACCATGCCCGGGTCGATGATCTCGACCTTGGTACGCGAGCCCTGCGCGTCGGCGGTGCCGGCCAGCAGCGCGAGTGCGAGCCCGCCCCACACGGCGAGCCGAAGCGCGCGCTTCACGACCGCGAGACGTCGGTGAACGACCCGATCCATCGATGATCCCCCCTGGCGCGAGCATCGCGCGCCGCGCCGTAATTCCAAGTGCTTGTCGGCACTTCTGCCGATTCCTGAAGGATCCGGGGGGAGACCCACTCGAAGGCAGCTGCGCTCAGCCGGGGCCGAGGATGCCTGAGAGCGCCAGGTCGACCATGGGGCCGACGCTCTTCGGGTTGAGGCGTCCGCCCTTGAAGAAGAGGGTCACCGCGATGGGCCCGACCACGAGATCGGTGGCGAGGTCGATGTCGAGATCGGCCGCGATCTCGCCCCGCTCGCGCGCGCGCTCGAAAGCCTCGGAGAGCGGGCGGCGGCGACCGAGACTGACCGGCGTGAACAGCTCGTCGAGCTCGGGGTTGTGCGCGCGCTCGCCGGCGAGGCTCGGCAGCACGGCGGACAGCGCCGTCGTGTTGAACGTCTCGATGTAGCTCCCGAGCATGCGCTTCAGGTCTTCGGCGAGACTCCCGGTATCGCACGCCTCGAACGCCGGCAGCTGACCGAAGGCCTCGACCACCAGCGGTAGCTTCGAGGGCCAACGGCGATAGATCGTCGCCTTGCCAACCCCCGCGCGCGTCGCGACGCCCTCGACGGTCAGCGCCGAGAAGCCCACCTCGGCGAGCAGCTCGAGCGTCGCGTCGAGGATCGCCTTGTGAGCTTCCTCGCTGCGCGGGCGGCCGGTGCTGGCGGCGGTGTCGGGCTTCGTCGGAGCGCTCATGGTTCCCATGGGGTTGAAGAGTGGGGCCGGGATTCGTCGTCCTCGGGTTGCTCCCGGCTCGCGGCATTACGATACTATACGTCTCGATTTGATTCATCCGCCCGGCTCGGGCTCCCCTGCCCGTCCCCCGGCCCCGGACCCTGAGGAGGCACCCATGATCGTCGGCATCCACCACGCGGCCATCTCGACGCCCGACCTGACCAAGGCGCTCGAGTTCTACTGCGGCGTCCTCGGCGCCCACGAGCTCTTCGTCGCCGGCTGGCCCTCGGGTGTCCCGCACCTCGACGACCTGACGGGGCTTTCGGACTCGGCCTCGAAGGTCGCGATGATCAAGCTCGGCGGGACCTGCATCGAGCTCTTCGAGTACGAGAACCCGGTGGGCAAGCCCGGCGATCCGAACCGGCCGGTCTGCGATCACGGCTACACGCACATCTGCCTCGACGTGAAGGACATCGACGCCGAGGTGAAGCGCCTGCGCGACGCGGGCGCGACCTTCCACAGCGATCCGGTCGACACGGGACCGACCATGTGCGCCTACATGCGCGATCCGTTCGGCAACGTGATCGAGCTGCAGGAGTGGAAGGACCCGAACGACCCGATGGCCCTCCAGGGCTGAGGTCGGGCTCCCCCCGACTCCCATCCGATGACCGACGAAGCGCCGCGCCCGCTCTGCGAGTACGTGGCAGAGCACGCGGCGACCCGACCCGACGCCACCGCGTACGCTGGCGAGTGGGGCCGTGTGTCGTGGCGCGAGCAGCACGCGCTCGTCGAGCGGCTCGCCGCCGTGCTGCACGCGCTCGGGCTCGAACGCGGGACGCGCGTCGCGGTGCTGCTGCCCGACGGCCCGCACGTGCACGCGTGCTTCGCCGCCACCGAGCGCGCGGGCCTCGTCGCGATGGGCATCGGGCCGCGTGCGGGCGCGCAGGAGACCCTGCACCTGCTGCGGCAGAGCGACGCGCGGGTGTGGATCTCGCGGGCCGAGCACGCGGGGCGGGCAGCAGTCGACTTCGTCGACGAGCTTCGCGGACGTGACGTTCCACTCGCTCATCACGTCGTGATCGACGGCGTGCCCGCCGCCCTGCCCGAGATCGTGGTGAATGGTGCGCCCGCAATCGCGGCGGCCTCCCCCGCCGCCGAGCTCGCGCGCCGCCCCGAAGAGGTGTTCCTGCTGAACTCGACCTCGGGCACCACCGGCATGCCGAAATGCGTGGTGCACGATCTGCAGCGCTGGCTCGCGTTTCACGCACTCGCGGTGCCACGCGGCAGGCTCTCGAGCGAGGACGTCTTCATGAGCGTCGTGCCCGCGCCTTTCGGCTTCGGGCTCTGGACGAGCCACGTGACACCGGCGCTCCTCGGCGTGCCGTGCATCGTGATGGAGCGCTTCGACGCGAGCGAGGCGCTCGATCTGATCGAGGCGCATCGCGTGAGCGTGCTCGCCGCGGTGTCGACGCAGTTCATCATGATGATCGCTGCGCTCGAGGAGCATACGCGCGACCTGTCGAGCCTGCGCGTGCTCTTCACCGGCGGCGAGGCGGTGCCCTACGAAAAGGCGGCCGAGTTCGAGGAGCGCACAGGTGCGACGGTGCTGCAGTTCTACGGTTCGAACGAGACGGGCGCAGTGAGCGGCACCTCACTCGACGACGATCGCGAGCTGCGTTTGCGCACCGCCGGACGCGTCATCCCCGAGATGCACGTCCGCCTCTTCGACGATGCGGGCAACGACGTGACCGGAAGCAGCCGCGGGCAGCCGGGCTGCAAGGGCCCGACCCTCTCGCGCGGCTACGACGGACCGGGCAGCGACGCCGCCAACGCCGAGCTGATTCGAAGCGACGGCTGGTTCATGCTCGGCGATGTAGTCACGCTCGAGGACGGCGTGCTGACCGTGGTGGGTCGCACCGACGACTTCATCATCCGCGGCGGCAAGAATGTGAGCGGGCCGGCCGTCGAGGCGCAGGTGATGCGGCACCCGAGCGTGCGGCTCGCCGCGGCGGTCGCGATGCCCGACCCCGTCTTCGGAGAAAAGGTCTGCGCCTATGTCGAGCTCCAGCCGGGCGAGCCGCTCACGCTCGCAGAGCTGACGCGCTTCCTCGCCGAGCGCGAGGTGTCGAAGGAGTGGTGGCCGGAGCGGCTCGAGGTGGTCGATGCCCTGCCCCGCGGCACGGGCGGCAAGGTCGCCAAGGGGCGGCTACGCGAGGACGTGCGGGAGAAGCTCGCCGCGAACGTGCCGTAGTCGAAGGGAAGACGCTCCTCTTCACCCAACGATTCGGCTCCGCCCTGACGGGCGCTAGCTGACCGACGACTTCACAGCGCGGAACTTGCCGTTGGCCTCGCGCGGGATCGCGTCGACCGGCAGCAGCCGGATCTCGATCGCGTCGCCGAGCCGCGCGCGGATCTCGCGGAGCAGATCGCGCTCGCCGTGAGGCCC
>CAYYSY010000381.1:0-16303 GCA_964474355.1 uncultured Spirochaetaceae bacterium | reverse complement strand
GTCGACTTTCCGATCGAGACCGAAGAGGGCGTGCGTAACTTCACCGGCTACCGGGTGCTCCACAACAGCTCGCGTGGGCCCGGCAAGGGCGGTGTGCGCTTCCACCCCGCCGTCGACGTCGACGAGGTGCGCGCGCTGGCCAGCTGGATGACCTGGAAGTGCGCGCTCGTGAACGTGCCCTTCGGCGGTGCCAAGGGCGGGGTCACCTGCAATCCGAAGGAGCTCTCCGAGGTCGACCTGCGGCGGATCACGCGGCGCTTCATCAGCGAGATCAGCAGCGTGATCGGGCCCGACATCGACATCCCGGCGCCCGACATGAACACCAGCGAGCAGACCATGGCGTGGATCTACGACACGTATCAGGTGCTGCACCCCAGTCAGAACAACCTGCCCGTGGTCACCGGCAAGCCGCTCGATCTCGGCGGCTCGCTCGGACGCAGGGAGGCGACCTCGCGCGGCTGTCTCGACTCGACGCGTCGTGCGGTGGAGCGGGGCGCCGTCCCCGGGCTCGACACGCTCGAGGGGGCACGCGTTGCGGTCCAGGGCTTCGGCAACGTCGGCGGGATCGCAGCCAGCCTCTTCGCGGAAGAGGGCGCCACCATCGTCGCCGTGAGCGACTCGCAGGGCGGTATCTATGCGAAGGACGGCCTCGATCTCGAGGAGGTGCACCGACACAAGAGGGAGACCGGTACCGTGGTGGGCGTGCCGGACACGGTCAGCCTCACGAACGAAGAGGTGCTCGAGGTCGACTGCGACGTCCTGCTGCCGGCGGCCCTGGAGGCGGTGATCAACCGACAGAACGCGGCGCGCGTGCGCACCCGCGTCGTCGTCGAGGGCGCGAACGGCCCGACCACGCCGGCCGCCGACCGGATCCTCTTCGAGCGGGGCATCGTCGTGCTGCCCGACATCCTCGCGAATGCCGGCGGCGTGACGGTCAGCTACTTCGAGTGGATCCAGAACAAGCAGAACGCCCAGTGGGAAGAGGACGAGGTGAACACGCGGCTGCGCAGGACGATCGAGCGCGCGACCGATGGGGTGCTCGCGGAGCAGCAGCGCATCGACGATCACCTCGAACAGATCTCGGAGGCGGCGACGTCGGCGCAGGCCGGCAGCCGTGCGCCCGACATCGTGCTGGGCCCGGTGGATCTGCGGACCGCCGCCTACGTGCTCGCCGTGAGGCGGGTCGCCAACGTGGCGCTGCAGCGCGGCATCTGGCCCTGACGAGCCCGGCGCCCTCGCGCGCTCAGACCTCCGCGCCGCCTCGGGGCGGGTGGTGCAGGTCGTAGAGCTCGAGGTACTCGTCGAGGCTCGTCTCGCCGTCACCGTCGAGGTCGCTCGCGTCGAACGACACGCCGAACCGTTCGAGTCCCGCGGCCATGTACTCGGCCCGGCTGAGCGCGCCGCTGCCGTCCTCGTCCGCTGCGTCGAAGATGTGCTCGACCACGGAAGCGCCTTCGCAGCCGCCCCCTGCCCGGGCAATCGGCGCGGCGCCTACGAGGACCACCATCGTCGCGAGAAGCATCGTCCGCATCATGGGGTGTGCTCCAGTCTCGGGCCTGCCGTCGCCATCGGCCGTCACGCGCTCGGCCGCGCCCTCTCGGCGGCCTCACCAGACCCGTCGACTATGATACCCGGGTCTTGAGAAGCTCGACCCTCCAGTCGATCGCGGAAGGCCTCCTCTACGCCGAGGCGGACGTGGGGTTCCTGGGCGCGACGATCCAGACGCGCATGGTCGTCGCGCGCCTGCCCGACGACCGGCTCTGGGTGTACTCACCGCTCCCGCTGACCGATGTGCTCGCCGCGGAGCTCGAGGCCCTGGGCCGCGTCGCGTACGTGCTCTCGCCCAACAAGATCCACAACCAGGGTCTCGCCGGCTTCCACGAGCGCTATCCCGAGGCCGAGCTGTGGGCGTCTCCCGGCCTGCCCGAGCGTCGGCCCGATCTGCCGTTCACGGGAGTGCTCTCGGACGCGCCGGAGGCGTCGTGGGCGGACGTGCTCGACCAGAGGCTCACCGCGGGCAACTGCTTCTTCGAAGAGGTCGTGTGCCTGCACCGCGCGTCTCGCACGCTGATCGTGGCAGACCTGGTCGAGACGCTCTGCGAGGAGACGATCCCGAGCGCCTTCGCGCGCTCGGCCAGCAGGCTGGGGCGCATCTTCGGCCGCCCGCTCCCGTCACCGGAGTTTCGCGCGTACACCGTCGATGCCGAGGCCGCGCGTGCGCGGCTCGAGGAGATCGATGCCTGGCCCTTCGAACGGATCCTGATGGCCCACGGCGAGATCGTCACCGACGACGCGCATGGCGTCTTCAGGCGGTTGATCGATCACCTGCACGGCGAGGTGAGCCGTCGCTCCGTGTGGCGCGAGCGGCTCTACACGGCGATGTCACGCTACCAGTGAGACCGCCACACCGGGCGACGCCCGCCGCAATCGCGGCCGGCGTCGCCCGGTGGAGGCGCCTAGTGGATGTCCTCGTCCAGTGCCTGGAACGAGGCGCCGTGCAGCAGCATGTGATCCTTCGACACGGCCGAGTCGTGGCACGAAGAGCACACCGAGGCCGTCTGCGAGATGTTGAGATCGTCGCTCGGGTCGGCTGCATCCGTGCCCGTGTCGATCGTCGTCGCGAGCGCCGCTCGCGCCTGCTCGGTGCCGTACGTGCCCGGGAGGTGGCACGTCTCGCAGTTGCCCATGTTGCCAATGAAGTTGACGTTCGAGAAGTCGTGCTCGGTGCCCGGGAAGCCGAAGCCCCAGACCACGATGTCGTTCTCGAGATCACTGCCCATGTGGATCTGATGGATCATCCGCTTGAAGTCGATCGTCTCCTCGACCTTGCCGTCGGCGGTGTCGGCCGGGTCGTCGGGCCGGCGGTTGATGTCGGTCGAGTCGGCCGTGTGGCAGAGCACGCAGGACTGGATCTCGCCCGTACGGTTGTTGCCGTGGACGCTGATGCCGACGTTGCCCGAGTCGTGACAGCCGTTGCACTTCGTCACGTCCACCACGTCGCGTCGTTCGCCTTCCGGCAGTCGGGAGCTGCCCACCTGGACGTGCTCGAACGTGTTGTACACCGGAATGCGCCACTGGTAGGGCGGGTTCGTGCTCGTGGTGTCGAGCGTGGCGGCGGGGTGGCCCTCCATGAGCACCGTGACGGTGTCGGATGCGGCCGAAGGCAGGTCGACCACCGTCGTGTACGTGCCGTTCATGTTGTCGGTGATTTCGGGCGTCAGCTCGTTGTTCTGGTCGAAGACCGAGACGCTGATCGGTAGGCCCGGCGTGCTGCCCGAGTCCTCGTTCGTGTACTCGTCCGCGTTCCAGCCCACGGCGATGGCGAGCCGACTGGTGCTGCCGGCGTTCCACTCCGGATCGTCCTCGAGGTCCATGAAGACGCCGTCCCGCACGACGGAGAAGTCGATGGTCAGCTCGTCGCTGCCCGAGTCGAAGGCCACGTCTTCGATTCGGAAGCCGTTCGGTTCGAACGGAGCGAAGTCGCCCGCGTAGAGGCCGGCCTCGATGGCGCGGTACTCGCCCTTGTGCACCTCGCGGATGTCGACGGGCTCACCCGGTCGGACGTGGCAGTTGTTGCAGAGCTCGTTCCCGATCGTGCCGACGGGATGCCCTTCACCGGCGACGTCGAAGTTCACGTCGTCGTGGCACGCGCCGCACGCCTCGCGTGTGGCGATGTTGTACCAGGCATCCTCGTCCGCGCCGCCTCCGGTATGGCACACGGTGCAGTCGCCGAGCTCCTTCGTGAAGTTGACCTCGCTGTAGTCGTGCAGCGAGTCTCGGAAGCCCCAGATCTTGTAGCCGTTCGCAAGCGCCGAGCCGGCGTGGATCTTGTGGACCATGACCGTCATGTCGACCGAGTTGCCGCTGTTCGCGTCGGTCGTGCCCGGGTTGTGACAGGTCACGCAGTACTCGACGTCGGTGCGGCCACCGCCGTGGATGCCGAGCTGGGTGTCGTCGGTCGGGCCGTGACAGTCGTTGCAGGTGTCGGTCTGCACGATGTCGCGGGTATCCGCGACGGCGCTGTTGCAGTCGTTGGCGAAGTTCAGACCGACGTCGGTCTGGAAGTCGCACCAGCCGTTGCCCGGCGGGATGTCGCCGGCCGAGAGCTGGATCGCGACCCGCATCGTCTCGTCGCCGGCGACCGGGAAGCTGCTCGTGGTCGGGTCGAATGCGGAGACATAGCTGTAGGTGCCGTCGTTGTTGTTCGTGAACGTGCCGGACGTGAAGCGCTCGTACGTCGCCTGCTGCTCCGGGTCGCCCGGCCCGTCCCCCACGTCGCCGGGATCCTCGGTGCGCTGGATCAGGCTCTGGTAGCGGGTGGCATCACCGGCTTCCGGGCCATCGAGCAGCTTCGCGATCGTGAAGCGGCCGTCGGAGACGAAGATCTGGTCATAGGCCCCGTTCTCGTCGTCGACGTCGAACTCGATCTCGACCGCCCCGTTCGTGACGTCGACCTGTGTGATGGTCACTTCGAGCCTGCGGATCCCGGCCGGGGTCATCTCGCCGTCCGAGGTCGCGTCGATGTAGTGGACGTAGTCCATATCGGTGATGTCACCGACCGGCCTGTTCATGCCTGCAGCGTGGCAGCCCGTGCACGCCTCGACCGACGTGCTCACGTCGGCCACCTCACCGGGCGGGCCCGGCGGGCCTTCGGGGCCCTCGGGTCCCTCGGGTCCCTGTTCACCCTGCTCGCCGTCCTCGCCGCATGCGGCGACGCCGAAGGAGAGAAGGAGGGTGAGGAAGAGCAGGATGATCCGTCGAAGGGGCGTCTTGGTCGGGTTCATCGGTTCTCCGCTTGGCTATGCCTGGCTTTGGGTTCGAGGGCGACGCAATGCTGTGTCATCACTTCCATCTGGCTGCGAAGGCGCGGCGAAGCCATCGGTCCTCGCCAACGCGGCAGCCCTCTGATTGTGGCGATTCTTTCTTGAATAGGGAAGCCTCATCTCTGGGGCAGATCGCCCCACCGCGCCCAGGCTCGCGCCGGGACGGGCACGCCTTCCGAAGTGCGGGGTGTGCGCCACGCCTGCCCGATCAGAGTCGGCTGTCGGACATTTCAGCTCGGTTTCTACACACTCTTGCGCGTTTTTCGCTGCGTCTCCGGGCCGACCCCTTTGGCCCGCCCCTCAGAGCTGGGCGCTCTCGCGCGCGGTCGCGGGCTCGTGCCGGCTGCGCGCCTCGGCCCCCTCGAGCCGGTCGTCGAGGTAGCGGCGCAGCTCGTACATCTCGCCAGCGGCGAGGCCCTGACCGACGAGCGTCGACGTGTAGAGCAGCGCTCCGACGAGCAGGGCGACCAGCGATGCGACGAGCGCCCAGGGCCAGTGGCCGAGGGTCAGCTGCACGATCGCGCACATGACACCGAAGACGCAGATGACGGTCAGGATGCCGATCGCGAACACGTACGCGGTCCAGACCTCGGGCTGAGGCGAGAAGACGCCGAGCACGCGCGTCGGCCGCTCCTCGCCGCTCGGCCCGGGGCCCGCGTCCTCGACCGTGAGCCCCAGATGTGTCGACCAGAACTGCCGCTCGCCCTCGGGAAGCCGAAGGACACCGTGGCGCTCGCTGAACTCGCCATCGACGCGACGTACGTCGCGCGCGTCGTCGCTGCGCAGCGCCTCCATGACATGGTCGGCGGTGCAGCCGAGCTCGAGCGTGAACCGGGGCCGCATGCGCGGCCAGTTGACCGTTCGTTCCCGACTCGGGAGCGCCGAAGCCGACATGCGCGTCGTCCTCCTGGCTGGCGTCCTGCTCGCGTGACGCCCACACCGGCGGGGTGGATGGAGACCTCGTCGTCGAGCCGTCTCCCCCGCCGTCGGCGCTCGATTCTACCCGAACCACGTACTGGTTCGTTCGCGAGTTCGTCACCGCACTTTCTGCTTCCCTCGCGTCGTCCGAGGGTGCAGAATCGGCGTGTAGGCCCGGCCCGCCGCGGCTCCCGCTGCCGCCGCCGCTCCCCTTTGGATCTCTCCGCCTTCTCCCGCCTCCGCGCTGACAGCTCGTCCACTGGCCCCGCACCTGCGGACGGCCAGGGTGGTCCCGGCCATCACGGAGGGAACCGACATGACGATTGCCAGGCGCCTGAAGTGGGTGCTCGACACCCACGCGATCGACTACCAGGTCGTTCAGCACGCTCACACGCAGACGAGTGCCGACAGCGCGCGCTCGGCGCACGTGCCGACGGGCAGGGTGGCCAAGTGCGTGCTCGTCGAGGACGAGCGCGGCTACGTGCTCGCCATCGTCCCGGCCTCGTGCCGCGTGTCACTCGAGGCGCTCGAACAGACCCTGGGACGCCACCTCGAGCTCGCCAGCGAGGCCGAGCTCGAGGACATCTACCAGGACTGCGAGCTCGGCGCGGTGCCGCCCGTGGGCGCGACCCGCGCGATCCCGATCGCCGTCGACGACAGCCTGCTGCGTCTGCCCGACGTCTACTTCGAGGCAGGCGACCACGAAGGGCTCGTGCACGTGACGGGCGAGTCGTTCCGTCGGCTCATCGGCGCGTCGTTGCATGGGCGCTTCGGCAGGGTGCACTGAGCGAAGGCAGCCCCGCCCCGATGACGGAGCGGGGGCTCGTCTCTGAACGCACCCGATTGCGGAGCGCACCGAGCCAGGTCGCGGTCGTAACGACCTCGTCGCCCGGCCCGAGATAGGCCTGCTTGCTCCAGATGGTCACGAAGTGGAACATGACGCCGGACGGTGTGCCCGTGAGGATCAACGTGCGCGCGGGGATGCCGGCGCAGTCCGTCAGGCCGAGGGGACCCTGCTCGCTCGTGTACGCGACGTCGCAGTCGGCGAGTGCGCGCCCGACGATCTCCGAGGGTGACCAGATCATCTGCCCCCCGACCGCGCGCTGGCGAAGCACGCCGTTCACGTAGAGCTCGAGCGACAGCTCGCGATGGAACGTCTCCGCGTCACGCGGCACGACGAGCAGCGGACCGATGGGGAGCATCCCTTCGCCGCCCTTCGCGTCCGGGAAGCCGGTCGGGCCCATGGGCCCGCCTGGATCGATCTCTCGCAAGAGCGCCCAGCGGTCGGTGAAGTCGTTGCAGAGCACATAGCCCAGGCGCGCCGGCTCGCTCGCGGTGTGCGACTCGAGCGTCACGGCGCAGATCTCCGCCTCGTGATCGAGGCGCGCGCGATCGGGCACGTCGGCGTCCCAGCGCGTCGGGTGGGAGAGCTTCGGAAAGAGGAAGGGCCCCTCGTCGTGCCCCACCTCCTCGGCGTGGGCGCGGAAGTTCGCTCCGGCGGCGATGTGCGGGTACGCGGCGTCGAGCGGCAGGCCCAGATCGTCGTATTCGATCGCGATCGTCTCGGCGTCGCGGGCGGCGCTTCCCAGCGCCTCGTCGCCGAGGGTGACGATCGCTTCGACCGCGTCGCTGAAGGGGCGGCCGAACGTGGATGCGAGGTCGACCGCGCGCAGCCCACCGGGGCCCGACGCCGTGACGAGCAACACGCGCCGGTCGTCGCCACCGAGGCGGGCGAGGGTGAGCGCCTCTTCGGGGGGTGCGATCGCCAGCGCGGCGATCGGGTCGCCCTCGAGGCGGCCTTCGAGCTTCGGCTGTGCGAAGTGATTGGTCGCTACGAGCAGAGCTACCAGCAGCACTGCCACCAGCGCGGCGATGACGATCAGCACTCGGCGCATCGAGTTGGCCCCCCCCTTCTCAGGGTGAGTGAGGCAACAGTGTGGCGATGGTGCTCCGCGGCGCAAGCCCGGGATCAACCGGCGGGCGCCGACTCGCTACTTCTACTGCAACTCGGGAGAGCTGCGCAGGTGTGGCTCGATCGTCCGAATCCGAAGGCCGGGCTCCGGGTGTTCCACTCTGCCCCCACCATCTTCTCGATGTGAGCGCCGCTGTTCGCTGGCCGCCGTCGTCCGGCGTGCCCGGGATCGCCTGCCGCGATGAACGGGTGACCGCTTCGAGTCCGGGCTTCGAACGAAGGGTCAGCGCACGACGACCCGCTCGCCGGGCACGAGCCCGCTCAGCACCTCGACCACACCCTCGCCGGCAGCCGGCCCGGTCGTGACGAGTCGGCGTGCCGCCGATTCGTCGTCGGCGACGACCGTCGCGTACTCGAGCTGACCGATCCGCTCGATCGCGCTCGCAGGCACGACCAGTCGCGCCTTCTCGCCGGCGGGCACTGCGATGCGGCCGAACATCCCCGAGAACAGACGCGGGTCGTGGGGCAGGCGCACCTTCACGAGGAACGTGCGCGCGCCGGGCTCGGCCGCGGGCACGATCTCGTCGATCTCCCCCTCGATCGTGAGGTCGAGCGACTCGACGTGCACGCGCAGCGACTGACCGGGGGTGAGCCTGGTCGCGAGCCCCTCGCGCACCGGCGCCTCGAGCCGCATCGCGCCGGGATCGTAGACGCGCAGCAGCGGCGCGCCCGGCGCGGCGGTGTCGCCGGGCTCGGCGAGGCGGTCGACGACGCGGCCGGTGACGGGCGAGCGGATCTCGGCGTACGAGAGCCCGACCTCGGCGTCGGCGACGTTCTGCCTCGCGCGCTCGAGCTCGGCGCGGGTCATGCGGAGCTCGGCTTCGGTGCGATCGAGGTCGCGCTTCGACGCGACGTTCGAGGCGTGCATGCCCGCGACGCGTTCCTGCTCGCTCTGCGCGAGCTCCGAGGCGGCCTTCGCCGAGCGCACGCGCTCGCGTGCGGCGGCGAGCCGTGCGTCGAGGTCGCGGCTGTCGAGCTTCGCCACGACCGTGCCGGCCTCGATCTCGTCGCCGGCGCGCACGGGGATCGCCTCGATGCGTGCGAGGATCTTCGAGGAGATCGTCGTGTGGCGCGCCGAGAAGATGGTGCCGCTCACCTCCTCGTAGACCATCCCGCTCATCTCGGTGACGACGGCGGTGCCACCACCCGCTTCGGCGAGCTCGGCATCCTCCCGTACGTCTTCGGGTCCGATCTTCTCGCTGCAGCCGCCCGAAAGCCAGGCGACGGCGGCGAAGAGCACGCCTCCACCGATCACGATCTGCAGCACGTTCTTCGTCAAGTTGCTCATCCGAGGGTCTCCTCGTCGCTTCGAATCGGGACGCCGTGTCCCGGGCGGTTGCGATAGACCAGGTCGTAGGTCACGGGCACGACCAGCAGCGTGAACACGGTCGAGACCGAGAGGCCGAAGATCAGCGCCCACGCGAGACCCGAGAAGATCGGGTCGAGGGTGATGGGGATCGCCGCCAGCATGGCCGTCCCCGCAGTCAACACGATCGCGCGAGCGCGCACCGCGCCCGCTTGCAGCAGCCCGTCGCGCAGCGAGAGCCCGCTCTCGAGCGCGACGTGCACGAACTCGATCAGCAGGATCGCGTTTCGTACCGCGATGCCCGATAGCGCGATCATGCCGATCATCGCCGTCGCCGTGATGAAGACCGGGTCCGGATAGCCCTCGACCACGCCGCCGGTCAGCGCGTTCAGCAGCCAGAAGCCGGGCAGGATGCCGATCATGGTCAGCGGGATCGAGATCATGAGGATCAGCGGCATCGCGTAGCTCCCCGTCTGGTAGAGCAGCAGGAAGTAGATGCCGATCACCGCCGCGCCGAACGCGATGCCGAGGTCGCGGAACACGTCGAGGGTGATCTTCCACTCGCCCTCGCCGGTCCAGACGGCCTCGGTGCCCGCCGGCAGGGCCCACTCGTCGCCGCCACCGTTCGAGAAGTAGGTGCGGTCGTCGAGCGCGCGGGGCTCGGCCCCGCCCGCGGCGATTTCGCTGCCGCTCTCCCGCTGGTCACTGCCGAGGTCGATCACGGCCTCCGCCGGCGCGCGGCCGACGGTCTCGCCGTACACGTACGCGACGCGCTCGAGGTTCTTGTGAAAGACGACGCGCTCGGCAGGCCGCATCTCGAAGCGCCCGAGCTCGCCGAGCCGCACGAGTGAGATGGGAGCATCGCGCAGCCCGCCGGCCTCGCGCACCTTGGTCACGCCGGGGCGCCCCTTCACGGTCAGCGCAGAGAGATGCTCGACGCCCGAGCGTGACTCGCGCGGCAGGCGCAGTCGGACGGGCAGGGGGTTCACCTCGCCCTTCGCGTGCAGCTGCCCGACGTCCATGCCGCCGAGCGCGAGCTGCATCGTGAGCTCGACGTCCCGGGTCGAGATGCCCGAGAGCGCCGCCTTCTCCTTGTCGGTCACGAAGACGAGGCGCTCGTGGGGCGACTCTACGCTGGTGTCGACGTCGGAGACGAGCGGCTCGCGCTCGAGGCGCTCGGCGACGACCAGCGCACCTTCGCGCAGCCGGTCGTAGGGCACGTGGGGCTCGCCGTAGATCTCGGCGACCAGCGTCGAGAGCACCGGCGGGCCGGGCGGCACCTCGACGAGGGCGATCTTCACACCCTCGCGCTCGGCGACCGCCTCGAGCTCGTTGCGGAGCCGCAGCAGGATCGCGTGCGACTGCATCTCGCGCTCGCGCTTGCCGATCAGGCTCACGCGGATGTCCGCCACGTGCGAGCCCTGGCGCAGGAAGTAGTGGCGCACGAGACCGTTGAAGTCCATCGGGCTGGCCATGCCCACGTAGAGCTCGAAGTCGCGCACCTCGGGTGCGTCGCGAAGCACCTCGGCGAGCGCGCGCGCGGCACCGTCGAGGCGCTCGAGTGAGGTGCCCTCGGGCGCGTCGATCAGCACCTGGAACTCGTTCTTGTTGTCGAAGGGCAGCATCTTGAGCGGCACCGAGCGCGTCGCGCCGATCAGGAACGCGCCCGCGAAGAGCACGATCATCGTGGCGAGCAGCGTCCATGCGAGCTTGCGGCTGTCGAGCAGGGGGCGGAGCAGGGCCGCGTAGCTCTTGTAGAGCATCGTCTCCTGCACGGGCGGCGCGGGTGCCTCGTCGCCCTTCGTCGCGTGGCCGCGCAGCGCGCGATAGGACAGCCACGGCGTGATCACGAACGCGACCACCAGCGACATGAACATCGCGAGCGGCACGTTGATCGCCATGGGCCGCATGTACGGGCCCATCATGCCGGTGATGAAGAGCATCGGGAGGAACGAGATGATGACGGCGAGCGTCGCGAGCAGGATCGGCGGTCGCACCTCCTGCACCGCCGTGCGCACGGCCTGGAGCGGCGGCTCCGCCTTCATCCGGAGGTGCCGGTAGATGTTCTCGACGTCGACGATCGGGTCGTCGACGACGAGGCCGAGCGAGAGGATGAGGGCGAAGAGGGTGACGCGGTTGACCGTGTACCCGGCGAGATAGTTCAGCAGCAGCACGAGCGAGAACGTGATCGGCACGGCGACCGCGACGACCAGCGACTCACGCCAGCCGAGCGTGTACGCGATCAGCCCGATCACGATGATGATCGCGACGAGGAGGCCCTCGACGAGCTCGTCGACCTTGTGGTCGGCGGTCTCGCCGTAGTTGCGCGTGATGCGCAGGTGCGTGCCCTCGGGCAGGTGCGTCGCCTCGAGCTCGGCGAGGCGGGCCTCGACGTCGTGGGCGACGTTCACCGCGTTCGCGCCCTTCTGCTTGGCGACGGCGATGTGGACAGCGGGCAGGAACTCGCCGGGTCGGAGCGGGCGGTCTTCCTCGGCCGAGCCGAAGCCGATCCAGCTGTAGGTCGAGGCCTCGGCCGGGCCGTCGATCACCTCGGCCACATCGTCGAGGGTGACGGGCGTGCCGTCGACGACCCCGACGACGAGGCCGCGCAGCTGCTCGGGTGTGCGCAGTAGACCGCCGACGTCGACCGGGGTCCACGTGTCGCGCCGGTCGTAGGCGCCGGCCCGGGCGCGGGTGTTCGACACGCGCAGGGCGTCGGCGACCTCGAGCGGGGAGATCTGGCGACCGGCGAGGGCCTCGGGATCGAGCTCGACGCGGATCGCGCGGGGGCGGCCGCCGACGACGTGCACGCGGTTGGTGCGCGGCACCGACTGGACCTCGATCTCGATCTCCTCGGCGATGCGGCGCAGGCCGAAGTCGTCGATCTCGTCCGGGCGGTCGCTCCAGAGGCTGATGATGAGGATGGGGACGTCGTCGATCTCGAGCGGCTTGACTACCCAGCGGGTGACGGCAGCCGGCACCAGGTCGGTGTTCGAGTCGATCTTGTTGTAGATCTTGACGAGGCTGTCTTCGCGATCCTCGCCGACGTAGAAGCGGACGGTGATGATCGCCTTGCCCGGGTGGCTCATCGAGTAGACGTACTCGACGCCGTCGATCTGGTGCAGGAGCTTCTCGAGCGGCGTCGACACGAGCCGCTCGACCTCGTCCACCGGCAGGCCCGGGGCCTCGACGATCACGTCGGCCAGGGGCACGACGATCTGGGGCTCCTCCTCGCGGGGCGTGAGGGCGAGCGCGACCACGCCGCCGATCAGCGAGATCAGGACGAGCAGCGGGGCGATGTCGTTTTGCAGGAAGACGTCGACGATGCGCGAGAGAAACGAGTCGTCGGCGCCGGGGCGAGCCTCGTTCGTGGCCATGATTGCCTCCCAGCGGAGCCAGATGCAGGACTGATCATATTGACGTATGCAAAAATGTCAATATAATCTCTCGTCATGGCAGCCAAGAAGAGTCACACCGCGAAGCCCATGCTGGGCGAAGAGGCGATCTCGCTCGTCGCAGCCCGGTTCCGGGCCCTGGGCGACCCCTCCCGGATCCGTCTCCTGAACCTGCTGATGCGCGGCGAGATGTCGGTGCAGGAGATGGTGGAGGCCTCGGGGATGTCGCAGACGAACGTCTCACGGCACCTGGGCCTGCTGCGGCGCGAGGGGGTCGTGGCGCGCCGTCGCGACGGCAAGCTCGCCGTCTACCGCATCATCGACCCGAACATCGAGACGCTCTGCACGCTGGTCTGCGGTGGCATCGAGACCCACCTCGAAGGCGGGCTCGACGCGTTGCAGGGCGGCGGGATCTAGCGCGACGCGTGCGCGCCGAGGCAGTCGCATCCGAGCCCGCTCCCTCGCACCCCGGGACATCACTGGAGACGAACACCATGCCCAACCACGGTCATCGACTCACACGCGTGGCGCGCGCGACCCGGGAGCTCGATCCCGGCATGGCTGCGATCGTGCTCGTGATCGCGAGCGCGCTGTGGATGTCCGGGCTGCTCTTCGCAACGCACGCCGCGGCGAAGGATCCGATCACGCCGGACGACGTGACGGGACCGATTGCCTGGGGCTCGGCCGAGCGGGTCACGCACCTGCGTCACCTCTACTTCGCCGATCAGCCCGATGCCAAGGGCTTCGACGCGGCGAAGCAGGCGGGGGTCGTGACGGTGATCGACCTGAGTGCGCCGAGCGAGCGCGACTGGGACGAGCGGGCCGTCGTCGAGGCGCTCGGCCTGACCTACTACAACGTGCCGGTGGTGGGCGATGCCTTCGATCCGGAGGCCTTCGAGCGGATCGAGGCGCTGGTCGAGCAGCATCACGGTGAGACCATCCTGCTCCACTGCAGCAGCTCGAACAGGGTGGGCGGCTGGCTGGCGACCCATCTCGTCACGCGACACGGCCTCTCCGAAGAGCAGGCGCTGGCGGTGGGCCGGCGGGCGGGCATCACGAAGGACTTCATCGCGAGCAGGGTGTCGGCCTATCTGGCGGCGCGGCCGAAGCAATGACCGGTTCGATGACACGGGGAGCGAAGCGCCGCTAGGCCGCGATCTCTTCGACGTCGAGGTCTCCGACGTGGTGGTCCTCGGCGACGGCGCTCAGGTTGCGAGCGACCTTGAGGACGTCTCGGCAGATCGAGCGCCAGCTGCGGGCCGAGGCGTAGAGCGACGCGGCCATGTCGGGTGGGATCTCGCCCGCCGCGCTCTGGCGCCGCACGTCGAGCTGCCACCGCCGCTCGCACTTCTTCGCCCACACCTTCAGCGCGTCGAGCTTCGGCGCCAGGGCCTCCTTGCCCTCCGTGAGGTCGAGCGCCTCGAGCTTGTCGATGAACTCGACGATGCCGAGCCGCTGCTCGTCGCAGGCAGCCTGGACGGCGGGGCTCGGGTGCTGCATCTGCTTGTTCAGCTCGGCGTTGAACTGCGCGATGGTGCCGGCGATCAGCAGGGCGTCGCGGGCGGTATTGCCGATCCTCCGCAGCTTCTCCTCGTCCTCGTCGTCGAGCTTGAATCGCTGATGGATCTTCGTGCCGTAGTCGAAGAGCGCGTTGAAGATCGGCCGAACGTGCTCCTCGGCGAAGCGGCCAAAATCCATCGAGATGATCGCGCGAGAGCCCGCGACCAGCTCGCGGTTCGAGCGCGCGCCTTCGCGGTCGTGGCGGTGCAGGTTCGCGCCGTGCATGACCACCTCGTAGATCGGCTCGCGATAGAGGTGGCGGGCCTCCTGCAGCGCCGCGTGGATCGCCGTCTCGGGATACTCGAGGTGCTTCTCGTCGAGATGGATCGCCTGGACGGTCTCCTCGACCGGCTGCTCGCGGTCGGGCAGCAGGCGAGTGACGAGCACGGACATGGGCGTCACGAAGCCGATGAGGGCGATCGTGTTCGTGACGTTGAAGGTCGTGTGGAAGACTGCGAGCCCCACGGTCGGGTCGAACGTGCCGTCGCCCATCAGCTCGCTCGTGATGAAGGACACGAATGTGAGGAAGGGCTCGAAGAGGATCAGCACCCAGATCACGCCGATGATGTTGAACAGCATGTGCGAGAGCGCTGCGCGCCGCGCATTCGTGCCTGCGACGAACGCGGCCATGTTCGCGGTGATGGTCGTCCCGACGTTCTCACCGAGCACGATCGCGCAGGCGGCGTCGAAGGGCAGCCAGCCCTGATTCACGGCCACCAGCGTGATCGCCATCGTGGCGCTCGAGGACTGCAGGATCAGGGTGAGGAACGTGCCGGTCAGCAGGAAGAGCAGGAGGCTCCACACGCCCATCCCGGTGGCTGATTCGATGAAGGCGAAGACCTTCGGGTTCGACTGCAGGTCGGGCACCGCGTCCTTCATGAAATCGAGCCCGATGAAGAGCAGCGCGAAGCCGACGATGAAGCCGCCGATGCGCTGCATCTGCTCGTCGCTTCGGACCGAGAAGAGGAAGCCCAGGATCATGAGCGGCAGGGCGACGTCGCTCATCGAGACCTTGAAGCCGAGCACCGCGATGAGCCACGCCGTGAGCGTCGTCCCGATGTTGGCGCCCATGATGACGCCGAGCGCCTCGGTCAGCTCGAGCAGGCCCGCGTTGACGAAGCTCACGACCATGAGCGTGGTCGACGACGACGACTGGATCAGGCCCGTGATGAAGAGGCCCGTCAGCATGCCCTTGAAGCGATTCGACGTGAGGCGGGCCATGACCCGCCGCATGCGATTGCCGGCGAGCTCCATGAGCGCCTCGCTCATGATCTTCATGCCGACCAGGAACAGGCCCAGGGAGCCGAGCAGATTCAAGATGTCGAGAACGCCGAAGCTCATCGGTGCACCCCATGCGCCGCGCGTGCGCATCCGCCCTCATGTTCGCATGCGGGCGGCGCGGCGCACGTGCGGCGCAGGTGGGTCCAGAGACCGCGCGGCGCCCTGAAGCGCGTCGACCGGAACCGCTTCGCCGTAGCCGATCGGCCTCAGCGCGTGGTCCGCGCATGTCGGATCCGGAGCGCCGCATGTCGTCGACGCACCCGGTGCGGCGCACGACCTTCGTCTCGTGGCAGGCAGCGTGCGCACGGCCCCGAGAGCGGGGGACACCCGAACGTCCGTGACTGCTAGTCTCGTCATGGCAATGCACGCGAGCCCATCGCGGGAGGTGACCCATGGCCAGTGAATCCGCTCCCCTCACGTCTACCCCGTCCACCCCGTCTACCCCGTCCACCCCGTCCACCTCGACGCCCGCCCCCGAGCCCGTCGCGGCGGCGAAGCCGAAGGCTGGTGGCCTCCTCTACCACTGGGGCCCCCAGGCCTGGATCGACATGGTGATGTCGAAGCGGATGCTGGTCGATCGCGCCGGCCCGCTCGTGCCCTACACGTTCCTGCCGATCCTGCGGATGACCACCGACCCGGAGGAGATCGATCGAGGCTGGGCCGAGATCAAGGAGCGGCGCGAGCACATCCGCTTCTTCGACTCGCCCCGTGAACGCTGGCGCAAGCGCTACGGCAACTTCGTGCGCGAGGTCGAGTGGGCGCTGCTCGAGCTGCGAAAGCACTTCAGCCAGGAGCAGTACGAGAGCATCGTGGTCGGGACGTCTGCCGCGCTCGGCCGCGAGAACTCGGCCGAGTTCTTCGAGATGATGGACGGCATGGCCAAGAAGCCCCCGTCGAAGAAGGAGATGGCGAGCGATGGGCCGAAGGAGCCCGGCTGGCTCCAGACCCTCATGTTCGACATGTTCAATCCGGCCGGCTTCCTCACGGGCCCC
This sequence comes from uncultured Spirochaetaceae bacterium, assembly GCA_964474355.1. Classification (GTDB taxonomy): domain Bacteria; phylum Myxococcota_A; class UBA9160; order UBA9160; family UBA4427; genus CAYYSY01. The sequence continues at coordinate 56 of CAYYSY010000381.1, read as the reverse complement.
GCGAAGATCACCGAGTACGATCCGGCCGGCGGCAACGTCACGATGTACATCCCCGA
>CAYYSY010000380.1:0-5700 GCA_964474355.1 uncultured Spirochaetaceae bacterium | reverse complement strand
CCCGAGCGGCTCGCCCGCGTGCGGGGTCGCCTCGGTCGAGCGCGTCCGCGCTTCACGGCCACGCTGTTCCCTCGCGTTTCTCGGAGCTGCTCGTGGGGCCGCGCACCTGAGCGTCGGACATCGTCGGCGGGCCGGGCTGGCTCAGGCGACGTCGCGGTGCTCGCCCGCGTCGGGGCGCTCCACGACGCGGACCCGGGCGATGCGGCTCCCCGACACGTCGACGCAAGTCAGGTCATAGCCCGGCAGCTGGATCAGCTCGCCCTTGCGCGGCGCGCGCTCGAGCGTGTTGAAGATGAGACCACCGATCGTGTCGCCCCGCTCGGCCGGCACCGACCAGCCGCTCTCGCGGTTGAAGTCGAGCACCGACACCCGGCCGAGCACCTCGTAGCTGCCGTCGCGCAGCTCGCGAATCGTGTAGAGCTCCTCGCTGTCGAACTCGTCGCGGATCTCGCCGACGATCTCCTCGAGGATGTCCTCCTGGGTGACGAGGCCCTGGGTGACGCCGAACTCGTCCTTCACGACCGCGACGTGACAGAAGCCGCGCTGCATGTCCGTCAACAGCCTGAGGATCGGCTTGCGCTCGGGCACGCGTATGATCGGCTTCAGGATCGCCTGCAGGTCCTTGCCCTCTTCGTTCACGAACTTGATCAGGTCCTTCAGGTGCACGATGCCGAGCACGTTGTCGATGTCGTCTTCGAAGATCGGCACACGCGTGTACCGGCTCTGGAGCAGCGACTCGAGCAGATCGGCCGGCTCCGTCGAGACGGGGAACGCCTCGATCTCGGTGCGCGGCACCATGATGTCGGTCACGTGCAGGTCGGCCGCCTCGCTCGTCGCGCCGATGATCGCGAGCGGCGAGCCCACCGCGTCGTCGTCCTCGCGGACCTCGCGCGCGAGGCGCAGCACCTGCTCGGGCGACATGCCGCCATCGGACGTCGCGCCCCCCGTCGCCCGCCGCACGATCGGATCGATGACCTTGTCGAAGAGCTTGTGCACCGGACGGAGCATCTGATGGATGACGTAGAGCGGGAGACCCACGAGCAGCGAAACGCCGCGCGGATGTGATGCCGCGACCGCCTTGGGCAGGATCTCGCAGAGGAAGAGCACGAGCACCGTCATGACCAGTGTGGCCAGCGGAATGCCGAGCTTCGGTCCGAACATCTGGACGGCGAGCGCAGACGCGACCGACGCGCCGAGGATGTTCACGACGTTGTTGCCGAGCAGGATCGTCACGAGCAGCCGCGACGAGGACGACACGAGCTCGCGCACCGCGACCGCCGCCGGGCCCTGAGTGCCCTGCATGTCCTCTTCGAGGTCGTGCTGGCGGATGCGGAAGAGTGCGGTCTCACTCGAGGAGAAGAAGGCGGAGCCTATGAGACACAAGATGATGATGAGGACGAGGACGGCGATCGTCATGAGTCACCCTCTATTCGGGACACAAGGAATCGAAGCTGAGTGGATTCAGGGGTGTACCTTGCGGACGCGGGGCGAAGCACACGCGCGGGGCCGGGCACGAGGCGTGAATGCCTCGCCCGCCGCGCGGTCTGGGATGAGTCGGGGGCCAGGAAGGCCGGGCCAGGTGGCCCGCTCTGGCTCGGTGGACTGTCTTCGCTCATGGTCTCGGGCAAGCTAACTCGGGGCCCCTGCGCCATCAATGGCCGGCCGATGGGCCGCCTCGTGGGGCGTCCTCGGGCGCTCCGAAGCCCCGTTCCTGCAGGGCGGCGCGCAGATCGCTCCCGGGCTCGAGGAGACGGCGCAGCGCCGCCACGGCGGGCCGGTCCCAGCGGCCCGCGGGCACGGCGAAGTCGTAGCGCTCGAGCCGGAGCGGCCGGAAGGCGAGCCCGCCCTGCGACGCCACGCTCTCGATCGTGACGCCCCAGTCGGCGCGCTTCTGCACGACCGCAGCCGACACCGCATGGTGTGAGCGGGGCTCGTAGGCGAAGCCGGCGGGGCGCCGCTCGCCGAGCAGCTCGTCGATCAGCACGCGCGTGCCCGCGCCGCGGTTGCGGTTCACCATGCGCGCGCCGGCGTCGTCGAGGATCGCCTCGACGTCTCGCGTATCATCAGGTCGAGAGACGACGCCCTGCATGCGCGTGTAGCCGGGTACGAGCCGGAGCCCCTCGTCGAGGAAGGGCGTGTTGTATTCGCCCGTCTCGGGATCGAGCAGGTGCATCGGCGCGACGTCGCACTCGCCGCGCTTCGCCGCGGCGAGCCCACCCTGGCTGCCGACCGAGAGCACCTTCACACGAAAGCCCTCGCGCGAGAGCGCTGCTGCGATCAGGTCGAGCCCCGTGCAGTGGCTGCCGATCACGACGAGATCGGCGACGTCGAGGTCGTGACCTATGAGCGTCACCTCGACCGGGGTGTCCATCTCCACGATCTCGGTATTGCGCCCTACGCGCACGAAGCCATCGGCTCGGCTGAACGACGTGACGCTGCCGCTCCCCTTGCCCATCGGATACGCCGCGAGCCCCCGCGCCGCGTCGTGCACGAGGCCGACGAGCAGATACTCGAGTCGGCCGCGCTCCGACACCACCTTCTGTGCGAGCCGCGCCGTGTGCGTCGTGCGCTCGCCGGGCGCGTGCCCGCCCATCGCGCGGATCACCGGTGCGACGAACTCGTGAAACGTGAAGATCGCCGACGTCGGGAAGCCCGGAAGGATGACGACGGGCTTCTCGCCCTGCGCGGCCAGACAGATCGGCTTGCCCGGCTTGAGCGCCACGCCGTGCACGACGACACCGGGCTGCAGCTCGGCCACGGCCTTCGCGTTGAGGTCGCCCTCGCCCTTCGACGTACCGCCCGAGAGCAGGACGAGGTCGGCGCCTTCGAGCGCGCGCGCGAGCGCAGCGCGCACGGCGGCGAGATCGTCGGGCACCACGCCCAGGAACCAGGGCTCCGCGCCGAGCTCCGCCACGGCATCGGCGAGGATGCGGCCGTTGCTGTCGTAGACGAGACCCGGCCGCATGGTCTCACCGGGCTGCACGACCTCGTCGCCGGTCGAGAGGATCGCCACCTTCGGCCGCCGCACGACGTCGACCCGGTCGCGCCCGATCGCTGCGAGCACGCCGGTCTCGCGTGACGTGAGAGGCGTGCCCTCGAAGAGCACCGTCTCGCCCATGCCCATGTCGGTGCCCGCGTACGAGATCGCGGCACCCGGCGCGCGCATGCCGCGCACCACGACGATGGCATCGTCGTCCGGATCGACGTCCGTCATTTCGACGGGTACGACCGCGTCCGCGCCGCGGGGCAACATGGCGCCCGTGGCGATCAGGGTCGCGGTGCCGCGCAGGACCTCCTCGCTCGGCGTCACGCCGGTCGGCAGGATCTCCGCGTTCTTGCGAAGGAGCACCGGCTCCTCCTCGCTCGCACCGAACGTGTCGGCGGCGCGCACGGCGAATCCATCCATGTTCGAGCGGTCGAAGCCGGGCACGTCCACGGCCGTGCGCACGTGCTCGGCGAGCACGCGCCCGAGCGCCTGGTCGAGGGGCACCGTCTCGACGTCGCGAGGCGACGCATCGATGACCGCTCGCCAGCGCCGCTCCGCCTCGTCGCGATCGAGCACCTCGAGGAACTGTTGCTGCTTCATCGCGCGTCCCCGCTCACGTCGTGGCCCGCGACGTCGGGGGTGTCGTCTGGGCTGTCGTCATAGGCGAGCACCTCGACGAGCGACCCCTCGGGCATCCCCTCGAGCTCACGCGGCACGATGACCGCGCCCGACGCGCGCACCGTCGACGAGAGGATCGACGCGCCGGACGTCGCGATCGGGATCGCGCGCCCGCCCTCGACGGCCACGCGCACGTAGTCGGTGCGGCCGATCGCCGAGGAGATCTTCCGGCCCAGCGGCAGTCGAAGCCGCGGGTGCGGCCAGCGCCGCGGCCTTCCACCGAGCGCGCGCAAGGTGGGTCCCGCGAAGAACTCGTACGCGGCGAGGCAGCTGACCGGATTGCCCGGCAGCAGGAACACGAAGCTCTCGCCGATGCGTCCGACGCCGGTCGGGCTCGAGGGGCGCATGGAGATGCCGTGGAAGTCGAGGCTCCCCGACTCGGCGAGCAGCCGGGGCGCGTGGTCTTCCTGTCCCACCGAGCTGCCGCCCGACACGAGCACGACGTCGGCGCCTTCGTCGCAGAGCGCTTCGCGAATGCGTTCGGGCACGTCGGGCAGGATCTCGAAGGGCAGCGCGTCGCCCCCGTCGCGTGCGATGAGTGCACGCAGGACCACCGAGTTGCTGTCGACGATGTGCGCGCCCGAAGGCCGGCTACCGGCCTCGAGCAGCTCGTCGCCGGTGACGACGAGCCGGACGCACGGCCGGCGCACGCACGAGACGGTCGCCCTGCCGATCGAAGAGAGCAGCCCCGCGTCCTGAGGACGAAGCCTTCGACCCGCGCGCAGCACGACGTCACCGCGGCGGATGTCCTCACCGACGACCCCCACGTTCTTCGTGGGCGCGACGGGCTCGGTGATCTCGACGCGGCCGTCCTGCTCCTCACAGACCTCGGCCATCACGACGGCGTCGGCGGCGTCGGGCACCGGCGCGCCGGTCATGATGCGGACGGCCTGCCCCGGCTCGAGCCCGCCCTCGAAGGGCGCACCCGGCAGCGAGAGGCCGACCACGGCGAAAGCGATCGGGTCGTAGGCGCTGGCGCCGAAGGTCTCCTCGCCGCGCACGGCGTAGCCGTCCATGGCCGAGCGCCGAAAGCCGGGCACGTCGACGCCAGCTTCCACGTCCTCGGCGAGCACCCGGCCGGCGCACTCGAGCAGCGGGACGGGCCCGGCGTCGAGCGCGCACGCGTGTGCCTCGAGGAAGGCCTCGCCCTCCTCGACGTCGGCTCGCTCGGCAAAGCCCTTCATGCGGACGTCGCGCATGTCCGCTCCCTCTGCGTGCTCGAAACGACGAACGGGCAGGGGGTCGCCCCCCTGCCCGTCATCGTTTCGTCGGCGTGATGGTGCGCGTCAGCCCGAGGCCTTCGTGCCGAAGAGCTCGTCGCGCGGCGCGAAGCGCTGCTTGGCGGCGGCGACGATGTCGGCCGGCACGTCGAACTTCATGACGTTGTCCGGACCGATGCCCTCTTCGATGAGGCAGTCCGACAGCACGTCGTCCTCGGCCTTCCAGCCGGCCTTGTCGTTGAAGGTCCACTCGTCCTGCATGATCTCCCAGCCCAGATCCGCGATCTGCTCGCGCGAGACCTCCTCGCCGTACATCAGCGAGTAGTACTGGCGGATGTCGTCGAGGGTTGGGCCGAGGAACTGGCAGAAGCCCGAGCTGTCGCAGACCGCGTTGACCAGCTGGACCTCCTGGCTGGCCTGTGCGAAATCGGGAGGCTGCATGCCCGGGTTCACGATGAGCCCGGCCGTGTGGTCGGCCCCCATGGCCGAGGTGCAGTAGGTGACGCCCGTGGCCTTGAGCGGCCGGGGATCCCAGGCCGGAATCGCCTGCCCACGCGCGTGGGGCACGCGGGCGTGCTTGCGGTGCTTGCCCGTGGCCACGGCGCCGTTGCCGATCACCTTGCCCAGCTCGGTGCCGTCGGCGATCTGCTTGAGGATGTCGATGGCGCCCGCCGAGTCGCCCCACTCCATGCCGCCCGAATCCATCAGAATGGCGATGGCCGCGCCGGTCTCGATGGTGTCGAGGCCGACCTCGTCGCAGAGGCGGTCGAGCTCGGCCACCTCGTCGAAGGTCTTGATGGCGCAGCTCGCGCCGAG
>CAYYSY010000379.1:0-4092 GCA_964474355.1 uncultured Spirochaetaceae bacterium | reverse complement strand
GCAGCTGTTGCCGTAGCCGTCGTCGTCACCGTCGTTGTTGGTCGTGCACTGGTTCGTGACCGTCAGCGGGCCATTCGAGTCGTCGATACAGTTGTCGTACGAGTCCGGAATACCATCAGAGTCGGTATCCGCGATCGAGCCTGCGAACGAGCCCATCGACAGGCCAAAGGCCAGCGCCAGAGCGCACGCGAGAGCGAGCAGGTTGAACTTCATGGTTTGTCTTCTCCTTGGGATTTGAGACCGGCCGATGGTGCGATTGCATCGAATGTCGGACGGCGACAGTTCGGCATTCTACTAGGGCCGAAACTCGACAGTCAAACGTTTAGTGACCCTTGCTCGAGTGACGTAGGGCGCCCGCCCCTTCGGGCGCACGCGCGATGCCGTTTAGAAATGCAATCGTCGTACCGTCTGCATAAAAGTCCGTAACTGACTGAAAAATAAGGGGTTGTTGATTTGATTACATGACGTTCCCCGGCTCGAGGCGGCCCTGGCTGTACCCAGAATGGGAAAAACCGTTCCTCACCCTTCCGCGTGCCCCGCCAATTCCTGCAGAGCGGGCGCCAAATGGTCATGGACTCGTCTCAGCTTCTTCACAGCTGCCTCACGCTCCGTGGGGCCCGATCCGGTGATTTCGGTCGTGATCCGGACGACGTGGGGCGCGAAGTCGCGGCGTGCGGGACTGCGTTCGAGCGCGAACAGACTGCGGAGGCTCTCCGCCACGAGGCCTTCCCGCCCGAGGTACGCGTGCCAAACCAGCACCTCCTGCTTGCCACGGCGCATCACGCGGGCCGTCATTATTGGCATACCATCAATCGAGACGTCTTCGAGGCGCTCGATCTCCTCGAAGCCCGTCGCCGGATGCATCGTCATCGGGGACAGCGGGCTCGAGCCCACCTCGTGCTGGCTTCCGGCGACGACGAAGACGTCCACGGGCCCCTCCGGCAGTGCGTACGAGTAGTGGAAGTGCTGGTCGAAGCGCGCGCTCCCCAGGAAGTTGTAGTCGGTCTTCATCTTCTCCGAGGGCCATTGGTCGAGCGCAGCGCTCACGGTCTCGTACACGCGCGGACCGGAGCTCGCGGGCACTTGCCAGACGGGACCGAAGCGACCGACGGCGATCAGTACGATGGCCGCTGCACCGCACGCACCGATTGCACCGAGCAACGCGTTTGCGCCGGGGGTGCGGTCCACGCGCTTCGCGCGAAACGGTGGATTCGCGCGCTCCGGCAGCACGCGTTCGAGCACCTCGTCGAAGCCGTAGATGATGAGGAGACCCGCCATCAGCACGGCGATGCCCTGGGCGTTGTGGATCGTCGCGATGTCCGAGTGGGGGTTCAGCACGATGGTCAGCACACGCACGCCGTTCAACGCGAATGCGACGATCGGCGCAGAGAGCACGAGCAGAAACGCGTGCCAGCCGCGACGGCCGAAGAGATCGGCCATCAGGATCGTCAGCATCGTCATCGTCTCGAGTGAGCGCATGCCGCTGCACCCCTCGACGACCTGGAACTTCTGGCTCGCACGGATGATCTGGTCACCGCTCACGAAGGCGGTCTCGCCGAGCATGTAGAGCAGCCAGCCGGCGTACTGCGCGGTCCACATCTGGAGGTCATAGAGCATCGCGAGCTGCATGGGCGCAGGGATACGAAGCGCGAAGAGCATGAAGGCGGCGGGCAGCCACAACGCGGCGAGCCCCGGCCGCCCGAAGAGCATGGCGAGGCTCCCGAAGAGGAACGCAGTGAACGAGAGCACGCGCATGTCGAGGGAGCCCGTGTACACCGCCCAGCCATAGGCGGCGAGGCACACGAGATAGAAGGGGAGGGCGAGGACCGGTGAGCCGGTCGCGACGGAGAGCGTCCGCATGCGCGGAGTTCGCCGGTAGAGCAGCCACGCCGCGATCACGATGATGACGAGCGGGGCGCTGTCCGAGGGCTGGAAGAGCCAGTACTCGACGCCCTTCGCGAAGCCGTAGCGCGTGCCGAGCCCCAGCAGATCGCTGTAGGCCCAGGCGACGAGCCCGATCACCACGGCCGACGCCCACGTCTCGGGGCGGGCGAGCAGCTTCGTCAGCCCGCGATCGCCGGACGGGGCGTTCTGGATTTCGGTGGATTCCGCCAACGGACTCCCTCTCGGCGGCCGTCGTCGGGGCCCCGTCGTGAGTAGCCCCCGTTGCGCCTCGGGTGTCGAAGGGGCGCCGCGAGGGGCGCGGAGTCGGCTGCGACCGCCGGCTCGCCGGCCGGCGAGTCTATGTCGATCCCGGCCCTGGCGCCGCCCGCCGGGCCCCCGAACGAGAGCCGCCCGAAGGAGAGGAGAAGGCTCCTTCGGGCGGCTTCGGGGTCAGCAATGGATTCGGTCGGATGCGGCTCTTCTGACTCGAGAGACGCCGGCCCCTCGGAGCCGGTTCCATCTTTTTCCGCCCGTCATCCGACTTGCCGACGAGCTTCCGCGCCGGGGCGGATCAGGCGCCCGAGATCTCGGTGGCCTGGTACCTGGCCCTCGGCCGGAGCAGGTAGCCCGCCTCGTACTGCTCGATGACATGCGCCACCCAGCCGACGCAGCGCGAGACGGCGAAGAAGCCCGAGGCGGCGCCGCGCGGCAGGCCGAGCGCCAGCGCGAGCGCGACCAGGCCCACGTCGATCGTCGGCTCGCCCTGCCCGCTCTCCTCCATGCCCTTCACCAGGGCCAGGCACTTCGCGATGGCCGGGGCGTCGCGGTCGAGCTCGCAGGCGAGGTCGAGCAGCGCCCGGCCCCGCGGATCGCCCTCCGGATAGAGCGGGTGACCGAAGCCCTCGATCGCCTCGCCGCGGCGCTGCCGCTCGTAGACCACATCGATCGCCTCTTCGGGGCTCGCGATCTCCCCGATCAGCGCCTCGATCCGGTCGGCGGCCCCGCCGTGACGGGGGCCCGAGAGCGTGGCGAGCGCAGCGGTGATGCAGGCGTGGATGTCCGCGCCGGTCGAGGCCGCCACGCGCGCCGCGAAGGTCGAGGCGTTGAGCTCGTGGTCGGCACCCAGCACCAGCGCGCGATTCACTGCGCTCGCGGCCTCGGGGCTGCGCTCCGCGCCAAACGCGGCGAGCACTGCAGCGGCGAGGGTCTCCGCGCCGAGCGCCTCCTCGAGCGCGGCGTCGACCTCGGCACGCGGCCGGCAGAGCGACAGCGACGCGATCATCCGCCGGATCAGGCTTCGCGCGCGGGGCAGCACGGCCTCGGGCCGCGTCGTGAAGCGACCGGGGTCGCGGCTCGCGAGCAACGGCACCACGAGGGTCAACGCCGTGAGCGGCGGCAGCGCCTCGTGCACCAGCGCGCGCAGCGGCTCGGAGGGCATCCCGAAATCGAGAGCGCTCCAGAAGTACGAGGTGCGGTGCGCCTGCTCGTCCTCGGGCGGAGTGCCGGACCACAGGAGCTCGGCCACCTCCTCGAAGGGCATGTCCTGCTCCGCGAGCTCGATCGCCGGGATCCCTCGATAGATCGGTCCGCGATCCCATGCGATGGCGGTGATCGAAGAATCGAGAACAGGTTCGCCAAAGCGCAGCGCAGACGCTGCGACGGGTCCGTGGCCTGCTCGGGCGTCCCGCCGCGCTCTCAGGCGCTCGAGGTCCCGCTTGAGATAGAGGCGCGCGCGACCCTTCGGTCCCGGGACGCTCTGGACGAGCCCGCGGCTCGTGTAGGCGTAGAGGGTCGCGAGCTTGACGCCCAGGTACTCGGCTGCCTCGGACGCGGGCATGTAATCATGATATTGATTATCTGATCTACGTTGATCTACGTTGTCCATCCATCTAAGATACCCGGCCAGACGGGAGGTGGCATGACTCGAAGCAAAAACGTTGGGCCGCTGCCCGGGGCGATCGGAGGGGAGCACCGGTCGGGGACCGCCGCGGCAGGCAGGTAGAGCGGTAGGCAATAGAAGGAAGAGAAGGAACGCGCGCATGGCTGACACCGAGTGGCTGCAGCTGCTGCTGGGGAGCGATCCGCTCTCCATCGTCGCGTTCGTGAGTCTCGTCGTTGCCGCGCTGCTGACCTCGATGCTCTCCGCCGTCGTCGGCATGGCCGGCGGCATCACCCTGCTCGGCGTGATGCTGCTCTTCCTCGATCCCA
>CAYYSY010000378.1:0-10543 GCA_964474355.1 uncultured Spirochaetaceae bacterium | reverse complement strand
CCGGGCCCGGCGCCGAGCGCGCTTCGCCTGCTCGGGCTTGCCCTGCGCCTCGAGGATGCGCGCGAGCAGGACGTAGCCGCGGAAGTCGTCCGGCGCGAGGCGCCGCATCTCGGCGAGGTGCCGCAGCGCGTCGTCGAGGCGCCCCTGCTCCTCGCGCAGCACGGCGAGGTGCAGCTGCAGATCGGCGTTCTCCGGGCGCGCCGCCTCCGCTCGTTCGAGGTAGACCTCGGCCTCGTCGAGCCGGTCCTGGCCCAGCATGATGCCGCCGAGATTCGTGTACGACGTGACCTTCATCTCCTCGCGGTCGGCCAGGTCGATGCCCGCGAGCGCGACGACGAGCACGAAGGCGGTGGCCGGCGCGAGCAGGCGGCCCCGGTCGGGCCCGCGCGCGACCCGCCACGCACATACGCACGCGTACCCCACGAGCGGCGCGATCATCGGCACGAGCGGATAGCGGAAGCGCGCGAACGTCATGAAGAGCGCGACGCTGCCGGTGTAGGCGAGCGCGAGCCAGGCGAGCAGCGCGACGTCCCGGCGGCGCGGCCATGCGAAGACGACGCCCGCCGCGGCGAGGCCGGCGAACACCCCGAAGTGATAGACCGGCAGGCCGAAGCGCACGATGGGCGACCAGTCGGCGAAGACGTAGACGTCCTCGACGTCGGGCACCTCGAAGGCGCCCCAGGTGAGCACGGTCTTGCGCACCATGAGCCCGAGCCACGCCACCGGCTCGTCGCGCACGAAGGCCAGGCCCTTCGCCATCCAGTAGTCGGAGACCTCGCCGCGGGTCAGCTCGCGGCCGAGCTCGCGCTCGGCGAGCAGCTCGGCGTCGCTCGCCTCGAAGACCGGCGTCTGCCGCCCCGGCAGCAGCGGCTCGTAGAGGCCCGACGCCCCCGAGTGATTGCCGATGTAGAAGTTCGGGCCCATCTGCGAGGTCGTGAGCGCGAACGTGTCGCCGACCGCGAGGTTCCGCAGGCCGACGGGGACGAGCACCAGCGCGAGGCCCGCCGCGAACAGCGCGAGCACGAGGCCCACGCGAGGCAGGCCCTCCGGCCAGAATCGCCAGGCGAGCCAGGGGACCAGCGCGGGGACGAGCGCGAGGGCGTTCTCGCGCGTCAGGCAGAGCAGGCCGAGCAGCGCGCCGGCGGCCACGAGCTCGCCCCGCCTCGCCTCTCGCTGCTGGCGGAGCAGCAGCCAGAGCAGCCCCGAGAGCAGCAGCAGCCCCAGCCCCTGCTTGCCGATCAGCCCGTCGAAGAAGATGGCCGGCGGGTAGGCCGCCACCGCGATCCCGGTGGCGAGGGCCACGGCCCGATCACCGAAGAGCGCCCAGGCCGCGAGCGCGAGCAGCACGCACGACGCGGCGCCCATCGCCATCTGCAGCGCGTGCACGCCCACCAGGCTGTGGCCGAAGACCGCGTAGAAGGTGCCCAGGAAGTAGGGGTAGAGGGGCGCCTGATAGAAGACCGTGTCCCCCCACCAGTCGCCGGCCGCGATGCGCTGGCCCCACTCGTCATACGCCTTGGCGTCGACGATCGGCACCTCGACGAAGGGCATGTCGCGGACGCACCAGAGGTGGACGAGCCGCAGCGCCAGGGCGACGCCGAAGACCAGCAGCGCGTCTCGGGGACCGAAGGAGCGGGCGCCGGAGGGAGGCGCCAGCTCGTCCGGCGGGCGCTCAGGCGCCGCCGTCGCCTCCGGCCCGACCGCCGCATCGCCTCTGGCCGGCCCATCCCGTTCTTCGCTCACACGCGCTCCTGCAGCCCCGTCGCAGCCGGCAGGGCCCCGGGGAGGGCCCATCCTAATCCATCCCGGCGAGCGGACGCCGGATCGCACGGGTGGACTTGCCGAGCCGGCCCAGGCGAGGTTTGATTGATGGCACGGGCGGCCGTGAGGTCGCCCTCCCCTATTCCTCTCGACCCGAATGGAGCGACGCCTTGGCGATCGACGACCAACTCCTACTCGAGCTCTGCCAGCACACCATCGACGACACAGACTTCGAGGGCCTCGGCCGCAAGCAGCCGGGCAAGGTGCGCGACAGCTACATCGGCGACGGCAAGCGCACGATCGTCGTGACCGATCGCGTGTCGAGCTTCGACGTCGTGGTGGGGACGATCCCGCTGAAGGGCCAGATCCTGAATCAGATGGCGGCCTTCTGGTTCCAGAAGCTCTCGGACGTCGCGCCGAACCATCTCATCGACGTGCCCGACCCGAGCGTGTCCGTGGTGAAGGAATGCCGGCCGCTGCCGGTCGAGTTCGTGTACCGGGGCTATCTCACCGGCTCGACCAGCACCTCGATCTGGACGGCCTACGACCGCGGCGACCGCGCCTACTGCGGCCACACTCTGCCCGACGGCTTGAAGCGCCACGAGCGGCTGCCCGAGCCGCTCCTGACGCCGTCGACCAAGGCCGAGATGGGTGCCCACGACGAGAACACGAGCCGGGCCGGCATCATCGAGAGCGGCGTGCTCAGCGAGGCCCTGTTCGACGAGGCGGCCACGATGTGTGCGGCGCTCTTCGAGGCGGGGACGCACTTCGCGAAGGAGCGCGGGCTGATCCTCGTCGACACGAAGTACGAGCTCGGCCTCACCGCGGACGACGAGCTGGTCGTGATCGACGAGATCCATACGCCCGACTCGTCGCGGTACTGGTATCTCGACAGCTACGACGCGGCGATGAGCGCGGGCGAGGATCCGAAGGCGATCAGCAAGGAATACGTCCGGCTCTGGCTCGGTGAGCACGGCTACAAGGGCGACGGGCCGCCGCCGACGCTCCCCGACGACGTGCGCGTCGAGGCAGCGAAGCGCTACATCGCGGCGTACGAGCAGGTGAGCGGGCTCGCGTTCGAGCCCGACACCGACGAGCCGATCGCGCGCATCCAGCGCAACCTCGGACTCGCCTAGCGCGCGGGCTCAGCCCTCGCGCGGCTCCAGGCGGAACACCCACGCTGCGCTCGAGTGCGCGTCGGGCTTCACGTCGTACTTGGCGATCATCGCCTCGCGTACGGTCTCGACGAGCGCCGGGTCCTCGACCCGCGTGGCCTTCAGCTCGTAGATGCGGCCGTCGACGCGCAGGCGCACGCGCGGATCGGCGAGCACGTGCTGCACCCAGTCGCGCTCCTCGGGCTCGTCCGGCCCGCGAATCAGCGACGACGCGATGTAGAGCCGCCCGTCGACCACGCCGGTCCAGATGTTGATCGAGTGCGGGTCGTCGGGACGCGTCTCGAGCTGCACGGTGCGCTCGGCCTCGACGTGGCTCCACTCGGTGGGCGATGGCTCGACGACCGTGCCGCGGAGACGGCCGCCGGGGATCGGGCCCATGGGGCCGCACGCGAGTACGAGCGCAACGAGCGCAGCGACCGCGCACGCTCGCAACATGATTTCCGGGCGAATCATGGGCATGACTCCTCTCGATGCCGCGTCGTTCGTGTGTCGCCGACACTCCGTCGTGGCGGTGCCCACGCAAGATCGCACATGGTGGCTCGGCTGACGCGCGCCCCGCCGAATCCGTGTTGAGGGACGCTCGGGCCGCCCGGGTTCCGGAGCCTGGCCCGACCGCTCCAGACGGCGTCCGTGCGGCGGCGAAGAGCCACGCCCCGGCGTACGATGGGGCGGCCCCGGGCCCCCCTTCCGACCCGGCAGGAGTATCCGATGTCCGTCGCCGCCACCCTGCGCGCCGCCTTCTTCCTCACCCTCGCGGCCGCGCTGCTCGCGTGCGCGAAGGAGCCCGAGTTTCCCAAGGCATCGGGTGACTACGTCGTCGAGGACGTCGGCTTCGAGGCCGTGACCCGGGAGGCCCGGGTCGAGACCGGCTGGTATCCCGAGTGGACGGATCTCCACGGCGAGACGCTCCCCGACCCTCTCCCGCCCCACGAGAAGTGGGCGCACCCGTTCATGCACCAGGGCCAGGGCATGCCCTCCGCCATGCACGAGGACGCGTTCGCGAGCGACGTCAGCAACAACGGCGGCCCCACCCCCGAGCACACCCACGTCCACTACTTCCAGGTGCGCGAGAAGGGGGCTCGCTTCTCGGGGATGTGTCCCCTCTTCGCCTTCGTCGACGAGGACACACTCGTCACGGTCTCGTTCGGACGCGATGCCGCCACGGCGCTGCTCGTCGACGTGTCGGGCGAGCCGAAGCTGCTCGATCAGATGCCCCTGCCCGGCCGCGGCTCGTCGGCACTCGAGCTGGCGCGCAAGAGCGCGCGGCTCGCGATCTTCCACGACACGTCCGGGGGTGCGTACTCGTATCTGTCGCAGAACGACGAGCTGTACGTGCCCGGCGCGCACAACGAGGTGATCCGTATCCCGATTCGCGAGCGGCGCTTCGTCCGCGAGGAGGCGAAGCTGCTGCGCCTCGATCTCCTCGTCGGACAGGGGACGCCCGATGCATCGCTGCTCGCGGGTGGCAAGCTCGAGAACAAGCTGACTGCGATCATGCCCGACGCGCAGGGGCACATCTGGTTCACGACGAAGCTCGCCGTCGTCGGATTGATCGACCTCGAGGACCGGGACCAGGACGGCCTGCCCCAGGTGCACGCGACACACCTCGGCTACCACGCAGGCCAGGAGAAGGCCGTGCAGGTCCTCCGGATGCCGCCTGCCGAGGCGAAGGCGTTCTGGGAGGAGTACGACGTCGAGAACGCGAGCGTCGCGCAGCTGAACGAGCTTCGCGCCGAGTTCAGGGAGCGCGCACAGACGACCGCTGAAATGTGGGAGGAGATCCAGAACTCCTTCACGGTCGATCCGACGGGTGCGGTCTACATCGTTTCGAACTTCGCGCTCTACAAGCTGCGCTTCGACGCCGAGCGGCAGAAGATCGTCGTCGACCCGAAGTGGAAGCCGACGTATGCGAAGGGCGACCTCATCTACGACAACGCGGGCGACAAGAAGCCGGGGCACCTGAATCGCGGCAGCGGCACGACCCCCACGCTGGTCGGCGATCGCTTCGTCGTGATCTGCGACAACGCGGAGAAGCGCGTGAACCTGCTGGTCTTCAGGCAGAGCGACGGGGAGCTCGTCTTCAAGTACCCGCTCTTCGCCGGCCGGGGCGCGGCGGTCGAGAACTCGGTGGTCGCCTACGGCGATCATCTGGTCGTGGCCAACACCTACGGCTACGAAGACCCGTTCAAGACGAACGACACGGTCGGCGGCATCATGCGCTTCGACTACGACGAGGCGGCAGGCACCTACGCTGTGGTCGAGGGCTGGCCCGCGACCGGCCACTTCGACGGCAAGACCGCGACGCCCAAGCTCTCGACGGCCAACGGCCTCATCTACGTCTACAACCGCGGCGACGAGCCGGTGAACGGCCACTACGACTGGCAGCTCACGGCCCTCGACTTCAGAACCGGCCTGCGCGTCTTCTACGTGAAGGGCGTGTTCGAAGAACCGGGCTTCGAGGACAACACGCCCTGGGTGATGAAGCGCTTCAGCCTCGGCACGAAGAACTACGACCGAAAGGTGTTCAACAACCTCTGGGGCACGTACTCCTTCGGCACGGGCGACGCGATCTACATCGGGGCGTATCGGGGGTTCGTGCGGTACCAGTCGCAGCCCCCGCCCGAGGAGTGAGGTCGAAGGCGGCATCCAGTGATCCACCTCGGATCACTGACTCGCCGGCTCGGTGACGAGAGCGGGCGCGCGCGCTGGACTCGAGTCGAACCGTGGGGCAGGCACAGCACCGGGGGGGGAGCCAGCCGGCCCGAAGCGATCCGATGGGTTCGACCCGACGCATCCGGCTTCTGCAGCTCGGCTCGAACACTCGATTGTCACGATTCACACGCGGCGCCCGTGATAGGCTGCGCCGATGGACCGCGCCTGCCTCGCCCTCACATCGCTCGTCGCCGTCGCGGTGCTCGCGTCGTCGAGCGCCTTCGCGGGCGATCTCACGAGCGCGAGCTATCGGCTGCGCGGCGGGCACGTGTCGGCCGGCGCGGCGAGCTCCACCAGCGCGTCGTTCTCGAACACCTCGGCGCTCGGACAGAGCCAACCCATCGGGCCATCGGGGAGCGCGCTCGATCTCGGCACGATCCTCCCCGGCTTCTCGCCGATCCTCGCGGGCGGCCTCCCGAGCCTCGACCTCGATGGCGACGGCGCCGCGTACTTTCTCGACGCCGACGACGACGGGGACGGTCTCGACGACGTGGTCGAGACGAACACGCAGATCTACGGCTCGCCTGCCGACACCGGCACCGACTCGCTCGTCGCCGACAGCGACGGCGACGGCGTGAACGACGGCACCGAGGTCGCCGCCGGCTCCGACCCGAACGACCCCTTCTCGCTGCCCGGCTCCACGGCGGTGCCCTTCGCGGGCGCAGCCGGCCGGCTCGCGATCGCGCTCTTGCTCGGCTTCACGACGGTGTGGGCGTTCCGCCCGCGCAATCGCGTGACCCGATGAGGAAACGAAGATGAAGCTCTCCCTCGCACCCACTCTGCTCCTGACCCTCCTGGCCTTCCTCGCCTCGCTCGGCGTCGCGGCTGCGGCCCGGGCCACCGTCCCCGGCCAGGTGAGCTACCAGGGTCTCCTCCTCGACGACATGGGTGCCCCCGTCACGGCGACCGTCGCGATGGAGTTCGAGCTCTTCGACGCGCCGAGCGCCGGGAGCTCGCTGTGGTTCGAGAGCCACCCGGCAGTGCAGGTCGTCGATGGCGTGTACGACGTCGTGCTCGGCGCGATCACACCCATCGATCAGAACGTCGTGCAGGGCGGCAGCATCCACCTCGAGGTCACCGTCGAGGGCGAGACGCTCACGCCGCGCCAGCAGCTGCTCATGGTTCCGTACGCGTTGCGAGCAGAGGTAGCAGAGCAGGCCACGTCGCTCGGCGACTACGAGGCCGCGTACTTCGACGCCATCATCGAGTACCAGAGCTTCGACGGTCAGGCGCCGGGCAACACTCATCCCGACGAGGGGACGATCGACGTCGACGGTGACGGGCGACCGAACTTCATCGACGTCGACAACGACGGCGACGGCTACGACGATGGAGACGAGGTCTCGCAGGGGAGCGACATCAACCTCGTCACACCGAGGATCGACAGCTTCACCCCCAGCACCGCCGATGGCTTCGAGACGACCCTCGTCCAGGTCTTCGGAGCGAACTTCGAGCCCGGCATGGCCGTCCAGTTCGGCACCGAGAGCCCGACCCCGGGCAACGTGAACCCGACCTATTTCCAGGTGAGCGTGGGCCCGCAGCCCGAGGGCACGGCGCAGGTGACGGTCACTCGGACGAACGGCGAGTCGACGACGGCCGACTTCGACTTCTTCCTGCTGTCGCCCGTCATCTCGTCCATGACGCCCGACGAGTTCGACGAGGGGATCGGCGGCACTCTCACGGTGACGGGCTCGAACTTCCACCCGGGCATGACGGTCCAGTTCGGAAGCCAGTTTCCGACGCCCTCGAGCGTCACGCCCAACAGCTTCGAGATCACTGTGACGCCCGAGCCGCCGGGGAATCCGGCCCTGACCGTCACGCTCCCCAACGGCAACTCCGACGTCGATTCGAGCTTCGTCGTCCACACCGGCGCGCCGCGCACGATCTTCATTTCCAGCCTGCTCCACAGCGGCGACTTCGGCGGGCTGGCCGGCGCCGACGCGTTCTGCCAGGGCCTCGCCTCCACTGCTGGAGTCGAAGGCACGTACTTCGCCTGGCTCGCAGACGGCACGAGCTCACCCAGCACGCGGAACAGCCAGAAGGGCCCGTACCTGATGACCGACAGCACGAAGGTCGCCGACGACTGGGCCGATCTCACGGACGGCGACGTCGACGCCCCGATCTCGGTCAACCAGAGCGGAAGCACCGTCACGGGCGGCGTCTCGGTGTGGACGAACGTCGCTGCGGTGGGAGCGGGTGCGGCCGGCAGCGATCACTGCTCGAGCTGGACGAGCGCCAGCTCGGGCGATTTCGGTGAGCGAGGCAACCGAAGCCAGATCGACGCTCGCTGGACGGAGATCGGCACCACCATCGCGTGCGACGTTTCGGCGTATCTCTACTGCGTCGAGCAGTAGCTACGCCCCGGGCCGGAGCGCCTCAGACCGACCAGGTGAACGTGGCGAGCGCCTCGCGCGCGCCGGCGTCGAGCTCGAAGGCCACGCGTCCGTCCGTCGGCTTCTCGAGATCGAAGATGCCCAGGCAGATGCCATGCCAGCAGTGGAGATAGCCCGGGCTCTCGAAGGCCTCGGGCGCCACGTCCTCGAAGCGCAGCTCGGCGTGCCCCTCTTGCAGGAGCGTGAACTTCGGCGCGCAGAAGTCGCGGTAGGCGAGCGACCAGCCCTTCGGCACGAGCTTCAGGATCTTGCCGGGCTTCGCGCCGAACATGCGCAGCCCACCCTGGACGAAGCTGCGGAGCAGCGGCTTGTCGATGAGGTAGCCGATCGACTGGTGCCAGCAGCGCACGGCGTCGTCCACGCCGAGCACCTCGATGACTCCGTCCATCAGCCAATGGTCGTACTCGAACTCGAGCCACGACGAGCCGGCGCGTGTATCGATCACCTCGAGCACGTCCTCGGGAATGAGGGCGCGCACCTTCGCGACGGTGCCGGGCCGGTAGAACTCGGCGTGCTCGAGGTTGTCGCGGGCGGCGCTGGCGCGGGCGGCGGGGCTTCGGGACATGCGGCGCTCCTCGACCGGTACCACGACCGGTGGATGCACCTCACACATCGGCACGACGTGCGCCGGAGTTGACCAGCTGGATTCGAGAACGAAGCGAGCGGGCCTAGAACCCCGCGACCTGGAAGGTCGCCCAGCCGATCAGCATGTAGTAGATGGCGGGGAAGCCGAGCAGCGGCGCGTCGATGCGATCGAGCACGCCGCCCATGCCCGGCAGCAGCGAGCCGGCGTCCTTCATGTCGGCGTCGCGCTTGAGCAGCGACTCGACGAGATCACCGATGATGCCGACGATGGTGAGCACGAAGGCGAACGGCACGACGATCGTCCAGGGCATGGCCGCGGACATCTCGGGCCACAGCAGGTCGAAGACCAGCTTGATGAGCGACGCGCACGCGATGCCGGCCACGACACCACCGATCGCGCCCTCGACGCTCTTGTTCGGGCTCACCTCGGGCGCCAGCGGGCGCTTGCCCCAGGCGCGACCCGCGAAATACGCACCGGCGTCGCAGCCGATCACCGCGGCGAGGGTGTAGATCATCAGGAAGATGCCGGTTTCGGCGGTGACGCCGAGCGCAGCCACCGCATCCGTGCCGAATAGCTGGGCGATGGAGTGGTCGAAGTTCCGCAGCAGGATCGCGTGCGAGATCAGCCACGCTACGTAGAACACGCCGAAGAACGTGCCCGAGATGCTCGCGAGCGACTCGCTGATCTGGGCCTTTCGCAGCTGCGCGACCATCATCACGAGCAGCGAGGCCGTCATCAGCAGCGTCGCGCTGTACTCGCTGCCGAAGTAGGCAACGGCCATGACCGCGGCGCCGAAGCCGATGCCCCAGAGGCGGAGCGGCTTCGCGCCCTTGCTCTCGATCATGTTGTAGAACTCGAACTGCGCGATCAGTCCGAAGAGCATCACGACGCCGGTGAAGGGCCAGCCACCGACCGAGATGATCCAGAGCACGAAGGGGATGAGCACCGCGGCGGTGCCCAGCCGCAGGGCCAGGTCGCTCTTCTTGCGCTCGGGCTTGTTCGCGAAGTCGACGGTTTCGTCGCCATCGGAGGCCGCTTCGGGTTCCTCCGGGCCGAGCGCGGTGGCGTCGGGCTCTTCGCCCACGACGGAATGCACTGCCTCACGGTCGCCGGCTTCGCTCACACCCCCTCCTCGCGCCCCACCGTCGTCGCGGTTCGGGGCGCTGATCGAGGGCGCATGATACCACCCGGCGGGGCCCCGTCTCAGGTGCCCGTGTGTCCGAATCCGCCCTTGCCGCGTTTGGTGTCGTCGAGGCTGTCGACCTCTTCGATGACGACGCAGGGCACGGCGGCGATCACGAGCTGCGCGATGCGGTCGCCCCGCTTCACGACGAAGGGCGCGTCGCCCGCGTTCAGCAGGATCACCTGCAGCTCGCCGCGATAGTCGCTGTCGATGGTGCCGGGAGCATTGGGGACGGTGATGCCGTGGCGCAGGGCCAGGCCGCTCCGCGGCCGCACCTGCCCCTCGAAGCCTTCCGGAATGGCCAGGCGGAAGCCCGTGGGCACGAGGGCCCGGGCGCCGGGCGCGATCTCGATCTCGGCGTCGACCGCTGCCCTGAGGTCGGATCCCGCCGCGCCCGGTGTGGCCGGACGCGGCGGCTCCAATCCCTCTGCGTGGGGGAGCCTCGAGACGCGCACGTGGACCGTCGCCCGGTCCTCGCCTGCGCCTTCGAGGTCGCCTCCCGACACGCTAGTCGTCGCTCGACTCTTCATCCGCGTCTTCGGACGATCCACCCTCGGTCGCGGCCTTCTCCGCCGCGATGTCCGCCAGCGCCTCCTTGCGCGACAGGCGGATGCGGCCGGCCGGGTCGATGTCGATGCACTTGGCCAGGACCTCGTCGCCTTCGCTCACGATGTCCGTGACCTCGTTGACGCGGCCTTCGGCCAGGTGGCTGATGTGGATCAGGCCATCGGTG
>CAYYSY010000377.1:0-3970 GCA_964474355.1 uncultured Spirochaetaceae bacterium | reverse complement strand
GTGCGGCGTAGTCGTTCGCGGGTGCATCGCGCAGCTCTTCGAAGCCACCACGCTGCACCACTCGCCCCTCGTGCAGCAGCACCAGCTCGCGACCGAGGTGCGCCGCCTCGGCGAGGTCATGCGTGACGAGCACCACGCTCTTGCCGAGCGTGTCGAAGATGCGTCCGAGCTCGTCCTGAAGCTCGAAGCGGATGATCGGGTCGAGCGCGCCGAGCGGCTCGTCGAGCAGCACCACGTCGGGTTCGAGCATGAGGGCGCGCATCAGCGCCACGCGCTGACGCTGGCCCCCCGAAAGCTCGCCCGGATAGCGGTCGAGCAGATCGTGGGTGAGCTGCGTCAGATCGCAGAGCTCGAGCAGGCGCGCCTCACAGCGCGCCGCCTCCCACCCGCAATGACGCGCGAGCAGCGACACGTTTCGGCGCGCAGTGAGGTGCGGGAAGAGGCCCCCCTCTTGAATGACGTAGCCCACGCGAGGACGCAGCTCTCCGAAGTCCTCCGGCCCGATCTCGCGTCCCTCGAAGCGGATCGTTCCGGCGTCCGGGGGCTCGAGCCCGATCATCAGACGCAGCAGCGTGGACTTGCCGCTGCCGCTCTCGCCGATCAGCGCGAGGGTCTGCCCGACGGGCACCTCGAGATCGACGGGATGCAGGGCGACGAGATCGCCATAGCGCTTGGTTACACCCTGGAGTGAGAACACGGGGCGAGTGTAGGCCGGCGCAGACTTCGCGCTCGGCCGGCCGAGCGCGATTCGCAGGCATGAGGCGCGGACCCCGGGCGATCGACGCTAGGGTCCGACGCTTGCCGGAGGAGCGAGTCGATGGGTGCATGCGAGGGAAGGGTGGCGCTGGTGACGGGCGCGAGCCGCGGGATCGGCCGAGCGATCGCACGCCGGATGGCGGCCGAGGGAGCATCCGTCGTGCTCGTAGCATCGCGGCTGGGCGCCCATGGCGCGCTCGAGGGCACGCTCGAGGGAGCGGCCGAAGAGATCCGCAGGGCGGGTGGGAAGGCGGCCGTCGAGGTCGCGAACCTCGTCGATGAGACGGAGCGCGGCGATCTCGTGACGCGGGCCGAGGCCCATTTCGGTCCGGTCGACGTGCTCGTGAACAACGCTGCGATGGCGCGCTGGGCACCGCCCTCGACCTCACCGCTGAAAGACAGGCGCAAGATGCTGGAGGTGAACTTCAACGCGCCCATCGATCTCTGCCAGCAGGTGCTGCCGGGCATGCGCGAACGCGGCCGCGGCTGGATCGTCAACATCACGAGCGACTCGGCGAAGCACGCGACCGTACCGTTCCCCGACACCCCCGAGGCCGCCCACGCGATCGTCGCCTACGGTGCCAGCAAGGCCGCACTCGATCGCTACACCAACGGGCTCGCGCTCGAGGTCGCCGGTGACGGGGTCTACGTGAACGCGCTCTCACCGGTCGCGATCGTGCTCACCCAGGAGGCGGCGCACTTCGTGGGCGACATCGCGCGCCGGCGCCCCGACATGGCCGAGCCGATGGAGGTGATGGTCGAGGCGGCCCTCGAGCTGGTCACCGGCTCACACGTCGGCCTCGTCACGGCCAGCCGGCCGCTGCTCCACGAGGTCGCGAGGCCGGTGCGCAGCCTCGATGGTGCGCGAGTCGTGGGCGACGCGCTGATGCCCGTCGACCTCGACGCGGAGATCGTCTGATGGGCGCGCCGGCGGGAGGCTAACCGACCCGGCGCTCGTGGCCCTTCCAGTACGGCTCGCGCAGATCCTTCTTCAGGACCTTGCCGCTCGCGTTGCGCGGAAGCTCGTCCACGAACTCGAGCTGCCGAGGCTGCTTGTAGCCCGCGAGCCTGCTCCGGCAGTACTCGAGCAGGTCGTCCGCGGAGGCATCGGCCCCCGCCGACTTCACGATGAACGCGAGCACCGCCTCGCCCCACTTCTCGTCCGGGATGCCGATCACCGCGGCGTCGGCCACCGCGTCGTGCGCGAAGAGCACCTCTTCGATCTCGCGCGGATACACGTTCTCGGCGCCGGACACGATCATGTCCTTCACACGATCCTGGATGTAGAGGAACCCCGCGTCGTCGAGCCGCCCCGCATCGCCCGTATGCATCCAGCCCCCGCGCAGCGCCTCCTCGCTGGCATCGGGGCGGTTCCAGTACCCGCGCATCACCTGGGGGCCGCGAATGCAGACCTCGCCGAGCGAGCCCACCGGCACCGGCTCGTCGTGATCGTCGACGATGCGGATCTCGGTCCCGAGGAGGGGGCGGCCGGCGGAGAGCAGAAGATCGGACTGCCCAGCCAGCGCTCGCTCGTGATCCTTCGGCATGAGGTAGGTCGCGGCGGCGGTGGTCTCCGTCATGCCGTAGCCCTGGAGGAAGCCGCACTTGAAGACGTCGATCGCCTGCCGAAGCACGGCCTCGGAGATGGCGGACGCGCCATAGACGATCGTCTCGAGGTCGCGGTACTCGCGCTTCGCCACATCGGGCACCGCGACGAGGCAGAACTGGATCATCGCCGGCACGAGCAGCGAGAGCCTGATCTGCTCCTCGTCGAGCGCCCGAACGACGTCTGCCGGGGCGAAGTCCTCCTGGATGTAGAGCGTGCCGGCGGCTTGCACGGTGGCGAACGAAGCGACGGCGGCCGCCGCGTGATAGAGCGGCGCCACGATCAGGCTCCGATCGCCCGCGCGCAGCCCGAACGCCGACTGTGCCTGGTGGAGCTGAGCGCCGAGCGCGCGGTGCTGGATGACGGCGCCCTTGGGCCGGCCGGTCGTCCCGCTCGTGTACATCTGATAGACGTCGTCCTCCGCCCGCACACCCCGGTCGGGGCGATCCGTGCCGCCACTCGCGACGAAGGCGTCGTACGAGTCCCAGCCCGCGGTCTCGCCATTCGCCGAGAGATGGCGGGCGACGGAGCCGAGCTCGTCGCGCACCGAGTCGATCCCCGCTGCGAGCTCGGGCTGCGCGATGAGCAGCTTCGCGCCCGCATCCGCCACGATGAAGCTCCACTCGGGCGGTGCGAGGCGGTAGTTGAGAGGCACGGGCACGACGCCCGCCTTCGCGGCGCCGTAGTAGAAGATCGCGTGCTCGATCGAGTTCTTCGACAGATACGCGACGCGATCGCCTGGCTCGAGGCCTTCGGCGATGAGCGCATTCGCGAGGCGATTCGCCTGGCGATCGGCCTCGGCGTACGAGATCGACTGATCGCCGAGGATCGCGAACGCGGTGTCCGCGTTCTCGCGTGCCTGATACTCGAGGGTGTCGTGCAGACGGATCATCGGCGCCTCCGAACGGTGTCGGCCCGGCATCGGCCCGGGCTGGAGCTCTCGCGAGATTGAGCCCTCGACTCGATGATTTCAATACCGATCTGCCGCAGCGACCCGGGCCCTCCCGGTGATACAATCCTGCGCGCGCCGGGCGCGCCGCCGACGCGATTCGACCTGCAAACGCACGACGGTCCCCAGCCTGAGGAGAACACCGCATGCCTGCCCACGGTGCCGACGCCATCGTCGTCGGGCTCGGGCCCGTCGGAGCCCTGACGGCCCTGCTCCTCGCCGAAGAGGGCCTCGACGTCATCGTCTGCGAGCGCAGCACCGACCACCTCGAGCTGCCGCGAGCGGTGGGCCTCGACGGTGAGTCGACCCGCGCGTTCCAACGCATCGGGCGGGCGGACGCCGTCGTCGGCGTGCTGCAGCCGCGGCGCGACGTCGAGGAGATCTGCTTCGCCGACTCGAAGCGAAACCGCCTGTTCGGCGTCGAGATGATCGAAGACGGCCCGAACGGCTACCGCGACATCGCGTTCTTCGATCAGCCCGAGCTCGAGGCGTGGCTGCGCGAGGAGATCGGCCGGCATCCGAAGGTCGACGTGAGGCTCGGCTGCGAGGTGACGGCCGTGCGCAGCGGCGACGAGCACGCAGAGGTCGACGTCGAAGGCCCGGGCGGCGGCGGTTCGACGCTCACCGGCTCGTGGGTGATCGGCAGCGACGGCGCATCG
>CAYYSY010000376.1:0-5834 GCA_964474355.1 uncultured Spirochaetaceae bacterium | reverse complement strand
GCCCAAGACCCTCGACAGCTTCCAGCCGTACGTCTTGATGGGCATGGGTGGTGGTAACTACAAGTTCAAACCCGATGGCGGTAGCGACACCAAGACGGGTACGTTCATCTATCGGCTGGGTGTCGGGGTCGATTGGATGCTCACCGACAACATCGGTACGTACGCCGACTTCAGCTTGCACGCGACGCCGGGCACGAAGGAGTGGGTGTCGTTCAAGGGGGGCGCCACGGGCGTGATCCAGTTCGGTGCGAAGGTGAACTTCTAGATCGAGCAGCGCGCCCCCGGTGGGGCCGATGAGTCACGAACGCCCCTCCTGGCCGCATGTCGGGAGGGGCGTTCTCGTTCTTGGAAGCGCATTCGTGTCTGGATGCGTCGCCAGCGCGGAGAGGCGCAGGAGAGCTCGGCGATGCGTTTCACGAGCAGCGGCTCTCCGGTTGGCCCGAGGGCACATCGAACCATCGGCACGGGCATCGCCAGCTGGGCATCGAAGTGCACGCTGGGTGGGGGTGCGGTGTCGGTGCAGGGCGCTACGACGGGTCGAGCGGGTTGCGCTCGCCGGAGCCCGACCCGGGGCCCGCCCCGGAGTCGTAGGCGCAGCCCGACTCGAACAGGCGCGCATACGCCGCGGTGATGGGTGCGCTGTCGAACGCCTCGGCTCGGGCCCGCCCGGCCCGCACGCGCTCCTCGGCCTGGGCCGGGCTCGCGAGCAGCTCGTCCAGCGCGCTGGCCAGGGCCTTGGGATCGTCGGTCGGCACGACCCAGCCCTCGCGCCCATCGCGCACGATCTCGTCGGGGCCGAAGTCGCAGTCGCTGATCACGACCGGGGTGTCGCACGCCAGCGCCTCGACCACGACGTGCCCGAAGCCCTCCCAGCGCGAAGGCAGACAGAAGGCCTCGGCGCGGGCCATGATCGACCACGGGTTCGCCTGGAAGCCGGCGAATACGACCCGATCGGCGAGACCGAGGTCGCGGGCGAGGCCTTCGAGCGCGTCTTGCTCGGGCCCGACCCCGCAGACGACGAGCGCGACGTCGCGGTCTTCGAGCGTGGCCATCGCCCGGATCAACACGTCGACGCCCTTCTGCGGCGCGAGGCGGCCGACCGCGACGACGTAGCGATCGGGCAGGGCGATCTCAGGCGCCGCCGCCGCGCGCTCGCGCACGCGGCCGACGTCAGTGGGGTTGCCGATCACCTGGATCAACGAGGCGGGGATTCCGTAGTCGCGCTCGAGACAACGGCCCACGCCGCGCGAGGGTACGAGCACCACGTCCGCCGAGCGGTACGTCCAGCGAAACAGTGCCTCGATCACCCGGAGCAGCGCCGGCTGCGGATACGCCTCCTCGAGCACGACCTTCGCGTTGTTGCCGTCGCGTACGATCCAGAAGGGGCGCCAGCGGCGGGGCAGCAGCGCCAGCGCCACGCGCATCGGGATGCTGATGTCGGCCATGCTCGTCATGACGACGTCGGGGCGCTCGGCCGCGATGAGCCGCATCATCTGCGGCACCTGGAGCAGGGCTCGCTGCGGGCTGTCG
The DNA here is from genome assembly GCA_964474355.1 of uncultured Spirochaetaceae bacterium. Taxonomy (GTDB): domain Bacteria; phylum Myxococcota_A; class UBA9160; order UBA9160; family UBA4427; genus CAYYSY01. Next base: position 4,304 of record CAYYSY010000376.1, on the reverse strand, counting down.
GGCGGGCAGCGCCGGGCCAGGGCGCGCAGCCAGGCACCCGGCGGCAGGACGTAGTCGCGGTGCTCGGGCGCATCGAGGTACTCGCCGCGCGCGTCCATCAGCACGATCTCGACGTCGAGCGGGCCGCCTTCGAGGGCGCGACGCACGTTCAGGCTCGTCCGCTCCGCACCGCCGCCACGCAGGTCGGGCAGGATCAGCAGCACCCGGTGCCGCGATGCCGCCGTGCGCGCCGTCTCGAACCGGGCGTGCGACACGGTCGTCTCCCGGGCGGCCGGCTCCTCGATGTCTGATGCCAAGCGGAGCTCCATCTTCCGGGGCGGGGTGGTGCCGGATCGTGCGCTGCGGCCGGCCGCCTCCCCCCCGTGACAGCCCGTCGTCTCGGCTAGGATACCGTCGATTCGGCGCTCAATGCCGAGTCTGCCGCATCCACCGACCCACCCACTGCGCCACCCACGAGGCCATGCCCGACATCCACGTTCGACGACTCGGCGAAGACGACGTCCCGGCGGCAGCCGAGATGACCGCCGGCATCTTCGCGAGCGGCGAGACCGAGCGCGCCGGCATGGTGAAGCTGCTCGAGGCCGCCTACCGCACGTGCCCGTACATGCCGCCCTCGCTCTGCTGGGGCGCCTTCGACGGCGACCGCCTGGCCGCGAAGTGGCAGATCCTCGACTTCTCGGTGCGGGTCGCGGGCAACGTTCTGCGCGTCGCCGGCATCCAGGGCGTCGTCGCCTCCCCCGACGAGAACTTCAAGGGCTACCCGGCGCTCATCGCGAAGGAGGCCATCGGCGACGTGGCGGCCGAGGGCTTCACCATGGCGATGGGCTTCGCCCAGCGCGGTGGGCTCTACGTGAAGATCGGCGGTGTGCCGGTCGCGCCCGAGTACCGGGTCGAGCTCGACGCCCGCTCGGTGCCGCCGCTCGCCGAGGGCGACGATCCCTTCCAGCTGCTCGAGAGCGAGGCGGACGTCCGCCACGTGCTCGACGTCTACAACGAGACCAACGCCGAGCGGAGCGGGAGCTTCGTGCGCACGCCCGAGTACTGGCCGTGGATGGTGCGAAAGCCCGACGTGCACTGGATCACCGACGACGGCTACATCGGCGTCATCGACCAGAAGAACTCCTTCGAGCTGAAGGAGGTCGGCGCGCGCGATCCGCGCTTCTACGACCTCGCGGCGCGCAAGCTCTCGGCCCTCGCGCGCGAGCGCGGACACTCGCTCATCTGGGGCCGCATCCCGCCCGATCACCCGTTCTGCGAGGTCGCGCGCCGCTACGGCATCGAGCTGCGCACCGACGTCCCGAAGCGCTCGGGCTGCATCGCAATGGTGCTGAACCCGGCGGGCTTCGTGGAGGCCGTGCGTCCGGGGCTCGACGCTCGCGCGAAGCGCCTCGGGCTGCCGCCGCTCGAGCTCGGCTTCGCCGGCGCCGGCTTCGACGCAGTGCTCTCGCTCGAGGGCGCCGGTTCGGGCGCGTCGCGGAAGATCCCGCTGGCGGTCCCCTCCGCCTCGCTCCTGCAGTGGTGCTTCGGCTTCCGGTCGGTGACCTCGGCTGCGGTCGAGCACGGGGCCGAGCTCGCCCGGGCCGATATCGAGGTGCTCGACCAGCTGTTCCCGGTCGGCAGCCCGTTCACGTGGGGATCGGACCGCTACTAGAGCATCTTCGGCGATGGGGCTGCACACCGGACGGCCGCGCTTCGCGTCGGGCACCGAAGCGGGAGCGTGCTACCTACGCTTCGTTGGAGGAAGGCCCGAGCAAAGAGGAGGCGACCGCCGCGCATGTCTCGAGAGCGAGCGAGCATCGTCACCGTGATGGGCCTGTTCCGGTCCGGCACGAATTTCCTGCGCGCGGCCCTGGAGTGGAACTGCGAATGCAGCGTCCGCTACAACACCTTTGGCTGGAAGCACGGGTACATCCCGGTCGTCGACGCGTCGCGCGCCGAGGCGCGGGAATCCACTGACCTCGTTGCGATCACGAAGGATCCGTTCGCCTCGATCCACTCGATCTATCGCTACTACCGGAACGCGGGCTTCAATATCCGCGCGTCGAGAGGCTGGCCCGCATTTCTGCGCTCGCGGATCGTGATCTACGATCACAGCCAGAAGGGCTCTCCCGAGTACCGATTCCAGAACCCCGTGCAGCTCTGGAACGACCTCAACTGGAACATCACACGCTTCCGTCCCACCGGCTGCACGGCTGTGCACGTGCGGTACGTCGACCTGCTCGTCGACCCGCAGGCGACGCTGACGAGGCTCACCGAGGCAATCGGCCTGGACCGCAAGACGGATGGGGACTTCGAGCTTCCTGACAAGAAGCTGAGGCGCATGGACGAGAGCGAACGAAGCGCCCCGGACGACTACGTCACGAAGAAGGCTTTCGAAGACGGCCGCTATTACCGCGACGCCGAGTACCTGAAGCACTATGACGCGGACGACATCCGCTTCGTGCTCGAGAATCTCGACGAGGATCTGGTGCACGAGCTCGGCTACACATCGACCGTCGATCGAGCCCGCGCGCTCGCGCCGCAGATCGGACGTCGCAGCTCCTGGTCGAGGCTCCTTGGTCGATAGGCACGGCGGTCACGGGTCGATCCCCGCCGTCTAGGCTCGCGGCCCCCGCAGCAGCGCCTCCTGCGCCACCGTCGCCGCCTGGGTGCCATCGCGGTCGAAGAGCATCCCCGTCGCCAGGCCGCGCGTGCGGAGCATGCCGTGGCCGAGCATGTCGACCAGCACCCAGTCGTCGGCGCGCACCGGGCGATGGAACCAGACCGCGTGGTCGAGGCTCGCGCCCATGAAGCTCTCCTCGTCGTCCCTGGCCTCGGGATGGGACGCATACACGGCGCTCACCGCGTTCATGTCGGTGAGGTAGGCGAGGGCGCAAGCCTGTAGGCGCGGGTCGTCATCGAGGGCGTTCGCGAACTTCGTCCAGATGCGCGAGCGCGGCGGGGCATCGGGCACCTCGACGACGGAGCGCACGAGACCGGCGTCCCAGTCCGTCTTCAGGTCATCGGGCGCCGGGACGTCGGCGGGGAACTCGTTCGGCTGGGTCTCGGGGCCGGCCTCCGCCACCTGGAACGAGCACGCGAGTGTGAGGATCGCGCCACCGCTCTGCCGAGCGCTCACGCGCCGCGTCGTGAACGAGCGGCCGTTTCGGACGCGGTCGACCTCGTAGCGGACGGGCTCGTCGAGGTCGCCACCGAGGATGAAGTACGCGTGCAGCGAGTGGACGGCGTACCTCGGGTCGACGGTCTGGGTCGCGGCCCACATCGCCTGGGCGACGACGAGGCCGCCGTAGATGCGGCCCCACTCGTAGCGCGGGCTCTCGCCGACGTACGTGTCCGGGCCGTGCGGTTCGAGCTCGAAGATGCGAGCGAGGTCGAGGGGCTCTTGCACCATGGCGCGCGAGCGTAGCGGGCGCGCATGCTGGCGTCGCCCGTCCGCATCGAATCACGGTACGTGCGCGGCAAGGCTGGCCGCTAGAAGCAATCGAAGAGCTTCACGCGAGTGGTCGCGAAGTCGAGACCGCTCAGATCGCCGCCGGCGAGGGCCAGCCGGCTAGAAGCGATAGATCAGCTTCGCGCCAATGGTCGCGAAGTCGAGACCGCTCAGATCGCCGCCGGGCAGGTACACCGCCGCATCGCCACCGATCGCCAGCGACTCGGACACGTACAGCTCGATGCCGCCGTTGAAGGAGATCACGCCGCCGACCTCCTTGAACTCGATGTCCGATCCGCCCGAGGCGTCGCGAAAGGTCGACTTGCCGCCGGTCGCGCCGAAGCCGACGCCGAGGTAGGGCTGGACCTTGCCGGTCAGCATGTAGAACTTGCCGCCGGCGAGCACGCTCCACATCTGCAGGTCGTCCCATGTGCCGTTCACGAGAGGATCGTCGATCGCGAAGCCGTCGACCCAGATGAAGCTGGTTTCGATCGAGAAGTTCGGGTGCACCCGGTAGCCGAGCCCGCCCGAAAGGCCCACGGATGCGTCGATGTCGACACCTTCGGCCGTGTCGAAGAGGTGCGGCGCCCAGAAGGCGCCGGCTGATATCGTCAGGCCGTTGCGGGCGTATCGGTTGCGCCGCTCCTCCTTGTAGGCGTCGAGCTCTTCCTGGGCGCGGCGGGCAGCAGCGGCGGCCTGCTCGGCCTTCTCGATCGCGCGCTGCAGCTCCTCCCGGGTGACTGGCGGCTCTTCGGGTGCGGGCGGCGCCTCGGCGGCGGCGGGCTCGGCGGCGACCACCGGAGCGGGCGGGGGCGGAGGGGGCGCCGCAGGGGCGACCGGTACGGGTGCCGGCGCCGGCGTCTGGATGACCACG
>CAYYSY010000375.1:0-9580 GCA_964474355.1 uncultured Spirochaetaceae bacterium | reverse complement strand
CCGGTGCCTGGCGACGAGGTCGTGGGCTTCGTGACGCGCGGCCGCGGCGTGACGGTGCACTCGAAGGCCTGCCCGCGCACCTTCGAGAGCGACCCGGCCCGCCGCATCGATGTCGATTGGGAGCCCGATCAGGTCGATCCCTGGCGCATCAAGATGCGGGTCGTCTCGCAGGACCGTCCGGGTCTGCTGGCGACGGTCACCAAGACGATCTCGGCGGCCGGCATCAACATCGGCGCCGCCCGCGTCAGCACGACCCATGACGCGATGGCCGAGCAGAACTTCGACGTCTGGGTGACCGACGTCGAGACGCTCAACCGGGTGATGCGCGAGATCGGCAAGATCCGCGGTGTCGTGAGCGTCGAGCGCCTGCGGGGCTAGAAGGGGCTTCCTACTTCAGGTCGGCGGCGATGGCGTCGCCGCCGCGCCAGCCGAGCAGCAGGTCGCCCTCGACCCCGAGGCCCGCCACGCCGGCGCGGTCGAGCCCGTACACCGAGGCCTTGGCGTCGAGGCGCAGGTCGACCTCGGTGGGCCAGCCCTCGCCGCGGACCGGGTCCTCGAGATGGTCGTCGTCGTCCCAGAGCGGGCGGGGCGTGGGGCAGCGCTCGAGCCGCCCTTCGCTGAACGGCATGAGCTCGTGGATGCGCGCGATCATCGCCGCCTCGGCCTCGTTCTCCGACGCGTCGGCGCCGATCCGCATGCGCGCGACCAGGTCGACGCTGTCGCCCTCGCCGGGATCGGCGCTGGCGTTGAGCGTGATGAGGCCGTCGCCGGGACCGGCGGCACCGGCGTCGCCCAACATCACGACCCTCGGACACATGCCCTGGGGCAGCAGCTCCGGCGTCGCCCGCAGGTGCACCCGGGCGCGACGCGTGTGGGGCCGGGGCGCGCCGAAGAGATCCTTCGCCGTGCGCTCGTCGAGATGCGTCGCCACGGCGCTCGCCGGTGCGCCCACCACGAGCATCCGGCCGACCCACAGCTCGCCGGTCTTCGTGTGCCGGATCGCGGGGCTGCCGTCGAGGGAGACGAGCTCGAACGCGCTGCCGAGCGCGCGGAACTCGCCGTACACCGACTCGACCCGGCGGCGGAGCAGCCCGTGGAGCCAGGGCGGCCCGTCCCCGAAGCCCGAGCCGCCGGCGAGGCCGGCGCCGAGCAGCCGCGCCCGAGCCTCGGGCGTGGGGGGGAGCTGGCCGAGATTCGACAATGATGTGCAGAGCGCGTCGAAGAGGGGGGCCAGGGCGGTGTCGGGCTGGGCGAGCTCGCTCGGTAGGCCGCGCACGCTCGCTCCGCTGCCCGTGAGGCGCGGCCGACCCATCCGGCGCGCGAGCCGTACGACCGGGCTCTCGAGCATGATCTGCCGCTCGGCCTCGGTCGCCTCGACCATCCGGCGGGTGAGGGCGCCTGCCTCCTCGCGATCGCAGAAGCCCCAGGCGACGAGCTCGCGCGCGGTGATCCCGGGTCCACCGAGGTCGAAGCGCATCTTCGGCGAGACGACCTGCAGCGCGACCCGCTCGTCGGCGATGCGGCGCTGGTCGATCAGCGGGATCTTGAGATCGCGCAGCAGCGTGTCGACCACGCCCCCGTCGCGCACGCCCGTCATGCAGAAGGGCTCGCGGAGGGCGGGGTGCTGGGCGCGGGCGCGATCCTCTTCGACGACGAGGCTGCGGTGGCCGGCGAGGCCGAGGCGGATGGCGGTGACGAGCGACGGGATCCCGCTGCCGAGCACCAACACGTCCCATCGTCGCGCCCGATGGTGCTCGGCCTGGGTGACGGGGGGGAGACCGGACATCTCGGGTTGGGCTCCTACGCGCTCTTCAGGCAGCCCGGGTCGATGACGAGCGCCGGATCTCCGTCCTGGCGCCGCTCGATCTGGCCGATGCGGTAGGCGCGCTCGCCGAGGCCCGCGAGGCGCTGGATGACGTCCTCTTCGTCGTCGCGGCCGACGACGAGGATCATGCCGATGCCGCAGTTGAAGACGCGCAGCAGCTCGCTCTCGGGCAGCTCGCCCTGCTCGGCGATCCAGTCGTAGACGCCGGGTCGGGGCCAGGCCCGTGTATCGACGCGCGCGGTCACGCCGGCGGGCAGGATGCGCGGGACGTTGCCTTCGAAGCCGCCGCCGGTCACGTGGATCATCCCGTGCACGGTGAAGTCGCGCATGACGTTGAGCAGCGGCTTCACGTAGATACGGGTGGGCGCGATCAACGCGCTGGCGACGGAGCCCTTGAGCTTGGGATGTTCGCCGAACAGCTCGATCTTGCCGGCCGCGATGTTCGCGTCGAGGACGCTGCGCACCAGCGAGTAGCCGTTCGAGTGGAAGCCGCTCGACGCGATGCCGATGAGCACGTGGCCCTCGCTGATGGTCGAGCCATCGATGATCTGGTCGCGCTCGACCACGCCGACGCTGAACCCGACCATCTCGAGCTCGCCCTCGGCGTACATGCCGGGCATGGTCGCGGTCTCGCCGCCGAGCAGCGCACAGCCGGCGCGCTTGCAGCCCTCGGCCAGGCCCCGGAGGGCGTCGGAGGCCCGGGCCTTGTCGAGCTTTCCCATGGCCAGGTAGTCGAGGAAGATGACCGGCTCGGCGCCCTGCACGATCAGGTCGTTCACGACCATCGCGACGCAGTCGATGCCGACGGTGTCGTAGCGGCCGATCTGCTGGGCGAGCTTGAGCTTCGTGCCGACGCCGTCCGTGGCGGCCACGAAGACCGGCTCCTTGTAACGCTCCGGCGCCTTGAACATCCCAGCGAAGCCGCCGATCGACGACAGCACCTCTGGCCGGAAGGTCGCGCGGGCGATCCCCTTCACGTCGTCGATGAACGACTCGTCGTGGTCGAGATCGACGCCCGATGCTGCGTAGGCGGGGGCCGTGGAGGTGGTGGGCTCTCTGGGCTCGCGGGGGTCGTCGGAGGGCACGCGGCATGGATAGGGGACCGGCAGCCAACAAGCAATCGCGCGCCCGGATCGATGCGCTGCAGGCCTGCCCGGGGCGCACGCGAGCGGCGGCGCGGGCTCGACCCGAAACGAGCGATTCCATCGCCCGCGCCCTGCTAGAGTCGCCCGGATGGGATGGCGATGACGGCGACTCGGGCCATCGCGGTGGTCATCCCGACCCTCGACGAGGCCGACCGGGTGGGCGCGGCGGTGGAGAGCGCCGTGGGCGGATCTCTTCGCCCGGCTGCGAGTGGATCGCCGCCGAGCGGTCGATCGCCCTGTACGGTCGAGGTCCTGGTCGTCGATGGCGGGAGCCAGGACGGGACGACCGACGTGGCGCGAAGCCGGGGCGCCCGGGTGCTCGATTCGTCGCCGGGCCGCGGGCGTCAGCTCGACGTCGGCTGGCGCGCGACCACGGCGCCCGTCGTGGTCTTCCTGCACGCCGACACGGTGCTGCCGGCCGGCTGGTGCGAGGCTGTGACGAGTGCATTGGACGATGAGGCCGTGGCGGGGGGCGCGTTCCGTTTCGGTCTCCACGAGCGCGGTCTCTCGTGGCGTGTGCTCGAGTGGGGAGTGGCACTGCGGGTGAGTCTCTTCGGTCTTCCCTACGGCGATCAGGCGCTCTTCGTACGGCGCGGCGTCCTCGAGACGTGCGGAGGCGTGCCCGACGTGCCCATCCTCGAAGACCTCGACCTCGTCCGTGCGATCAAGGGCGCCGGGACGCTCCGCGTCGTCGCCGCGACCGCGCGCACCTCGGCGAGGCGGCATCGCGGAGGCTTCACGTCGACCGTCTCGAGGCACGCGCTCGCGCTCGCCGGCTACTACCTGGGCCTCGATCGCCGCTGGCTCGCACGGCGGGTGCGCCCATGAGCGCTGCCACCCCCGTCCTCTCTGCGGAGCAGACCGGCGACTCGCCGGTGCGGCACGCGTTGCGCCGCCTCTCGGTCTATCTCGTCCGGAACCAGCGCTACTACGCCCTGTGGTCGATCACCGTGGTGGCCTACGTCGCATGCTTCGTTGCGGCGCCGGTGCTCACCGGGTGGGCCATCGACGGCGTCGTCGACCCGGCCGTCGATGCCGCCGAGGTCGGACGGCGCTGCGCGATCCTGCTCGCGGTCGCGATCGCCAGCGGGCTCTTCCGCTTCCTCTCCCGCGCGCTGGTGTTCGATGCGGCCCGCGAGGTCGAGTACGAGATCCGCAACGACCTCTTCGCTCACCTGCAGCGCCTGCCGCAGTCGTTCTACTCACACTGGCGCACCGGCGACCTGATGAGCCGCTGCGTGAACGATCTCAACTCGGTGCGGATGCTCCTCGGCCCTGCGCTGCTCTCGGCTGCGCAGACCCCGCTGCTCTTCGGCACGGTGATCGCGGTCATGGTGTCGATCAACGTCAAGCTCGGGCTCCTCGTTCTGCTGCCCTATCCCCTCTTCATCTTCATCGCGCGCGCCTTCGGCTCGCAGATGCACGCGCGCAGCCTCGCGGCTCAGGTCGGGCTCGCCGACCTGTCCAATCAGGTGCAGGAGGCGGTGTCGGGCATCTCCGTGGTGAAGGCCTATGCCATGGAGGACGAGCAGACGCGCCGCTTCCAGAAGGCGAACCAGAACGTCCTCGAGCGAAACCTCGCGCTGGTCGTGATCAACGCGTTGATGCCGGCGATCACGGGGCTGCTGCCCGGGCTGGCGATGGCGATCGTGATCTTCATCGGGTTCTCGGAGTTCCACGCCGGACGGATCAGCGAGGGCGACTTCTTCACGTTCGCGATGTACGTGTTCGCGCTGACCTTCCCGACGTTCATCCTCGGCTGGGTATTCGGGCTGCTGCAGCGCGGCGCCGCTGCGATGCAGCGCATCGACGAGATCCTCTCCGTCGAGCCTGCGATCCGCGATCACCGCGACGTCGCCGACGTCACCGAGCTGTCGGGGGAGATCGAGTTCCGCGAGCTCACGTTCCGCTACGACGACGGCGCGCGGGTGCCGGCCCTCGAGGGCGTGTCGCTGCACATCGCGGAGGGCAGCAGCGTCGGCATCGTCGGGCCGGTCGGGGCCGGGAAGACGACCCTCGCCTCGATCATCCCCCGCCTCTTCGAGGTCGAGGACGGGCAGGTCCTGCTCGACGGGGTCGACATCAACCGGCTGCCGCTCGAGACGCTCCGCCGCAGCATCGCGATGGTCCCCCAGGACGCGTTCCTGTTCTCGATGAGCCTCGCCGACAACATCGCCTATGGCCTGCCTCCCGGCGCCTCCCGCGCGCAGGTGCTCGAAGCGGCCGACCGGGCCCAGCTCACCAAGGACGTCATCGATCTGCCCGATGGGTTCGACACGCTCGTCGGCGAGCGCGGCGTGATGCTCTCGGGCGGGCAGCGGCAGCGCACCGCGCTGGCCCGCGCCCTCGCGCTTCGGCCGAGCATCCTGATCCTCGACGACACGCTCTCGGCGGTCGACGCCGAGACGGAGGCTGCCATCCAGGCGGGCCTCGCGGACGTCTTCGAGGGCCGCACCGTGGTGGTGGTCGCCTCGCGGGTGAGCACCGTGCGCGACTGCGACCAGATCGTGGTGCTCGACGCGGGCAGGGTCGTCGAGCTCGGCGATCACGACGCGCTGATGGCGGCCGACGGCCTCTATGCGCGGCTCGCGAGCGAGCAGGCCGAGGAGGAACGGCGGGAGCAGGTGGGCGCGGTGCTCGGGAGGCCTGCCGAGTGAGCGTCGACGTTCAGGAAGAAGAGGCCCTCGGCAAGGTCTACGACCGCCGGCTGATCAGCCGGCTCTGGCACTACGTCTCGCCCTACCGGTGGCAGGTGGCGCTCACCATCGGCCTCGTCGCGCCGATGTTCGCGCTCGACCTCGCGCCGGCGTGGATCGTGAAGTCGGGGCTCGAGCGGCTGCTGACCCCCGAATCGGTCGAGCCCGGTCCGCTCGACTGGCTGCTGGTGCCGCCCGATGGCATCTGGCTGGGCGTCTGGACCGCGCTCCTCTACATGGCGGTGTCGATCGTCTCCGCCGGCTTCATGCTCCTCAACATGATCATCATGGCGCGCACCGGGCAGTCGGCGATGCGCGACCTCCGGAGCGACGTCTTCGCGAAGATCCAGACGCTCCACATGGGCTTCTTCGACAACTACCCCGTTGGCCGGCTCGTCACGCGGACCACCAACGACGTCGAGAACATCGCGGAGATGTTCTCGGCCGGCATCGTCGCGCTCGTCACCGACGTCGTGAAGATGATCGGCTTCATGGTGGCGCTCTACCTCGTCGATCCGGAGCTCGCGCTCTGGACCTTCGCGGTGATCCCCTTCCTCGCGGTGGCCGCGATCGTCTTCCGCTTGAAGGTGCGCGAAGCGTTCCGCGCGGTGCGCGTTCGCATCGCGCGCATCAATACGAACATCCAGGAGACGATCACCGGGATGAAGGTCGTGCAGCTCTTCACCCGCGAAGATCGCAACCTGGACGAGTTCGACACTCAGAACGCCGATCACCGCGACGCCTGGAAGCAGTCGATCCGCTACGACGCACTGCTCTTCGCCTGCGTCGAGATGGCGAGCGGCATCACGGTGGCCGTGATCATCTGGAAGGGCACCGGGCTCGCCGAGCCGGGCGTGCTCTACGTGTTCATCGACTGGATGCGGCGCTTCTTCATGCCCCTGCGCGATCTGTCGGCGAAGTACTCGGTCATGCAGTCGTCGATGGCGTCGTCGGAGCGGATCTTCCAGCTGCTCGATACGCCGGCGGCGATCGCCGATCCGCCGGCCGAGCGGGCGGTGGCGTCGGGGGATGGGCCGCGTCCGATCCCCGGCACCGTGCCGGTCGGTGCTGCCGCGGCGGAGCCCGCTCGCGGCGCCGTGCGATTCGAGAACGTGTGGTTCGCGTACCAGGGCGAGGAGTGGGTGCTGCGCGATCTGTCCTTCGAAGCCGCGCCGGGGGAGAAGGTCGCGTTCGTCGGCGCCACCGGTGCGGGCAAGACGACGATCATCAACCTGCTCTCGCGCTTCTACGAGGTCACGCGCGGCCGCATCACCATCGACGGCGTCGACATCCGCGACATGCCCCAGCGCGAGCTGCGCCAGCGCGTCGCGACCGTGCTGCAGGACGTGTTCATGTTCTCGGGCTCGATCCGCGACAACATCGCGCTCGGCCGGACCGACCTGGGCGAGGCCGACATCGTGCGCGCCGCCCGGGCCGTCGAGGCGCATCGCTTCATCGAGGTGCTGCCAGAGGGCTACGCCACCGAGGTGCGCGAGCGCGGGACCAACTTCTCGTCGGGACAGCGGCAGCTGCTCTCCTTCGCCCGGGCGCTCGCGCACGGCGGCGACGTGCTCGTGCTCGACGAGGCGACGAGCTCGATCGACCGCGAGACCGAGGCGCTGATCCAGAAGGGCATCCACACCCTCATGGAGGGCAAGACGGCCATCTCCATCGCCCACCGCCTCTCGACGATCCGCGACGTCGACCGCATCTACGTGCTCGACGCCGGGCAGCTCGCCGAGACGGGTCACCACGACGATCTGATGGCTCGCGGTGGTCTCTACCGGACGCTCTACGAGCTGCAGGCGGAGACCGAGAGCGGCGGCGCCGAGCTGGTGCCCGCGAGCGCCTGAGCGGGGCACCCGCGAGCGCCTGAGCGGGGCGCCCGCGAGCGTCTGAGCGGGGCGCCCGCGAGCGTTCGAGCTGACGGGGGCGACCCGCCGGGGGCGCCCGCTGGGCGAACCGTGTCGCGCGTCACCATTCGGCCCGAAGCCCCCGAGAACAGGGCGTTCTCCTGCCCTCGGAGGTCCTTGCGCGCTTGCGACCGGGGCCGCCGGAGTGGTACCAACTGGATACCCCCTAGAGCCGCGTTCGAGGATCCGGTGCGCCTCGAACACGGTCCCCGAGTTCGACCGCCGTCCGCAGGCGGGTGACTTCGCCCCCAGGATCCGTTGGGCGAAGCCCCGAGTCGGTCGGTGGGCAGACAGCATCGGCGTCGACCCGCACGGATGGGGTGCGGCGTCGACGAACGGACCGAACCCGATCGCGACCCACAGTCGATCGGCCAGGCCCGAAACGGGGGGCGCCTTTGCGAATCAAGTCACTTCAGGTCCACGGCTTCAAGTCGTTCGTCGATCGCACCACGTTCTCGTTCAAGGACGGTGTCACGGCGGTCGTCGGCCCGAACGGCTGCGGCAAGTCGAACGTCGTCGACGCGATTCGCTGGGTGATGGGCGAGCAGTCGGCGCGGCGCCTGCGCGGCCGCGGCATGGACGACGTGATCTTCGCCGGCTCCGACAGCCGGCCCCCGATCGGCATGGCCGAGGTGCAGCTCACCTTCGACAACGAGGACGGCCAGGCACCGGCCGCCTACGCGACCTACGCCGAGATCCAGATCACGCGCCGGCTCTATCGCTCGGGCGAGTCCGAGTACCTGATGAACAAGGTGCCGACGCGCCTCAAGGACATCCAGGACTTCTTCCGCGACACCGGCATCGGCGCCAAGGGCTACACGATCGTCGAGCAGGGCAAGGTGGCCGAGATCGTATCGGCCAAGGCAGACGAGCGACGGATCCTCATCGAAGAGGCCGCCGGCATCACGAAGTACAAGGCACGCCGCCGCGAGGCCGAGGGCAAGCTCAAGAGCACCGAGCAGAACCTGACCCGCGTGAGCGACGTGCTGCGCGAGATCAAGCGCCAGATCAACACGCTCGAGCGGCAGGCCAAGAAGGCAGCGCGCTACAAGCGCTTGAAGGAGACGCAGCGGGTCCTCGAGCTGTCGCTCGCGCTCGACGAGCGCGCCGATCTGCTCGAGACGGTCGATGGCGCCCGCTCTTCGATGACCGAGCTGAAGGACGCGGTCACCGCGCTCACGACGCAGCTCGCCGAGCGTGAGCTCGCAATCGAGACCCAGCGCATCGGCCTCGCCGAAGCCGAGAAGGCCGTGGCGACGGGCAGCGAGCGCCTCTACGGGCTTCGCAGCGAGATCAAGAACCTCGAGGGACGCATCGAGCTCGCTCGGCGCGAGACCGAGGGGCTCGACGAGAGCGACGCCGGACGGCGCAGCGAGCTCGAGCGATTGAGAGAGCAGCTCGAGACGGCGCGGAGCGAGGCGGAGCAGGCTCGCGACGAGCTCGTCCAGATCGAGGACGCGGTGGCGAAGCAGGCCGAGACGCTCGCCGGCGCCGAGCGCGACGCCACCGACGCGCAGTCGCGGCTCGCCGACACCGAGCGGCAGCGCGAGGCGCAGAGCGAGGCCCTCGTCAACGTGCTGACCCAGCTCGCGCGGCACGAAGACCGCATCGCCGCGCTCGCCGATCGCCGCGGCGAGATCGACCGCCGCCAGCGTGATGCCGACCGCGAGTTCGAGATCCAGCAGAACGCGAGCCACACGGCCCAGGGCGAGCAGCGCGACCTCGAGGCCGGGCTGCGAAACCTGCTCGCCGAGCGCGACCGGCTGCAGGAGTCGCTCGTCGAGTCGATGAACAAGCACACGCGCTCGATCGAGACCGACCGCGTTTCGGCTGAGAGCCTGCGCGACAAGCGCGAGCGTCTCGAGGCACGGCGCGCGCGGCTCGATAGCCTGCGCGAGGTGGTCGAGCGCCGCGAGGACGTGAACGCGGCGACCCGCCACCTGCTCGATCAGGGCGACGTGGCCCGCGAGCGCTTCGGCCTTCGCGGCCTCCTACCCGATC
>CAYYSY010000374.1:0-10454 GCA_964474355.1 uncultured Spirochaetaceae bacterium | reverse complement strand
ACGATGCACAATCGCCTCGAGCAGTTCGTCGATGCCGATCCCGGTCTTGGCCGAAATCCGGAGGACCTCATCGGGGCTTCCGCCGATGATTGCCGCCACCTCCTCCGCCACCCGGTCGGGTTCGGCCGCCTGCAAATCGATCTTGTTGATGACGGGCACGATCTCGAGGTCTGCGTCTATGGCGAGATAGGCGTTGGCAAGGGTCTGCGCCTCGATCCCCTGCGCCGCGTCGACGACGAGCAGCGCCCCCTCGCACGCGGAGAGCGCGCGGGAGACCTCGTAGGAGAAATCGACGTGACCGGGCGTGTCGATCAGGTTCAGCACGTAGGTCTCGCCGTTGGCGGCGACGAAGTTCATGCGCGCGGTCTGGGCCTTGATCGTGATCCCGCGCTCGCGCTCGAGCTCCATGTTGTCGAGGAACTGGTCCTTCTGCTCGCGCTCGCTGAGCGAGCCCGTCACCTCGAGCAGCCGGTCGGCGATCGTGCTCTTGCCGTGGTCGATGTGCGCCACGATGCAGAAGTTGCGGATGTGGGAGGTGTCGACGCCGGCCATCAGATGGTCGTCTCCATGGACGTCGTGTCCTCGGTCGGCGCAGGTTGCCGGATGCGGGAAGTGTCGACGCCGGCCATCAGGCCCTGGCCTCCAGGAGCGCCGCGCCTTCCGGCGACGCGAGATAGTCGTCGAGCCCCTGCTCCCAAGGTGGCAGGGCGACGCCGAGCGCGGCCGCACGACTCGCATCGAGCACCGAGTAAGCGGGCCGGGCCGCGGCGAGATCCAGGCTCGCGGTCTTCATGCGGTCGATCTCCAGGTCGTCATGGCCGGTCCGGTCGAGGATCCGGCGTGCGAACGACCACCATGTCGTCTGGCCCGCTCCGGTGAGATGGTAGGCCCCCTGCACCGGTTCACCCGCGCCACCCTCCGATGCGTCCCCGATGCCAAGGGCACGCTCGGCCAGAGCGATGAGCCCCACCGCGAGGTGATCGGCGTACGTCGGCGAGCCCACCTGGTCGTCGACGACACGGAGCGGCCCCTCCACCTCACCCGTCCTGCGCTTCCGCGCCTGATCGAGGATCGCCGCCACGAAGTTGCGCCCGGGGCCGAAGACCCAGCTCGTACGCACGACCAGCGCGCTCGGATCGGCCTCGCGCACGCCCTTCTCCCCCTCGAGCTTCGTTCGTCCATACGCGTTCACCGGGCTCGTCGCGTCGTCCTCGCGGTAGGGAACCCGTGCGTCGCCGGCAAAGACGTAATCGGTCGACACGTGCACGAGCCGCACCTCTCTCTCGCGACAGCGCCTCGCCAGTCGCGTGGCACCCGTCGCGTTCACTTCGCGTGCGAGCGCGGTCTCGGTCTCGCATCGGTCGACGGCCGTGTAGGCCGCCGCGTTGAACAGCACGTCGGCTTCCTCTCCGAAGCCGGTGTCGAAGAGACGATCGACGTGCCCTGCATTCGCGAGGTCGCAGTCGTCATGCTCCGGCGCCCAGGCCAGGTCGTGCCCATCTGCGGCAGCGAGACGCCGGACGAGGCATCGGCCCAGCTGGCCGCCGCTTCCCGTCACGACACAGCGCATCCTGCGACTCCTGGCCTCCCCGTTAGAGGAGAGGCGCTCAGCTCTCTCTGACGCGCAGGATCCAGGTCGGAAGCCCCTCGTCGTTCTCGAGGCGCTTGGCCAGGCCTTCAGCGCGTTCCCGTGCGATCACGGGGCCGACGCGTACGCGAAACCGCCCGTCATCGGCGGTGCTGAGCACCTCGACGGCGTAGCCCTTGCCGCGCAAGGTCTCCGCCACCTCCTGGGCCGAGTCGCGATTCTCGTACGCACCCACCTGGATCAGGAAGCGCGGCGTGTCCCCCTGCGACGGCGCCGAAGGCGGCGACGCGGCGGCGGGCTCGCTCGACGTTGCCGACGCGACCTTCGGCGACGAGCCGAGCATCGGCTCCATGGGCGGCGGCGGGTCGTCGAGCACCGACTTCGGCGGCGCACCCACCGGAGCGAGGTCGTCGGTCGAACGAAGCGAATCGGGGCGATCGAGCGCCTTCTCCTTCCTGCCCGCCGCCCACTCGATCTCCGTGTCGCGGCCCGCCATGTGGCCCACCAGCAGCTGAGGCTCCTCGGACACCACGCCGGCGACGAGGCCCACCAGGAAACCGGTGGCGATCCAAACCGTCACGCCGAGCACCGTGAAGATCAGGCGCGACTCGGTCGATCGCTTGCGTGTCGTGGAATCGCGACCCATGGGTCCCGCCCGTCTCCATCTCATCCGTGCCCGGGCGCTGCCCGGACCTGCTCAGGAGCCAGCGCGCTCCGGGCGCCGGCCTGATTTCGTCAGGAGCCAGCGCGCCTGAATCGAACGAGCACCTCGCCCGGCCGCGCCAGGTCGAGGTCCTCTCGAATCGCTCTCTCGATGGCCCACGGATGGGCCTGGAGATCGTCGATCTGTCCCCGGAGCGAGATCGTCTCGGCCTCGAGCTGCCGAACGCGGGCGTCCGACTCGGCGAGCTCCGAGCGCAGCCTGAGCCACGTCCCGACGCCCGACTCGCGGTCCACGACGACGAGCGTCGCGGCGCACACCGCGAGCCCAAGCACCAACAGCGATGACCTCAATCCACCCCCCGTGGACCCGGACGGGAGGGCTCTCCGCCCCCCTCCGGCGGGGGATCGTACCGAATCATGCGGGGACTGGCCCCCGAGCAGGCTCGCCGGTCTGGGTCGGGGCACGATTGCCCCGCAGGGCCAGGGCAGGAGGCGGTGTCGATGCCCGCTCGCGGCTCACGGCTCGGCGAGCAGCCGCTCCACTCTGGCCACGTAGCCGGGCTGATCCCACGGCTTGGGCCCGATGTAGCGCTCGACGATCGTGCCCTCGCGATCGACGAGGAACGACTCCGGGTAGCCCATGGTCTGGTAGGCACGGGAGATGGCCTGATCGGGGTCGAGCAGCACCGGGAAGCCGAGCCCCATGCGGCGCACGAACGCGTCGACCAGGCCTGGC
The DNA here is from genome assembly GCA_964474355.1 of uncultured Spirochaetaceae bacterium. Taxonomy (GTDB): domain Bacteria; phylum Myxococcota_A; class UBA9160; order UBA9160; family UBA4427; genus CAYYSY01. The sequence goes on along the minus strand of CAYYSY010000374.1, from coordinate 7,467 downwards.
TCGTCGTCCACCGAGATCGCGACCAGCTCGAAGCCCCGCGGCGCCATGGCGTCGTAGAGCCGCTGCATGGCGGGCATCTCGTCTTCGCAGGGCTTGCACCAGGTGGCCCAGAAGTTCACGAGCACGACCTGGCCGCGCAGATCCGAGAGCGCCATCGACTCGGCGCTGCCGAGCCGCGCGAGATCGAAGCCGGGAGCAGGATCGCCCCGGCGCACCGGCGCGGGACCGCCCTCACCGAACAGGATCAGCGCGCCCGCCATCGCGACGATGGCGACCGCCAGGAGCCAGCCGCTCCCGCCGAATCGGGCCTCGGCCGCTGCGGGGCCCTCGTCGCTCGGCCGTTCGCCGTGCGCTTCGCCCTGCCCTGCGCCCCGCCCCGCGTCCGGCATTCAGCGGCCGGCTACGCGTCGCCTTCGGCGCGGTCGACGAGCTCGATGATCGAGACCGGCGCCGCATCGCCGGCACGATTGCCGATCTTGATGATGCGGGTGTAGCCGCCAGGCCGGTCGCGATAGCGATCGGCGAGCTCGTCGAAGAGCTTCTGGGTGACGTCCTTGCTGCGGATGTACGCCGCCGCCTGCCGCCGGGCGTGGAGATCGCCGCGCTTGCCGAGCGTGATCATCCGCTCGGCCACGCCGCGCAGCTCCTTCGCCTTGGCGTCGGTGGTCTGGATCCGCTCGTGCTCCAAGAGCGAGGTGACCATGTTGCGGAACATGGCCTTCCTGTGGCTCTGGTCGCGCCCGAGCTTTCTGCCGCTCTTGCCGTGTCGCATGTCAGGCCTCGCGCTGCTCCCGCAGCTTCTCGAGATCCTTGCGCGAAGGCAGGTTCTCGATGGTCATGCCGAGCGAGAGTCCCATGGAGGCGAGCACCTCCTTGATCTCGTTGAGGGACTTCCGACCGAAGTTCTTGGTCTTGAGCATCTCGGCCTCGGTCCGCTGCACGAGCTCGCCGATGAACCGGATGTTCGCGTTCTGCAGGCAGTTCGCCGACCGCACCGAGAGCTCGAGCTCGTCCACGCTCTTGTAGAGGTTGGGGTTGAGCGGCTCCGGCTCCTCCTCGAGCGCCGGCATGCTCTCCGGCTCCTCGATGAAGTTGATGAAGATCGTCATCTGCTCCTTGACGATCTTCGCGGCGAAGGCCAGCGCGTCGACCGGATCGACGGTGCCGTCGGTCCAGATCTCCATGGTGAGCTTGTCGAAGTCGGTTTCGCGACCGACGCGAGCGGGCGTCACCGTGTAGTTGACGCGGCGGATCGGCGAGAAGACCGAGTCGATCGGGATCGTCCCGATCGGCATCTCCTCGGCCTTGTTCTTGTCGGCGAGCACGTAGCCCTTGCCGTGGCCGACAGTGGCCTCGAGCTCGAACTCGGCGTCCGGCGACATCGTGCAGATCTTGTGATCGCCGTTCACGACCTCGACGGTCTGGTCGTCGCTCGCGAAGTCGCGCGCGAAGACCTCACCCTCACCGTTCTTGCGGATCGTGATGCTCTTCGGCCCCTCGGAGTGCATGCGCAGGCGCACTTCCTTGAGGTTCAGCACGACCTCGCTGACGTCCTCCATCACGCCCGGGATCGTCGAGAACTCGTGGAGCACGTTCGCGACGCGGATCTGCGTGATCGCGGCGCCCTGGAGCGACGAGATCAGCACGCGGCGTAGCGCGTTGCCGAGCGTCGTACCGAAGCCGCGTTCGAGCGGCTCACACGAGAACTTGCCGTACGCGTTCGTGTGCGAAGCCTCGTCGACTTCGAGGCGGCGCGGGCGGATCAGCGCCCGCCAGTTCTGGGCCATCAGTTCCTGCTGCATCGGAACCCCCCTTCTCTCGTTCTCGTCCCCTGGTCGGGGCGGCCCTGCTCGCCGGCAGGGCCATCGAATCGTTCGACGCGAACCACGGTGCTCCTCCCCGGAGCGCAGTGGATCAGCGTGAGTAGAGCTCCACGATGAGCTGCTCCTCGATGGGCAACGTGATGTCCTCCCGAACGGGGAGCTGCTTCACGTTGCCCGCGAGCTGCTCGCGGTCGATCTCGAGCCACTGCGGCACGCTCTTGCCTTCGAGCGCATCGAGCGCCGCGGTCACCCGCTCGACCTTCTGCGAGCGCTCGCGCAGCGTCACCTTCTGGCCCGGCTTCACCAGGATCGACGGCGTCTTCACCTTCTGACCGTCGAGCTGGAAGTGCCCGTGCTTGACCAGCTGGCGCGCCTCGGCGCGTGACGTCGCGTAGCCCATGCGGAAGACCACGTTGTCGAGCCGGCGCTCGAGCAGGATCAGCAGGTTCTCGCCCGCGCGACCCTTCATCGACGACGCCTGGTCGAAGGTGGCTCGGAACTGCTTCTCGAGCAGCCCATACATGCGCTTCACCTTCTGCTTCTCGCGCAGCTGCAGGCCATAGTCGCTGAAGCGCGCGCGCCCCTGGCCATGCATTCCCGGGGGATACGCGCGCCGCTCGACGGCGCACTTCTCGCTGAAGCAGCGGTCGCCCTTCAGGAAGAGCTTGGTGCCTTCGCGCCGGCAGAGCCGACAGACAGAACCTCGATATCTCGCCATGTGTCGCTCCGACTCAGACCCGGCGCCGCTTGGGCGGCCGGCAGCCGTTGTGCGGGATGGGGGTGACATCCCGAATCATCGTGATCTTGAGACCGGCGGCCTGCAGCGAACGCAGCGCCGACTCGCGGCCCGCACCCGGGCCCTTGACCACCACGCCGACGCTCCGCACGCCGTGCTCCATCGCCTTGCGCGCGGCCTCTTCGGCGGCCATCTGGGCGGCGAAGGGCGTCGACTTGCGGCTGCCCTTGAAGCCCTGCTGGCCGGCGCTCGCCCATGCCAGGGCGCCGCCGCTCGGATCGGTGATCGTGATGATCGTGTTGTTGAAGGTCGACTGGATGTGAGCCACGCCCGTCGGGACGTTCTTCTTGACCTTCTTCTTACTCTTGACGCTCTTCTTGGCGACCATGAAAAGCCCTTACTTCCGCGGCGCGAGCTTCTTGCCCGCCACCGTCTTCTTCGGACCCTTGCGAGTCCGAGCATTGGTATGTGTGCGCTGACCGCGCACCGGCAGTCCGCGTCGATGCCGAAGGCCGCGATAGCAGCCGATGTCCATCAGCATCTTGATGTTCTGGCTCACCTCGCGGCGCAGATCACCTTCGACCTTGTACTCGCGCTCGATGATCTCGCGCAGCCGGATCACCTCCGACTCGCTGAGGTGGTCGGTCTTGGTCGCCCGGTCGATCTCCGCCTTGTCGCAGATCTTGCCGGCGGACGTCCGCCCCACGCCGAAGATGTAGGTCAGCGAGACTTCGATGCGCTTGTTGCGCGGAAGATCGACACCCGCGATACGGGCCATGGAATCACCTCCGTGTACGCGCCAGCCGTTTCAGCCGATGCAGCGCGTACGAAATGCCTCGCGCCTCAGCCCTGGCGCTGCTTGTGCTTGGGGTTGTCGCAGATCACCCGGACGACGCCTCGCCTGCGGATGATCCGACACTTGTCACACATCTTTCGGACCGATGCTCGGACCTTCATCTTGCTCTCCTCCGCGCCCTTCTCTTCACACACTCGACGCTCGCGGCGCGCCTCAGTGCGATCCCTCGACCCGGGTCAGGACCTCGGGGCCGTTCTCGGTGATCAACACCGTGTGCTCGAAATGAGCGCTCAATTCTCCGTCGGCGGTCACCGCCGTCCACTCGTCGTCCAGCATCCGGACCCGCTCCGTACCCACGTTGACCATGGGCTCGATCGCGAAGACCATCCCGGGCAGCAGCCGGGGGCCCCGACCGGGGCGTCCGTAGTTCGGAATCTGCGGCGGCTCGTGCATCTGCTTGCCGATTCCGTGCCCTACGAACTGTCTCACTACCGAGTAGCCGGCTCCCTCCGCCTTCTTCTGTACTGCGTGGCCGATGTCCGAGAGCCTCTTCCCGGCCTCCATCTGCGCCACGCCGTCGTAGAGTGACTGGTACGTCGCCTCGAGCAGGTCTTCTGCCGCCTTCGGGATCTCGCCGATCGCGATCGTGAGTGCGGAGTCGCCGTGCCACCCCCCACTCTCGACGCCGAAGTCCAGACTCAGGATGTCGCCGTTCTCGAGCACCCTCGGTCCCGGGATCCCGTGCACGATCTCTTCGTTGATCGACGTGCAGAGGACCGCTGGATACGGGGGAACGCCCCCGGGTGCGTAGTCGAGGAACGGCGAAGTCAGCCCGCGCTGCTTCAGCTCCCTGGCGGCGTGCTCGTTGAGCTCGCCCGTCGTCACTCCTTCCTTTGCCTCTTCTCTCAGTACCAGCAGGATCTCGGCCGTATGGCGGCCGACTTCCCGCATCTTCTCTAGCTCACGCCGGGTCTTGATCTGGATGCGTTCGGCGAAGCTCACGCCGCGAGCGCTCCCGCCAAGGCCTCCGACACGTCTTCTACGCTTCCCATGCCGTTCACTTCCTTCAAGAGGCCACGGCTCCGGTAGTAGTCGAGCAGCGGCGCCGTCTGCGCGTCGTACACGCTCATCCGCTCGCGAATCGTCTCTTCGTTGTCGTCCGCACGCCCCTCGATCTCGGCGCGCTTCAGCAGCCGCGCGACCACCTCGTCGTTGTCGACGGTGATCGCCAGGCAGCAGTCGAGGCCGCTGCCGATGCGCTCGAGAACCCCCGTCAGCGCCTCGGCCTGGGCCAGGGTGCGCGGGAAGCCATCGAGGATGAAGCCCTTCTTGCAGTCGCCCTGCGCGAGGCGCTCCTCGGCGATCGCGATCACGATGTCGTCGCTCACGAGCTGACCGGCATCCATGACCGCCTTGGCCTTCAGCCCGATCGGGGTCTCCGCCTTCACCGCCGCGCGCAGCATGTCGCCGGTGGAGACGTGCGGAATGCCGAGCTTCTCGACGAGCAGCGCGGCCTGGGTACCCTTGCCGGCGCCCGGTGCGCCCATCATGACGATCTTCGTCGCGCTCATCGCCCCAACCGTCCTCGAATGCGGCCGCCCTTCACGAAGCCCTCGTAGTGCCGCGACACCATGTGCGCGTCGATCTGCGACACCGTGTCGAGCGCGACGCCGACGACGATCAGGATCGCAGTGCCGCCCAGGTAGAAGGGCACGTTCATGCTCGTCGTCAGCAGCACCGGCAGGATGCAGATGAACGACAGGTAGACCGCACCGACGAAGGTCAGGCGGCTGAGCACCCGGTCGATGTAGTCGGCCGTCTCGCGCCCCGGGCGCTTGCCCGGAATCGAGCCGCCCGACTTCTTGATGTTGTCCGCCACGTCGTCCGGGTTGATGATGATCGCCGTGTAGAAGAAGCAGAAGAAGACGATCAGACCTACGTAGACGCCGTTGTAGAGCAGACTGCCCGGGTCGAGGTAGTCGTCGATGAAGGCCTGGATCGACGCGTTGTCCGAGAACTGCCCGATCGTGAGCGGCAGCATGAGGAGCGATGATGCGAAGATCGGCGGAATGACGCCCGCGGAGTTCACGCGCAGCGGGAAGTAGCTCATGCCGCCCTGGCTGACCTTGCTGCCGACCACGCGCCGCGCATGCTGGATCGGAATCCGCCGCTGGGCCCGCTCGACGTAGACCACTGCGAAGATGATGCCCACGGCGATGGCGCCGATCACGATCACCTGCAGGGGCGACATCTGATCGGTGCGCACGAGGTCGACGGTCTGCGAGAGCGCCGAAGGCAGCGAAACGATGATGCCCGAGAAGATCACGAGCGAGATGCCGTTGCCGATGCCCCGCTCGGTCACCTGCTCGCCCAGCCACATGATGAAGGCCGTGCCCGAGGTGAGCGTGATCATCGTCGTCAGGCGAAAGCCCCAGCCCGGGTTCAGCACGGCGCCCTCGCCGAACTGCCCCCCCTCGAGGGCCGTGGCCATGAGGAAGCTCTGGAAGAGCGCCAGCACGATCGTCGCGTAGCGCGACCACTGGTTGATCTTCTTCTGGCCTTCCGCGCCTTCCTTCTTGAGCTGGTCGAGCTGCGGGATCACCACCGTCAGCAGCTGGAAGATGATCGTCGCGCTGATGTAGGGCATGATGCCCAGCGCGAAGATCGACAGCTGCTCCATGGCGCCGCCCGAGAAGAGGTTGAACAAGCCGAAGACCGTGCCCGACATGGACTCGAAGAAGTCGCGGATCACCTGGGAGTTGATGCCCGGTGTCACCACGACGCAGCCCATGCGGTACACGGCCAGCATCCCGAACGTGAAGAGGATTCGCTGGCGGAGCTCCTGGATCCTCCAGATGTTCTGGATGCGTTCGAGCACTAGTTGAGCTCCACCGTGCCGCCGGCCGACTCGATCTTCGTGCGCGCACCGGCGCTCACGCGGTCGAGCTTGACCGTCAGGTTCTTCGGAGCGTCTCCCTCACCGAGCAGCTTCACCGCCGCACCCGAGCCGCGGATGAGACCACGGTCCTTCAGCGCCGCCGTGTCCACCGTCGCGCCGTCGCCGAACACGGCGAGCGCGCCCACGTTCACGATCTCGGTGTCCTTGCGGAAGATGTTCGTGAAGCCGCGCTTCGGCACGCGCTGCAGCAGGTTCATCTGGCCACCCTCGAACCAGGCCGGCGTACTGCCGCCCGATCGGGTGCCCTGCACCTTCACGCCCGACCCGCAGGTCTTTCCCTTGCCCGAGCCCGGGCCGCGGCCGACGCGCTTGCGCGGCTTGCGGCTACCCGACTTGGCGCTGAGTCGATCCAACATCGACCTACTCCTCCACGATCTCGACGAGGTGGATGACCTTGTTGATCATTCCCCGCACCGCAGGCGTGTCCTCGAGCTCGCGCACCTGATTCATGCGGCGGAGCCCGAGCCCCGTGAGGGTCGCGCGCTGGCGGCGGTTGTATCCGATCTCGCTCTTGATCTGCTTGACCTTGAGCGTGGGCTTGTCACTCACGACGCCCTCCTTCCGAGCTCGGCGAGGCGCTCCTCGGGCGAACGCAAGCTCTGCAGGCCGGCCATCACCGCGTTCACGACGTTGCGCGGGTTGTTCGTCCCGAGCGTCTTCGTGAGGATGTCGTGCACGCCCGCGGTCTCGACCACGGCGCGCACCGGACCACCGGCGATCACGCCGGTACCCGGTGAGGCGGGCTTCATCAGCACGCTGCCGGCACCAAAGCGGCCGAGCACCTCGTGCGGGAGCGTGCCCTCGACCAGCGGAAGCCGGATCAGCGAGCGGCGCGCCTTCTCGACGCCCTTGCGGATCGCCTCGGGCACCTCGCCCGCCTTGCCGAGCCCGACGCCAACTACGCCGTTGCCGTCGCCGACGACGACGAGCGCGCTGAAGCTGAAGCGGCGACCGCCCTTCACCACCTTCGCAACGCGGTTGATGTGGATCACCCGGTCGTTGAGCTCGAAGTCGTTCGGGTTGATCATCGATGACTTGATGAGCTTGGACATCAGAACTGCAACCCCGCTTCGCGGGCCCCGTCCGCCAGGGCAAAGGGGACCGTGTCCCCGATGATGGCGCGCAATTCGCGCGTTTTCGGCTCATTGTCGTA
>CAYYSY010000373.1:0-4571 GCA_964474355.1 uncultured Spirochaetaceae bacterium | reverse complement strand
GTCTTCCTCTCGCGCATCGAGGCGCGTCTGCGTGAGCGCGGCGCCGAGGTCGTGCACTACCGCAAGCCGACCTTCACCAAGCCGGCCCCCGCCGATCTGCGCCAGGAGATCGCCACGCGCTGCGACGCGGTGATCGAAGCGCTCGCCGATTGAGGCAGCTGCACGTCGTGCAGTGTGCACGACACGTTGGATCTGGAAGGGCGGGGCGTCCCGTCCGTCTTCGTCGCCACCGTCGAGTTCGAGGACGGAGCCGAGGTGCAGGCGCGCGCCCTCGGCGGTGAGGCCGACGCCGTCTACGTCGAGCACCCGATCCAGGACCGGACCGACGAAGAGATGGTGGCGATCGGCGATCGCGTGGTCGACGCCCTGCTGTCGAAGCTGCTCGTGTAGGGGCGTTGCGCCGCCTCTCGGCGATCAGTCGAAGTTGAGGCCCAGCGAGAAGATGTAGCGGACGTCGTCCTTGTCGGGGATGGTGCCTTCCAGTGTCTCGCGCGGATCGCGCACGCGGTCGTGCCAGATCGCTGCCTCGATGAAGATCAGGTCGGTGACGTCGTACGTCAGCGTGAAGCGGGTGTGATAGTTGGTCTGCCCGAAATCGCGGATCAGCAGCACCGTCTGGTGCTGGGCGTCGAACGTCAGGTCGGTGACGATGTCCCAGTCGAAGCGAGTCGAGATACGGGGGCCCCAGTCGTTCTCCGTCAGGTCCTGCCCCGGCTGCACAGAGATGAACTGCGAGTACTGATAGGCGAGCCCCCCGTCGAGGCTCCACTCGAGCCAGTCGAGGTCGAAGATCCTCACGCCGAGGCTCAGGCCCGGCACGATGCGGTGCTGGATGTTCTGGAACCGGTCGGACGTGTAGTCGGCGAAGGGCAGTGACGAGTAGAGGACGCGCGTGAAGTACACGTTCATGACCTCACTCGCGCGGTGCCGCGCGACGTTCGTCTCACCGTCGGCCTGATTGAACGTGCCGGTGTATTCGAGATGGAGATGCGAGCTCGGGTCCTCGCGATCGATGGTGGCAGAGGCGGTGAGGTTGGCCTGGTCGGTGTTTCCCGTATAAGCGTCGATCCCGACGGAAGTCGTGCCCCGCCAGCGATTGATCTCCCTGGGCGCGCCAGGGAGGATGACCCAGATGTCGCTGCGCCTCGCCGTCTGGGTGACGTCCCCGGAAGCAACCGTGAGCACGCCGTTCTCGAGGCGTCCCTGGCCGACGAGGACCGTGTGGTCGTAGAGGATGAAGCGACTCGAGGCCTTGAAGCAGAAGCCTCGGATGTGCTTCCAGTCGCTCGTGCGGCGATCGAAACGCGTGCTCCGCATCTCGAAGCTGTCCTTTCGCATCCGCTTGAACTCACCGCGCAGCCACTCGCCCGACGAGTAGTGGACCCAGTCCCAGGGGCCGGTGCAGGGCTCGGGCAGGGCGACGGCGACCTGCGTCTCGGCGGCCGCGTCCTCGATCTCCTCGAGCACTTCGCGCTCCTCCGCGATCACCTCGCGTCGTTTCTCGGCGACGTCCCGGGCGGCCTTGTCTTCGGCCTCGGGCTCGATCGGCCGATCGACCTGGAGGTCGGGGTCCGCGACGCGCTCTGCGGTCGCGTCACCTTCGAGGCCGGCGGGCGCCTCGGCGCCTTCGGCCATCTCGTCGGCCGGCGAGGCCGCGTCGGCCTCAGCAGTCTCGTCGGGGGGCTCCGGTGGCTCCAGCGCGGTCTCGCCCTCGAGTGCCGTCCGGATCCGACTCTCGCCGGTCTCGCCGGCAGGGGCGGTCGGCGAGTGCTCGACGGGCTCCTCGGTCTCCGAGGTCGAATCGTCGGAGTCATCTTCGAGGATCGAGCGAGCGGGGGTCTCCGTGGCGTCGTCCTGAGCGCTGGCGATCGTGGCCACGCCCGTGACGCTCAGCGCAAGTGCGCAGGCCGCGAGCGCACGGGGCATCCATGCGCCGCGTCTCGCTCGAAGTGTGTGGATCCAGGCCAACCCGCTCCCGCTCGCCGCCCGCGCCCGATTGGGCGGATGCTCGTACTGCAGCCCCGATCTACGCGGGCCGCTCGCCCTTCAGCGTGACCCGGTACATCAGCCGCTCGTGGTTCGCGTAGTCGTCGACAGCGTAATGCTGCGTCTGGCGATTGTCCCACAGGACGAGGGTGTTCGGCTCCCAGCGCACACGGCACGTGTACTCGGGGCGGGTCGCGTGGGCGTAGAGCATCTCGAGAAGCGCATCGCTCTCGTGCTTCTCGAGCCCCTCGATTCCGAGGGTGAACATCGGGTTCACGAAGAGCGAGATGCGGCCGGTGTGCGGGTGCGTGCGCGCGACCGGGTGCAGGACCTCGGCGTACACGGCGTCGGACATCTCGTACTTGATCGATGCCTCGCCGTCGTACTTCGCCTGGCCGACCACGCTCGGGTCGAAGGCGGGCCGCGCGCTGTGCCGCGCCTTCAGCGGTCGCAGGAAGGCCTGCATCGGCTTCGAGAGGCCCTGCCATGCCCGCTCCATCGAGGCGTAGAGCGTGTCGCCGCCGTAAGGCGGGATCGTGACGCCATGGAGGACGGTGATGGCGCTCGGGCACTCGAAGAAGGTGTTGTCGGTATGCCAGCTCGTGCCGAAGAAGGCGGCCTGGCCTGCGGGCTTGTGCACCCGGATCACCTCCGGCATCTCGTCCATGCCCTGTGCGATGGGATGGCGGTCGGGCTCGCCGAGGGTGCGGGCGAAGGCGAGATGCTGTACGCGGTCGATCGCCTGGTCGCGCAGCACGAGGACGGCGTGGTCGACGAGGAGGTCGTGGATCTTGCGCGCCAGCGGCGCGTCGACGGGGCGGGAGACGTCGACGCCGCGGATCTCGGCGCCGATCGTCCCGGCGAGCGGGCGGACTTCGATCGGGGCTTCACTCATGGGCGCTCTCCAGGATGGCGGCCGCCTCGACTGGGGGGGTGGCGACGAGTCGGGTAGAGCGGCGAACATGGGCCCGGCCGGGGGGAGCGCCTCGCCGCCCCTCGGCGATCACGCAGCATATCATCCCGCCGGCGAGGGCACCGCGGTCCGGGACGTCCGTGCGTCGAAGGGCCGCTGAGCGTGCGAGCGCATCTCCCTGGAAACGGATGAAACCGGGCGTGCGGGGGCCCGTACACCGGGAGTCAGGCGGGCGCAGACGCGGGTGACCCGGGTCACCGCGGGGCCACGACGGGTCTTGTGGACTCCGCCGGGGCTGACAACGGCAACGATCAAACGACGGCGGACACCTCGTCGTCCCAACGGGAGAGACCAGAATGGACAGAAAGACCGTCATCGCTTCGGCGGCGGCTGCCTTCTTCGCGCTCGGCGCAGCGGGCGGGGTGTCGGCCGACTCACACGGCGGCAACGCCGAGGACGGCAAGGTCAAGTGCGTGGGTGGCAACGCGTGCAAGGGCCAGGGTGAGTGCCACACCGCGAGCCACGACTGCTCGGGCAAGAACAGCTGCAAGGGCAAGGGCTGGGTGTATCTCACGCCCGAAGAGTGCGATGCCGCCGGCGGCAAGCTCGCCGAGAAGTGATCCGACGCGCAGGCTCGGACGGGGCGGCCACGGGTCGCCCCGTCCGCTCCGCGCTCTGCTTCTCCTCCACGCCCCTCGTTCCCATCCCCTCCCGACTCGGACTCGTCATCATGCCGCCGATCGCCCCCCGATCGAATCTCGATGCGCCCGCGATGCGCCCCGCCGATGCCCCCGCGCTCGGCGTCGGCATCGGTCTGCGTGTGCCGCACTACGGCGAGGTGCTCGAGCGCGCTCGCGCAAGCGACCTCGACGTCGACTTCCTCGAGATCATCTCCGAGAACTTCATGGTGGCCGGCGGGCGGCCGCGCCGCATCCTCGACGACATCCGCGCCGAGCGGCCGATCGTGATGCATGGCGTGTCGATGAACCTCGGCTCGACCGACCCCCTCGACGCCGGCTATCTCGATCGCCTCGACGAGCTGGCGAGCCGGATCGAGCCGGGCTGGCTCTCCGATCATCTCTGCTGGACCGGGGTCGGGGGGGCGCATCTCCACGACCTGCTGCCGTTGCCCTCGAGCGAGCCGGTGCTCGCCTGGGTGGCCGAGCGCATCGAACGCGTGCAGGGGCGGCTCGGTCGGCGCATCGCCATCGAGAACGTCTCTTCGTATCTCTCGTTCGTCGACGACGAGCTCGACGAGTGGCAGTTCCTCGCAGAGCTCGCGGAGCGAGCCGACTGCGGCGTGCTGCTCGACGTCAACAACGTCTTCGTCAGCGCGCACAACCACGGCTTCGATGCCGAGGCCTATCTCGACTCGATTCCGGCCGAGCGCATCTTCCAGATCCATCTCGCGGGCCACTCCGAGAGCGGTCCCCTGCTGATCGACACCCACGATCATCCGGTACGCGACGAGGTGTGGCGCCTCTACGAGCGGGTCGTGCGCCGCACCGGTCCGGTCTCGACCTTGATCGAGTGGGACGAGCATCTGCCCACCCTCGATCGGCTCGTCGAAGAGGCGTCGCGCGCGCGGCGCATCCTCGAAGACGTCGGCGCCGAGGTGGCGGCGTGAGCGCCGATCGGGGGAGCGGTGCGTCCGAGGCGCCCGAGGCGCCCG
>CAYYSY010000372.1:0-2990 GCA_964474355.1 uncultured Spirochaetaceae bacterium | reverse complement strand
CGATCGATTCATCGGCGACTTTCGCGACGAGCTCGCCGGGCTCTAGCGTCGCCGGGTTGCTCCCCCGTGATCTCGACGCTCTGCGACGTCTGCTTCGAGCGCTTCACTTCGTCACGCGACGAGCGTAGAATCCGCGCCATGCCCGAAAACACGAATCGCTCTGCCGGCCCCGGTTCCGCGCGCGCCGTTTGGATCGCACTCGCGGTCGCGGCCGCTCTAGCTGGCTTCGCGCTGGGTCGGATCGGCGCGGGACCGCCCACCGGCGACCCGACCATCGAGGGCGCAGCCCGCGTGGAGGCCGGCTCCCGTGCAGTCGAGCGGGGTGCGCTGATCGCCGCGCTGCGGATCCCGGATCCTTTCGAGCGCGTCGCCTGGCTGGCGACGAAGCTTCCCCTGTTCGGGCCCGAGATCGTGCCCGAGATCCGATACGCGCTGCAGTCGTACGCGATCGACAAGGGCCCCGCCGAGCTCGACCTCCTCGCTCGCCGCTGGGCGCGCGAGGATCCGGCACTCGCGTTCGACTGGGCGCTCACGCGCCCACCGCTCGCGTATCGCGAGGGGCTCGTCCGCGCGGTGGCGCGGGAGTGGGCCGTCCAGGATCCACAGGGCGCGCTCGAAGAGATCTCGACGCTGCCGCCGGGCTCGGTCACGCAGGGCGCCATCGAGTCGTTGATCTCCGGCTGGCTCGAGTCGGGCGAGCCGGGCCTGGAGACGTTCGTCTACGACCTGGGTTACTCGGTCCAGCGGCAGCTGGCCGTCAGCTCCCATATGCGGGCGCTCGGACTCCGCAACGGGCCGCAGGCCATCGTCGACTTCGCCGAATCGGTCTCGACCGAGGACGATCGCTACAAGCGCACGGTGATGCGAAAGGCCGCCTCCGAGATGACGACGCTCGATCCCAGCTACGGCGCCGCGTGGGAGGAGAAGCACGGCCAGGGCCCCTACGGACACACGATCCTGGGCCTGGTCGCCAGTCGGTGGGTCCTGAAGGACGGTCCCGCCGCGATGGAGTGGCTGTCGAAGGCCGAGCCGGGCAATCGGCGCGACACCGCGCTGCGCGACGCGTTTCGTCTGTGGCGACAACGCGACCGCGCCGAGATGTTCGCCTGGGTCGAAGAGATGGGCATGGACGGCGTCGAGCCCTGGTTCGAGCCCGCCATCGGCCTCTACGTGATGGCGCTGTCGGTGGTCGACCCCGCGAAGTCGATGGATTGGGCCGAGCTGATGCCCGACGAGGTCAAGCGGCGCTCCGCGAAGATCACGGTGGCACGGCGTTGGCGTCGCGCAGACGCAGAGGCCGCGGAGGCGTGGATCCTGGCGTCGGATCTCACCGACAGCGAGCGCGAGGTCGCGCGCGAGCCGCTGCCGGTCAAGAAGAGCCCTCGGCCCTACTTCGAGAAGCTGCCGCCTCCGTCCGACGAAACGGATGTGCCCGATGATTCGCCCGAAGCCGTCTCGGAGGTCGAGCCCGTGCTGGAGGGGGTGGAGGGGTAGGTCGCTTCGTCTTCCGACGCGAAGCGATCGCGGCGGATCGGCCTAGGCCCGGGCTCGGTGAAGCCGTAGAAGACGGTGCGCATCTCGGCACGTGTGAACGCGGGCAGTGCGGCGATGCGTGCGCGCAGCTCGTCTCGTGAGATGGAGTCGGCCTGCAGCGCGGTCTCGGCCACCCTCATGCTGAACGCGTCGTCTGGGTGTGCGATCTCGAGGAGCGCCCGCGCGGTCTCGCGGCCCTCTTCGAGGTGTCCCGCGTGCAGGAGCGCCCACACGAGCCGTCGCCGAGGCTCGACCTCGTCGGGTGCGCTCGTCACGACCTGCTGAAGCAAGGTCGCCGCGCGGTCGTACTCGCCGACGAGCAGGAGGATCGACGCGAGCGCGTCCTGCGCGGCGCGGCGTACCGCCGGGTCGGGGTTTCGCACCGCGCGCTGGAGCGACTGGAATCGGCTGGGCACGACCGCGTGATCCTCGGCCCAGCCGGGTGCATGACGGACGACCTCCGACACGACGAAGCCCCGGGACGGGTCGAAGGGCACGCCCGCGCGATCGTAGTAGTCGATCACGCGCTGCAGGTTGCCGCGGTTGCGCTCGTCGCCGCGCAGGTGAAGTGAGCCGTGGACGTTGCGGAAGATCGCAATCCATCCCGGCGTCTCTTCGAGGTGCGACGTCGTGTACTCGGAGGGTCGATTCCGCCGCCCCTGCATGGGCAGCCCCTCGCCCAGGAAGACGTCGACCCCGTGGCGATCGAGCAGGTCCGTGAAGGACGCGTCCGGCGCGAGGCCGCGCCGGGCCATCAGCGCATGGTGCGCCGTCATCACTTCGGGCGGCACGTTGAGCGAGCCGTTCACGAAGGCGCGCATCCCCGGCGCGAGCCAGTAGCCGAGGAAGTTGCCCATGAAGTAGCTGTTGAAGAGATTGCCCTCGAGACCGGCATCGGAGAGCAGCCACACCGAGTGGCCGTGGTACTTGATCGCGGGATACGCGCGGGCGTATAGACCGGGCTGGACGCCCTGGGAGATCATCGGCCAGTCGCCGATCCGGAACGACGCCGCCACGACCAGGAGCAGCCCCGCCGCCGTCGCCCACCGCGTGCGAAGACGAGGGCCGTGCGTCGTGCGTCGCTGCAGCGCGAGCCACTGGCCCAACGCCGCGAGCGGAACGATGCCGAGCCAGAGGAATCGCACTGCGCTCACCATCGCGATCGTCGACGTGAGCGCCATGGCCGCGAGCGCGGGGGCGAGGTCGTTCGCGGAGGTCGAGCTCGGCGGCTCGACTGTCTGATCTGCCTCTTCGGTCTCGTCGGCCGCGCGTGCGCGGCGCCGTCGCAGATCGGTGACGAGCACGAGCGCCGTCAAGCAGACGATGGCCCACGCGATGCCCCAGGCGAGGAGGCTGGGCGGCAGGTTCGCCGCCGGCCACGCGAGGAGCTGGAGAGGCGCCCACTCGTCCCTCACGAGCTCCAGCGACGGAGACGTCTCGCCCGCGGCGAAGTAGTG
>CAYYSY010000371.1:0-5704 GCA_964474355.1 uncultured Spirochaetaceae bacterium | reverse complement strand
AGCTCGATCACCCCGAGCTCGCTCGCGACCGCTTCGTCGTCGACGTCGGCACCGGCTCGGGTGTGGCGGCGATCGCGGCGGCGCGAGCGGGGGCGCGCCGCGTCGTGGCCGTCGACGTCGATCCGACGGCCCTCGAGGTGGCGGCGGCAAACGCCCGCGAGAACGGCGCCTCGATCGAGACGTCGACGACGGCGCCGGACGCGTGTGATCTGCTGATGGCGAGCGACGTGCTCTACGAAGAGGGCGCGCGGAGTCGCGTGCTCGGCGAGGAGCGCGCGCGCTTCGGGGTGCTCGTGGCCGAGCCGGCGCGACCGGGCCTCGCGCCGCCGCCCTTCGATCCCGTTCACACGTTCGACGTGCGGACGTTCCCCGACGTCGACTCACCCACGTGTGCGGCGAGTGTCTATCGGTTCGGCGCCCGTGAGGGGCAGAGGCGAGGCGCTCAGACCTGACCGAGGCGCAGGCGCAGCTCGTCTCGCCACGGGCCGATCCACGACCAGGCGAGTGCGACGAGGGGCGTCACCAGGCAGAGCACGAGGAAGACGCCGGCGATCGTCTCGACCGACAGGTGTGCGTGGTCGCGACCGAGCCGGGAGAAGTCCATCCAATGGCCGCCGCCCTTGGCGTCGGCGTACTGCTGGCGGGCGAGCGCGCTGGTCGCGAGGCGCCACGCGAAGCCGGTGCTGTAGAAGACGATGTAGAAGCCGATCCAGGCATAGAGCGGCCGCTCGGCGGGGAGCTTGCAGGCGCTGCCGGTGAAGGCGCGCTGCAGGAACACGAACGCGAAGATCAGCTCGCCGCCGTGGCCCATCGCCACGATGACGGCCTCGTGGGCGCCGGTGAACGCGAGGGCGGCGTAGACCGCGGTCACGCCCGCGACGACACCGAGGGTCAGTCGATTCGCCCGGAAGGCCAGGCCGAGCACGGCGAGGCCGCAGAGCACGGCGACGACGATGAATCGCGACTGCTCGCCGGCGTGCGTCGTGACGCCGCCGCCGTAGCGGAAGTCGAACGCGGGCAGCGAGGGGTAGCCGAAGAGCCACCCGGCCGCGGCATGCCCCATCTCGTGGACGAGCACGACGAAGTAGCCGACGAGCGTCTCGAGCAGGGGCACCACCAGGGTCGCCACGGCGAGGCCGAGCCCCAGGCCGAGCGCCCACCAGCCGGCCGTGTCGAGCCCGTGCGCGTCGTCCTGCATCTCGAGCGGAGCGCTGCCTGCCCCGGGCTCGGCCGGAGATTCTTCGAAGGGCGTGGGCGATGACGTCATGAGTGGCCTCTCTCTCCACCCACTCTCGTCGGACGCAGGCACACCGGCTTGAGGGCCCGCCCGCCTCGCTCGTCCTGGACGCGCGACGCAGCCCGGGGCGGGTGGATTTGGAGAATCCGGTCCAATCCGTTCGCGTCCCGCTCGAAGGCGCCGGCCCGGCCTTTGCCGGCATGGCCGCGTGATATATTCGGCGACCGGCGCGCTCGTCCGCATGGCGGCTGCGCGCCACAAGAGCGACATCGAGAAGCCGGAGCCTTCGAGCTTGCAGAAGAAGCATCCCCTCACAGGCGCGATCTACGAGTCCCTGGCCGAAGAGGGGCACGTGCGCGTTACGGATGGCGATCGCAGCGGCGTGTACGATCAGCAGGGCTGCCTCGTCGAAGGCGATGCCCTCGACGTCGACCCCCATCTCATCACCTACGTCGGTGGACCTCCGATCAGGAGCAAGCCGAGCAGTCGACCCCGGGTTCGAATCAAGGGCCCCAAGAATCAACCCCCGCAGCTCGGCAAGGGCGCGGGCGGATCGAGGAGCAAAGGAATGGATCTCGGACTCTCCGGACGCAAGGCCATCGTGACCGCAGCGAGCAAGGGCATCGGGCTCGCCATCGCGCAGACGCTCGCCGACGAAGGCGCGGATGTGGCGATCTGTGCGCGCAGCGAAGGAGGGCTCGAGACCGCGGCGAAGGATCTCGAGAGCCGCGGAGTGAAGGTCTTCACACAAGCCGTCGACGTGGGAGATGGCGACGCCTTGCGGGGCTTCGTCGACGCGGCAGCCGAGGCGCTCGGTGGACTCGACGTGCTCGTGTGCAACGCGAGCGCGGGGTCGGGCCAGGGCGACGAGTCGTGGCAGGCCAACCTCGACGTCGACGTGCTCGGTACGGTGCGCGCCGCCGAAGCGGCAGTGCCCCATCTCGGTGGCTCGGATGGTGCGAGCATCGTGATCATCTCGAGCACGGCTGCGCTCGAGTTCCTCGGCGTGCCCCAGAGCTACAACGCCATGAAGGCGGCACTGCTCGCACACGCCAACGATCTCTCCCAGTCGCTCGCGCCCCAGGGCATACGCGTCAACTCCGTGTCGCCGGGTCCGATCTTCTTCGAGGGCGGCAACTGGGAGATGATCAAGAACGTGATGGAGCCGGTCTACCAGAATGCGCTGAGCCAGTGCGCCATCGGTCGCATGGGCACGCCCGAGGAGGTCGCGCGCGCCGTGGTCTTCCTGGCGAGCCCGGCCGCGAGCCTGATCACGGGCGCCAACCTCGTGGCCGACGGCGGCTTCACGAAGCGCGTCGCGTACTGATCCAGGATCGGAGCGGACCCCATGGCAACGGCGGGTGACATCGGCGACGGCGAGCCGCGCTCGGCGGGCATCTCCTACCAGGAGCTGCTCGACACGGATACCAAGCCGGTTCCGCCGGTATTGCGGGCCGTCTCGCCCCCGGAGGCCTTCGTCGCCGAGGTGCCCCGCTCGCGCTACGTGAGTCAGGCCTTCCACGATCTCGAGATGGAGAAGCTGTGGAAGCGGGTCTGGCAGATGGCGTGCCGCGAAGAGCAGATCCCCGAGGTCGGTGACTACTACATCTACGAGATCGGTGATCACTCAATCCTCGTGGTGCGATCGGCCTCCGATACGATCCGGGCCTTCCACAACGTGTGCCTGCACCGGGGACGCTTGCTGAGGGAGCACAGCGGGCGCGCGGAGGAGTTCCGTTGTCCCTTCCACGGCTGGACATGGGACCTCGATGGGCAGATGACGGAGCTCCCGTGCCGCTGGGACTTCCCGCACGTCGACCGCGACGACTACCAGCTGCCCGAGCTCCAGGTCGGACGCTGGGAGGGCTTCGTCTTCGTCAACATGGACGACGACTGCGAGCCCTTCGAGGACTACATCGGAGTGCTGCCCGAGCACTTCGAGCGCTGGCCCCTCGGCGAGCGCTACCTCGAGGCCCACGTCGCGAAGAAGCTGCCGTGCAACTGGAAGGTCGCGCAGGAGGCCTTCATGGAGGCCTATCACGTCGTCGCCACCCATCCGCACCTGATGGCGAGCCTCGGAGACTCGAACTCCCAGTACGACGTGTGGGGCAACGTCTCGCGTGCCGTGACGGCGACGGGCATCGCGAGCCCGCATCTGCGCGACATGAGCGAGCAGGACATCCTCGACTCGATCGTCGGGCGAAGCACCGACGCGCCGCCCTTCATGAAGGTGCCCGCAGGCATGACCGCCAGGGAGCTGATCGGGCAGACGTTCAGGATCAACTTTCAGGCGACGGTCCCCGGCGCCTATGACCTGACGGATGCAGAGCTGATCGATTCGATCGATTACACGCTCTTCCCGAACTTCCATCCGTGGGGCGGCTTCGCCAAGGTGAACTACCGCTTCCGACCCATGGGCAACGATCCGAATCGCTGCATCATGGAGGTGTTCTTCCTCGCGCCCTTCCGGGGGAAGCGCCCGCCGGCCGCGAAGACCCAGTGGCTCGAGGAGGACGACGACTGGACCGAGGCCGTCGAGCTCGGTCTGCTCTCGAAGGTGTTCAATCAGGACACCTTCAACATGGGCAAGATTCAGGCTGGGTTGCGGGCCAAGCCCGACGGCATGGTGCCCTTCGCTCGTTACCAGGAGTCGAAGATGCGCCACTTCCACTCTCTGCTCGAACAGTGGATCGCGCGCGACTGAAGCTCGCGCGCGAGGCTTCTTCGGGAAGCCACACCGACTCGAGCCCCCCCCCCCACACAGTTCTCGAATCCCTATCTTCGAAGGCCTGGCACCCCTGCGAGGAGCATCCCCATGAGCGAGTGGATCTACACCGACGAGGCCCTCGTCGAGACGGCGAGGCAGAAGACCGGCCTCGAAGACTTCGGCGGCGAGGAGTTCCGCCAGGGGCTCTCCGTGCTCTGCGAGACGATGGAGAAGTCGGCCGGGATGAACGAGGCCGGCCGCAAACAGAACTGGAAGCGCTTCGAGAAGCTCCTCGAGCTGCGACTCAAGATCCAGGCGGCGCTCGCGCGGCACCCCGAGATCCTCGACCGCGAGATCCGCAAGCCCTTCTTCCTGACGGGCCTGCCGCGCACGGGCACGAGTGCGCTCTTCAATCTGCTCGGCATGGACCCGGCGACCCGCCCGCTGCTGCTCTGGGAGAGCTTCTTCCCCGATCCGCTCGAGGACCTGCCGAAGGGCGAGCCCGACCCGCGCCACCTCGCGATGAAGGCCGCCAACGAGCAGATGAAGGACCAGAACAAGGACTTCTCGAAGATCCACTTCACGAGCGCCGACACGCCCGAGGAGTGCGTGCTGCTGATGGCCGCGACCTTCGAGCACGTGCTGATGGGCATCGAGCCGCTGATGGAGCCGTACCGGAGCTACTTCGAGGCGTGCGACATGCGCCGTCCCTATGCCTGGTACAAGAACGTGCTCAAGCTCCTCGACTGGCAGCGCCCGGGCGATCGCTGGCTGCTGAAGTCACCCGCGCACCTCTGGGCCCTCGACGTGCTCGTCGAGCAGTACCCCGACTGCTGCGTGATCCTGACCCATCGCAATCTCGCCGAGGTCTTCGCGTCGTATTGCAGCATGATGAACGCCGTGTTCGGGATGAACAACTGCACGCCGATCGAGAGCCTCGGGCCCGTCGTGCTCGAGCACATCGCGACATCGCTCGAACGTGGCCTCGAGGCGCGTGAGCGCACCGATCCGACGCGCTTCATCGACGTGCGTTTCGACGACTTCATCGCCGACAACATCGGGACGGCCGAGAAGATCTACGCGCACTTCGAGCTGCCCCTCGAAGGCGAGGCCCGCGCTGCGATGGAGGCCCATGTGGCGAGCAACCCGATGGGCAAGCACGGCAAGCACGAGTATGACCTCGAGCAGTACGGCCTCTCACTCGACAAGATCCGCGATCGACTCGGCGCCTACGCTGATCGCTACGAGCTCGAGATCGGCTGAAGTCTGGCTCCAGGCGACGAGCTCGAGATCGGCTGAGGCCGGGTCGTCACTCGTGCACGTGGCCGATCGGCAGGCCGAGCGCGATGCGCGCGAGCATGCGGATCGATTCGTCTTCGTGATTCGCCGCCAGCTCTTCGAGCGCCGGCCGCGCCGGCTCGCCCATCAACGACAGTGATGCGACGGCCATCCGCGCGCCTTCGGGCCTGCCCGACTCGGTGAGTGCGACGAGCTCGCGTAGCGCTGGCTCGCCGAGCCCTGCGATCGCTTCGACCGCGGCGCGCCTCACCGGGGCGGCGGGGTCTTCGAGGGCGCGCAGCGCCTCGGGCAGCGCCGCCTCGCCCGCGACCTCGACCCAGCGGGTCACGGCCACGGCGCGCACGCGCTCGGACCGGTCGGACACGACGAGGCCCGGAAGCAGGGCGCGAGCCAGGTCGCCGCGGGCATAGCGGCACGCGAGGATGCGATCCTGCTCGTCGCCGGACCGGATGAGCTCCGCG
>CAYYSY010000370.1:0-2803 GCA_964474355.1 uncultured Spirochaetaceae bacterium | reverse complement strand
GCATCGACATGGCGCTCTGGCTCGTCGGGCAGATCCACGCCCCCGAGGTCGCGCGCAAGGTGCAGCGCTACATCGAGTACGACCCGGCGCCGCCATACGCGGCGGAGGCGTAGGGCGGCGTGTCGCCTCTCAACAGTCCTCGCCGCCGAAATGCTCCGCGGTGTGCTTCGTCATGTGCTCGATGAACCACTGCGGGAACTGGCTGACGAAGTTGTTCACGTCCCAGTAGTCCGACCAGAGGATGATCTTGCCGTCCTTCAGCTCGTGCACCGTGGCGAACGGATTCACGGCCTTCTCGCCGGTCTTGAAGGTCCACGTCTCGGTGTGGTCGAGGAACGCGACGTCGCCGTCGACGGCGAGGTGATGGATCACGTGCTCGTGGTCGATCAGCTGATCGAACGCGATGCCGAGGCGCTTGACCACGTTCTCGGGACCGTGGGCACCGGTGTCGGGCGTCGGGACGTCGGCGTAGTGAATGTCGGGGTGGAGGCAGTCCTTCAGCGTCTCCCAATCCTTCGCCGACAGCGCGGCCCACATGCGCTCCACGGTCTTGCGGCTCTCTTCGTTCGACATCTCGCTCCCTCGGTGCGTTCTCGTTCTCAGGCGCGATCGATGATCGCCCGCACGCGGTTCTCGAGCCACTCCTGCCGGCCCGACACCGGCTGCGGCGACGAGTCCGAATCCATCGCGTGCTGCCAGAGGTCCTCGAGCGTGCGCTTGCCGTCGA
Organism: uncultured Spirochaetaceae bacterium; assembly: GCA_964474355.1. Taxonomy (GTDB): domain Bacteria; phylum Myxococcota_A; class UBA9160; order UBA9160; family UBA4427; genus CAYYSY01. The sequence goes on along the minus strand of CAYYSY010000370.1, from coordinate 2,076 downwards.
GGATCTCCGCGCCCATGCCCTTTCGCCAGCCCGAGTAGCGATCGGCGAGCGGCGCCGACAGGGTCTCTTCCTCGATCAGCTTCGCGGCGACGACGAGCGCCCGCGCCAGCGTGTCCATGCCACCGACGTGCGCATGGAAGAGATCGACCGGGTCGATCGACTGCCGCCGGAGCTTCGCGTCGAAGTTGAAGCCGCCGTCGCCGAGACCGCCGGCGCGCAGGATCTCGTAGATCGCGAGCGACATCTCCTCGACGCTGTTCGGGAACTGGTCCGTGTCCCAGCCGTTCTGCGGGTCGCCCCGGTTCGCATCGACGCTGCCGAGCACGCCGTTGGCGGCCGCATGGGCGAGCTCGTGCTGGAAGGAGTGGCCGGCGAGCGTCGCGTGGTTGACCTCGATGTTGACCTTGATCTCCTGCTCCAGGCCATGCCGCCGAAGAAAGGCGAGCACGTGCGCGACGTCGTGGTCGTACTGATGCTTCGTGGGCTCATGGGGCTTGGGCTCGATCAGCAGGGTGCCGGTGAAGCCGATCGCGTGCTTGTGCTCGACGACCATCTGCATGAATCGGCCGAGCTGCGCATCCTCCTGCGCGAGGTCGGTGTTGAGCAGCGTCTCGTAGCCCTCGCGGCCGCCCCACATGACGTAGCTCGCACCACCCAGCCGATGCGTGACCTCGAGGCAGTGCTTCACCTGGGCCGCGGCATGCGCGAAGACCTCGGGGTCGGGGTTCGTTGCAGCTCCGGCGGCATAGCGCGGATGCCCGAAGAGGTTGGCCGTGCCCCAGAGCAGCCGGACGCCGGTGCGCTCCATGTTGCCGAGGAGGCGCTCGGCCATGTGGTCGAGGTGCGCGGCGCTCTCGGCGAAGGTCGCACCCTCGGGCGCGACGTCGCGGTCGTGGAAGCAGAAGAAGGGCGCGCCGAGCTTCTCGAAGAACTCGAAGGCGACGTCGGTCTTGCGCTCGGCGTGCTGCATGGCGTCGCCGTTCGTGGCGAGCCACGGCCGGTCGAAGGTGCCGTCGCCGAATACGTCGTTGCCCGGCCAGCAGAAGCCGTGCCAGTAGCAGACGGCGAAGCGCAGGTGATCCTCCATGCGCTTGCCGAGCACCTTCTTCTCGGGGTCGTAGTGGCGGAACGCGAGGTCGCGCTTCGTCTTCGGCCCCTCGTACTCGATCTTCTCGACGTCGGGGAAGAAGGGGTCGGCCATGATCACTACTCCTTCGGCGCGTGCCCGGCGCGAAAGCCCGGCGCCAGCACACGGTACAGCTCGCGGAAGCGGGGCAGGGCAGCGGCTGCGCGCTCGGCGAGCGCGGGCTCGGGCACGGTGCGATGCGCGGTCGGCAGCGGCGGGCAGACGCGATCGATCTCGCCGCCCTCGACACCGAGCCTTGCCAACCGCGCCGCGCCGAGCGCCGGGCCCACCTCACCGCCTTCGGGGTAGTCGAGCGGGCGGCCGAGCGTGCTCGCGAGGATGCGTCCCCAGAGCCGGCTGCGTGCGCCGCCGCCGATGACCGAGACCGACTCGATGCGTGCGCCGGCATCGACGAGCGCCGCCTCGGCATCGGCGAACGCGAGCGCGACGCCTTCGAGCACGGCGCGCCCGAGCGCCGCCCGATCGGAGTCGTGATCGAGCCCCACGAACACGCCCGACGCGTGCGGGTCGTTGTGCGGCGTGCGCTCGCCGGAGAGATAGGGGAGGAAGAGCAGGCGCTCGGAGGGCGTGTCGGCCGCCTCGATCTCGGCGAGCAGCGCGGTCTCGCTCTCGGCGCCCGTCGCGCGAGTCACCCACGAGAGGCAGCTCGCCGCCGAGAGCAGCACGGACATCTCGTGCCAGCGCTCGGGGAGCGCATGACAGAACGCGTGCACGGCGTGCTCGGGGTTCGGGCGGAACGCGTCGCCGACGACGAAGTAGACGCCGGAGGTGCCGAGCGAGAGGAAGGCGTCGCCGGGCCGGACGACTCCCACCCCGACCGCGCCGGCCGCGTTGTCGCCTCCTCCCCCCGCGATCGGAACGCCGGCCGGAAGCCCCCACTCGGCTGCCAGGTGCGGCCTCAGCTCGCCGGTGGGCGCGGAGCCTTCGAA
>CAYYSY010000369.1:0-4083 GCA_964474355.1 uncultured Spirochaetaceae bacterium | reverse complement strand
GCCGCACTTCGCCGCGGCCGGGTGACTCCCGCCCGTCGCTGCTCGCCTGCGTCCTCGCCAGGGGGACAGCACGAGTGCCCCGTCCTGCGGCGACGATCCTTCGTGGTTCCAGGCCGGCCCAGCTGTGCGGTCAAACCCCATGTGGCGTCGCGAGGCGATCGACGCGATCTTGCCCCTGCGCGCGAGCGGCGCGGGGGCAGCTGGCCGGGCTCCCGGCGCCAGCCGCTCACGCCGAAGGGGGGTGCGATGGCGTTGCCGCCGGATTCGGATCCGGTCGAGACCGAAGAGTGGCTGGATGCCCTCGACTCGGTCTTCGAGCGCGAGGGGATCGAACGGGCTCACTACCTGGTCGGTCGGCTCGTCCGCCGCGCCCGCCGCAAGGGCGCGTATCTGCCCTATCAGGCGACGACGGCCTACATCAACACGATCCCCGAGAACCGGCAGAAGCGCAGCCCGGGCAACCACGAGCTCGAGCGCCGGATCAAGTCGATCGTGCGCTGGAACGCCATGGCGATGGTGGTGCAAGCCAATCGCCTCGACCCCTCGCTCGGCGGCCACATCTCGAGCTACGCCTCGGCCGCCACACTCTACGAGGTCGGGTTCAACCACTTCTTCCAAGCTCCGGCGCGCGACCGCGGCGGCGACCTCGTCTACGTCCAGGGGCACGCATCGCCCGGCGTGTACGCGCGCGCCTTCCTCGAGGGCCGCATCAGCGAGGAGCAGCTGATGCACTTCCGCCGCGAGGTCGAGGCCGGCGGGCTGTCGTCGTACCCGCACCCGCGGCTCATGCCCGACTTCTGGCAGTTCCCCACCGTCTCGATGGGCCTCGGACCGCTCACTGCGCTCTATCAGGCGCGATTCATGAAGTACCTCGAGGATCGCGGCATCCAGACGACGAGGGGCCGCAAGGTCTGGGGCTTCCTCGGCGACGGTGAGTGCGACGAGCCGGAGACCCTCGGCGCGATCTCGCTCGCGGGCCGCGAGAAGCTCGACGATCTGATCTTCGTCGTGAACTGCAACCTGCAGCGCCTCGACGGCCCCGTTCGGGGCAATGGCAAGATCATCCAGGAGCTCGAGGGGATCTTCCGGGGCGCGGGCTGGCACGTCATCAAGGTGGTCTGGGGCAGCGCCTGGGATCCGCTGCTCGCGCAGGACAGGACGGGTCTGCTTCGCAAGCGGATGGAGGAGGCCGTCGACGGCGAGTATCAGGCCTACCAGGTCCGGGGCGGCGCCTACACGCGCGAGCACTTCTTTGGCAAGTATCCCGAGCTGCGGGAGATGGTCGCTCACATGACCGACGAGGAGGTCTGGCGCCTGAACCGCGGTGGCCACGACTCGCGCAAGGTGTACGCGGCCTACGCCGAGGCGGTCGCGCACGAGGGGCAGCCGACGGTCATCCTCGCGAAGACGGTCAAGGGCTACGGCCTCGGCGAGGCGGGTGAGGGGATGAACATCTCCCATCAGCAGCACGACCTTCAGGAAGAGGCGCTCAAGAAGTTCCGCGACCGGTTCCATATCCCGGTGAGCGACGAGGACATCGCCGAGGCTCCGTTCTATCAGCCGCCGTCGGACAGCCCCGAGATCGAGTACCTCCACGAGCGCCGCCGCGCGCTCGGCGGCTACATGCCCACGCGCAGCAGCGAGGCCGCGCCCCTCGAGGTGCCGGGCCTCGATGCGTTCCAATCGCTGCTCGAGGGCACCGGTGACCGCGAGGTGTCGACGACGATGGCGGTCGTGCGGCTGCTGCAGCTGCTGACCCGCGACAAGGCGATCGGCCGCAACGTCGTGCCGATCGTGCCCGACGAGTCGCGCACCTTCGGCATGGAGGGGATGTTCCGGCGCCTCGGCATCTACTCGTCGGTCGGGCAGCTCTACGAGCCCGTCGACTCGGATCAGGTCGCCTACTACAAGGAGAGCAAGGACGGCCAGATCCTGCAGGAGGGCATCAACGAGGCCGGCGCGATGGCTTCGTGGATCGCTGCGGGCACCGCCTACTCGAATCACGGCGTCAACATGGTGCCGTTCTACATCTACTACTCGATGTTCGGGTTCCAGCGGATCGGCGACCTCGCGTGGCTCGCCGGCGACGCCCGCGCGCGTGGGTTCCTGCTCGGCGGCACGTCCGGGCGCACGACGCTCAACGGCGAGGGGCTGCAGCATCAGGACGGGCACAGCCAGGTGCAGGCATCGCTGATCCCGAGCTGCATCGCCTATGACCCGACCTACGCGTACGAGCTCGCGGTGATCGTTCAGGACGGCATGCGTCGGATGTACCGCGAGCAGGAGAGCGTCTTCTACTACGTCACGGTCATGAACGAGAAGTACCCGCAGCCCGCCATGCCCGAGGGCGTGGAGCAGGGGATCCTGAAGGGGATGTACCCGGTGCGCGAGGGCACGGGCGACGGACCTCGAGTGCAGCTCATGGGCTCGGGCGCGATCCTGCGCGAGGTGCTCGCCGCGGCGGAGATGCTCGAGCAGGACTTCGGCGTCGTCGCCGACGTCTGGAGCGTCACGAGCTTCACCGAGCTCGCGCGCGACGGGCAGGACTGCGAGCGGGTGAACGCCCTCAACCCCGAGGCTCCGCCCGAGCTCTGCTACGTCGAGCGGCAGATCGCGCGCCGCGAGGGCCCGTGTGTCGCCGCCACCGACTACGTGCGCGCGTACGCCGAGCAGATCCGGCCCTTCGTGAAGCGCAGCTATCGCGTGCTCGGCACCGATGGCTTCGGGCGCAGCGACACGCGTGAGCGGTTGCGCCAGTTCTTCGAGGTCGATCGTGCCTGGGTGTGCGTCGCCGCGTTGAACGCGCTCGCCGACGATGGCCGACTGGGTCGCGATCGCGTGGCCGAGGCGATCGGCAAGTACGGACTCGATCCGCACAAGCCGAGCCCGAGGCAGAGCTGAGCCGTGGCGATGCGAAGTCACCCGCCGCACGATCGCCGAGGAGGGGAGCGTTGAGTCGCGAGGTCGAAGTCCGCGTCCCCGACATCGGCGACTTCGAGGCGGTGGACGTCGTGGAGATCCTCGTCGCGCCGGGCGATCGGGTCGGTGTCGAGGATCCGCTCGTCAGCCTCGAGAGCGACAAGGCGACCATGGAGGTGCCGAGCCCCGTGGCGGGCGAGGTGCTCGCGGTGAAGGTGTCTCTGGGCGACGCCGTGAGCGAGGGCTCGCTGCTCGTCGTGGTGGCGGCGAGCGAGGTGGCCGACGCGGCGCCGGCCCGGACGGCCACGCCGCCTGCGAGCTCCGGTGCGGCACGATCACCCGTGGCCGCAGCCCCCGAAGCGCGTGACGAAGCATCTCCATCATCCAACGCGCCGCCGCCGATGGCGCGGTTCGCGCATCCCGCGCCGCTGGCGCAGCCGACCGAGGCGCCCGGGGTCGATCGCCCGGTGCGCGCACACGCGGGCCCGGGCGTCCGGCGCTTCGCCCGGGAGCTCGGCGTCGACCTCGCGGAGGTCGCCGGGAGCGGTCGCCACGGCCGTGTGCTCGAGGGCGATCTCAAGGGCCACGTGCGGTCGACGTTCGAGTCGGGCGGGGCACGTCCCGCGGCCGCGACAGGCGGCTTCGAGCGCACGGCGGACGTCACCGATCTCGAGGCCTGGCGCCGGCGCATCCCCACGCCGTCGAACGAGCACACGCCCTCGACCGTGGCCGTTGCGCTCAAGGCAGCGCTCGCTGCCCTACGCGCCTTCCCCGAGCTGTCGGCCGCCCACGAGCGCGAGGATGGCTCCGCCGCGCCTCTCACCGTCGCCGTCGAAGGCGCGGGGGAGGGCGGCGACGGCGCGGCTCTGATCACGCAGGCCGACGCGCTCGGTGTGCGCGAGCTCGAGCGCGCGCTGCATGCGCCTTCCGACACCAGCCCCGAGGTGCCCGCTCTCCGGCTCACGTCGGCCCAGGTGCGCGGTGGCCGCCGGCCCCAGCCCGTGCGCACGGCGCGCGAGCGCTTCGCCCTCGCCATCGGCCCCGTCGAGGTCGTGCCGCGCTGGTCCGGCTCGCCGGACGACGCCCTGGGAGACGATGCCGTGGCCGGCTTCGAGCCGCGTCTCGAGATGCCCATCGCGATCGACGTCGCGCCGGACGTCGACC
>CAYYSY010000368.1:0-6970 GCA_964474355.1 uncultured Spirochaetaceae bacterium | reverse complement strand
GGCGTCACGCTCTTCGAGTTCGTGACGGGGAAGGTGCCCTTCCAGGAGGGCGACGTGCAGTACCACCACCGCCACACCGCGCCGCCCGACCCGCGCGAGCTCTGCGACGACGTGCCCGATACGCTCGCCGAGCTGATCCTCGAGATGATGGCCAAGGCCCCCGACGACCGCGTCGCCGACGCGGGGCTCGTCGGACGAAGACTCGAAGCGATCCTCGCCACGCTCTGAGCTTGCCGGGCAGGCCACGCGCCCCCACCATCCACCCTGGCCGCACGCACGCCGCTTCGGCGCGAGGGGGGACAGCACTGGGCGCGCCGAGCTCGCAGCATCCTTCGACCTCGACGTCGGCCGCGCCGTCGCGCCGCCCGTCGTGGAGCGCCTCGTGGAGCGCTTTGTCGAGCGCGTGGTGGACCGACGCTGGCGTCGCTGCGTTCGCGCTCTTCACGCTCGCTTCGAACGCGACGGTCGCGATGGGCGGATCGCTGCGGAGTCTCGGCATCGCGAGTGTGCTCGTGCTCGCCCTGGTAGGCGGCGCGGCGTGGTGGCGCAGACCGCGGAGCGCAGACGAGAGCAGCGCGGCGAGCTCGCCCTGGCACGATCTGCTTTCGGTACCCGAGCAGTCGGCGATCGCGGGGCTCGCCATCGCGGCGGCTGGGACCACGTGGGCGACGGGCTCGCTCTGGCCGGCGTGGATCGCCCTGGTGGGGGGCGTCGGATGGCGTGGGCTGCGCTCGTGGCGAGTCGCACCCGGCGAGGGGAGCGTAGCGACACCCCGCGCCGCTGCTGCCCGCTGGCTCGTGCCCGTGCTGGCGCTCGTCTGCGCCGTCACCGTCGCCGTCTCGCATCGCGCGAACGACGACGACGCGTTCTATCTGAACATAGCGGTTGCGGCGGCCGACGCACCCGGTGCGCCCCTGCTCGCCGGCGACACGCTGCACGGGTACGACGACGTGCCGATCGACCTGCCGGTGTTCAGGGTGCTGGCGTACGAGCCGGCAATCGCGCTGCTCTCGCTCACGACCGGCATCGACGCGCTCGTGCTCGCCCACGTCGTGCTGCCGCCGCTCTTCGCGCTGCTGATCCCGATCGTGTGGGCGCGGCTGCTACGAAGGCTCGCGCCCGCCGAGTGGCCGTGGCTGCTCGTCGGCCTCGTCGTGTCGCTCTTCCTCTTCGCCGATGGCCGCTCGACCCATGGAGAGTTCGCGCTGCTCCGCCTGCAGCAGGGCAAGTCGATCCTGCTCGTCGTGCTCTGGCCACTTCTCGCAGACGCGGGGCTCGCGTTCGGGCGCACCCCGAGCGCGAGGCGCTGGCTCCGGCTGGCGGCGGCGCAGATCGCAGCCGTGGGGCTCACTTCGAACGCGCTCTGGCTGGCCCCCGTGATCGGGGGGCTCGGCGTCGTTGCCGGGCTCGTCGAGCGCGTCGTCGCCGGGCGCGCGGCGGACGAAGACGAAGACATGCCGAGCGCATCCGTGGTGCTCCGCACGCTCGCGATCGGGTCGCTCGCATCGGCGCACGCCGTCGGCGTCGCCCTCGTGCTTCGCGCCGAGATGCTGCGCGCGTTCAGCGAGGCGCCCCATCCCCTGCCGAGCCTCGAGTTCTCGGCCACCGAGTTCATGGCCGAGGCGCTCGAGATCGTCGCGGGTGAGGGCCTCGATGCGGCATGGATGCTCTTCGTCATCGTCTTGGCCACCGCCGTGGCGCCGACGGCCGCCCTGCGGCGCTTCGTTGCGATCTACGCCGGCGCCGCCGCCCTGCTCTTCTGGTCTCCGCTCCACGCACACCTCGTCGCGACGCAGATCACCGGGCCCGACACGTACTTCCGCGTGCTGTGGATCTGGCCCGTGCCGATCGCGCTCGCGGTGGTGCTGACCTCGGGCGTCGCGTTTGCGGCCGCGCGGCTCGGCGACCGCACGCGACCCGCGCAGGGCCTCGCGTTCGCGGCGCTCGTCGCGGTCGGACTCGCGGTGAGCGGCGGCGTGCTCACGCCGTCGCCGGCAAACGGTGTGCGGCTGGGCTGGCCGGGCGTGAAGATCGACCCGGCCGAGCTCGAGGTCGCGCGCGCCGTCGCGCGCCACGCCGGCCCCGACGACTTCGTGCTGGCACCCGTCGCGCCCTCGCGTTGGATCCCGCTGCTGCACGACCACCCGCACCCGCTCGTCGTGCGCGAGATGCTGCTCGACGTGCTCGCCGACCGCTTCGATCAGCGCGAGCTGACACTGCGCGCACAGCTGACGCGCATGGTCGGCGGCGAAAAGCGGCTGCCCCGTGGCGGCAAGCTGCTCGCGCACGCGATCGAGTCGGTGCCGCTACAGGCAGTGGCGTTGCAGGGCGATGCACGGGGGTGGAACGACGTCATCCAAGCGCTCGAGGCGAGCCCGCTCGAGCGGGTCGAGACACAGGACGACTGGGTGATCTGGGCGCGCGTGCGTCAGAAGCCCACACCGAACACCACACCGTAGATGTAGACCGGGTGCTCCTTCAGGATGTCGACGCTGAACTCGGGCGCGATGGTGAAGCGGCGTGCGATCGGGAACTGATAGGCCACGGCGACGCGGGTCACGTACTCGACCCCGAGCGAGGAGATCTCCACGCCCGGCCCCGCTGCAAGGACGAGTCCCCGCCACGGGTGGAGGAAGACGGAGCCGACGACGACGCCGTCGCGGAGGTTCCCTGCGGCCGCTTCGCCGATCAGGCCCGCGCCGATCCAGCGTGAGAACCGGTACTCGTAGTCGAGGCCGATGACGAAGCCGTGCTGGTCATTGCGGTGCTCCTCGGCTGCGCTCGCGCCGCCAAGGATGAGTCCGACATGGTGCCGGTGGAAGCTCGACTCGCCGGCTTCGTGGTCGTCGGCTCGGGCCAATCCCGCTGCGCAGACGAGCGCGCACGCACAACCCATTGCCGCGCTGCCTCGCATGCTCCCGATCACACGCCATCCCCCTCTTCGCGTTCGCCCGTGAGTCGGCCGGCCGCGGAGACTACTCGCGGTGCCGCGACGGCCTCAACGCAGCGCATTGTGTCGGACTGGCGAAGTGTTCCCCATGCGTACGCGAAGGATCGGCGGCGGGGCAGATCGCCCCGCAACACTCGACGCCGTAGACGTAGACGTAGATCATCGCGCGGCCGATCACGCCGACTCAGCCCGCGGGCGCGGGCTCGCCGAGCAATCGCTCGATCTCGGCACGCAGCTTCGCGTCGCCGGGCTTCACCTTCGAGTCGAAGCGTGCGACGACGCGGCCCTGCCTGTCGACGAGGTACTTCTGGAAGTTCCACCGCACGGGGCCGCCCACCGGCGCAGGGCGTGACGTGAGATACGCGTAGACCGGGTGCGCGTCGGGCCCGCCCGTCACGACCTTCGAGAACATCGGGAACTCGACGCCGTAGCTCGCCTTGCAGAAGGCGCCGATCTCGCGGTCGCTACCCGGCTCCTGCTCGCCGAAGTCGTTCGAGGGGAAGCCGAGCACGGTGAGCCCGCGATCGCGCTGCTCGCTGTAGAGCGCCTGCAGGCCCTCGTACTGGGGCGTATAGCCGCAGCGGCTCGCGGTGTTGACCACGAGCAGCACCTGGCCGCGGTATCGGTCGAGTCGCTCGACCTCGCCGCCGAGCCGGCGCGCCTCGAGATCGTAGAACGAGGTCGCCTCTGTGTCGGCGGCATCGGCCTTCGCGATCAAGACCTGTGCGAGGCCGGCGTCGGAGATCGCGATGGCGACGACCGCGAGCAGGACGAGCCCCGGGAGTCGAAGACTGAGCAGATTCATGACGGCTTCCTCGGCACCCCGCGCACGTCGTGACGACGGGGGCATCGGGACGCGGGCGCGTCTTCGCATTGGACGCCGCTCACCCCGGAAGGATGCAGCTGCGCCGACCATGGATGCGGGCGCTTCTCAGGAAGCGCACGAGCCGCGGCTCAGATGACGGCTGACTCGGCCTCGGCGAGCTCGTCGGCCATTTCGGCCCGCTCGCTCGCAGGCGCCGCCGCCTCGACCTCGGCCGCGGCCTGGGCGCGCAGCTTCGCGAGCTCGCGGCGCGCCGGGCGGTGTCCCTGCTCGGCGGCGCGGCCCAGCCAGTCCATGGCCTCGTCGCGCGTGAGCGTGGTCGAGAGGCCGCGGGAAAACATCCCGCCGAGATTGTACTGCGCGGCGGCGTAGCCCTGGTCGGCGGCCATGCGCCACCAGTGCTCGGCCTCCTTCGCGTTCTTCGGCGTACCGCCGGCACCCGTCAGATAGAGCGTGCCGAGCATGTTCTGCGCCGACGCGTGGTTGCGCTGCGCCGCCTTGCGATACCAGACGATCGCCTCGCTGAAGCTCTGCGGCAGACCGAAGCCCTTCAAGTGCAGCACCGCGAGGTTGTTGCACCCGTCGGGGTCACCCGCCTCGGCCGCGAGAGTCGACCACTTCACCGCCTCGTCGTAGCGCTGCATGACGCCGTCGCCGCTCGCGTACATGAAGCCGAGCTGCGCCTGCGAGGGCGCGTGACCGGTCTCCGCCGCCATGCGATACCAGGTGACCGCCTCGGCGGCGTCGCGGGGCACGATGCGTCCCTCGTCGAAGAGCACGCCGAGCTTGTACTGCGCCTCGACCATCTGCTGATCGGCGGCCTTGCGATAGAGGCGAAGCGCCGCCTCGGGGTCGACCTCGACGCCGAGGCCGTGCTCGTACGCCTCGCCCAGCCGGTACTGCGCCTCGGGCAGCCCGAGCTCGGCGGCCTGCTGCCACCAGCCCGCGGCCTTCACCGGATCGGGCTCGAAGTCTCCGCCGACGGCGTAGAGCTCGCCGAGATGGAAGTGCGCGGCGGGGTCGCCCTGGGCGACGGCGCGCTGCAGCCAGCGCTTCGCCTCGAGGGTGTTGCGCTCGGTGCCCTCGCCTTGCAGGAACAGCACGCCGAGCGCGGTCTGCGCGCGGACCTCGTCCTGCTCGGCTGCGCGGGTGTACCAGTCGTGGGCGCGCGCGCGATTGCGCGCTGCGTCGCCGGTCTCGGCATTCGCATACCAGTCGCCCAGCTCGAACTCTGCGGCCGCGTCGCCCGCCTCGGCCTTCGTGACGACGGCCGGCGGCGGCTCACCAGGAGCGCCTTCGCCTTCGCCGGGCGCGGCGTCGATCAGATTGCAGGCGGCGAGCAGCGTGACCGCCATGCATGCGACGAGCGCCATGGCGCTGCCTCGGAGGACACGAGCGAAGGTCATGTGGGGGCTCCCGTACGATTCCACCCTTCCGACATCGGTCGATGACCGCGGCGGGTTGAGCGATGGGCATCACACTTCGGGATTCGCGAGGAGATCCGCCGCGATGGGCGCGGACGTGCCCTCGACGCGCGGGCATCTGGAGGCGCTCAGCGTCGTCTCGGATCGCATGACGACGGAGTCTTCGAGGGGCAACGGAGCCGGCGCCGACTCGACCGGCCGAAACGAAGAGCGCCCGGCTCCCCACTCGTGGGGGAACCGGGCGCTTCGATTCTCGCTGCGCGCTCGATCGGGTGGAGCCGAGCCGATCAGGCCTCGGTCGACCCCCCTCGCCGGCGCATCACGCGGTGCGTGACGAGCAGCGCGAAGAACCCGCTGCTCGCGCCGAGCAGCATCGTGGGCTCGGGCGTGATCGTGAACGTGACCTTGTTGTGCGTCCGCGAGTGACCCGTCAGCGTCGTCTTCGAAATCGACCCGCCCACCAGCGTGATGTTGCCGACGCCCATCGCGGTGCGCGTGTCGCTGCCCGTGAGCGTGACCATCTGCGTGGGCGCGCCCGGCTGAACGGCCGTCACCCAGACCATCACCTGGCCGGTCGTGAGGTTGCCGCCCCAGGCGGTCTGGGCGAGGGCCGGGATCGGGAGCAGCGTCGCGCCGACCTGCGTGATGATTCCGGAAGGCGTGTAGCCGAGAAGCTTCTTGATCGCGATGCCATCGAGCGCACCCGTCCCGCCCGGATCGTCGATCGGACCGCCGACGCCGGAGATGTCGATGATGTCGCCCGCGAACGCGACCGAGCCGAAGCCCGAGTTCGTCGTCGCGGGATTCTGTGTCGGCTGTGCCTGCATGACCGCGAGCGACGCCGTGCCCTGGGCCGCCACCGCACCGAAGCCGCCGAACTGATTGGCAGTGGCGGTGTATCGCATGATGCCGTTGGCGATGCCGATGCCGCCGGGGCCGGCGCTCGCAACGACTGTGCAGTTCGGGTTGTACGGAGCCGCGCCGTTGAAGACGGTGCCACCCGAGGCGGGATCGGTGCCTCCGGGACAGAAGCTCAACGTCGGCGGGCCGGATCGCCCCCCCTCGAAGAACGTCACGATCACGCCACGCGGCGGGACCTGGATCGCGAGCGAGGTCTTGAGCTGCATCGCCTGGTTGGGCCCGCCGAGCCAGAGCGGGTCGGTACTGGCGGTGGCCGGGCGATCGAGCTGTGCGTTCCAGACGCGAAGCACCGGCTGTACCAGCCCGAGGGTCGACGTCTCCTGCTGTCCGAGGGCGTCGGTCGAAGTGGCGGAGCCCGTCACCGGGATCTCGAGCTGGCTTCCGGTGAACTGACGCGCCGCGGCGGTCATCGAGTAGAGCTTCGTGTCGGCGCTTGCGGCGGTCGCAAGCGTCGAGACGGCAATCAGGGCGACGAGTTGGAGCTTCCGGTTCCGGGTCTGCAAGGCAGGCTCTCCCTATGCTGGCGCGACACACTGGGATTTGGAGCATCGAGGATCAACTGAATCAAGATGGCTCTACGTCACCCTACCACCAAGCCGCCACCTGACGGGAAACATTCTCGGCCCCACCCTGAACTCGCGGCACTCGCATGAGTCCGGTCCGACCCATGGAGCGAGGAAGCCGCGGTGCTCCGGCTTCGCGCGGCGCTCAGTCAGCCCTCACTTGTGGCGGAACGCCCCCGATCCGGGGCTTCGTCGGGGGTGAGACTCGCTCTGACGCTGGCAGCCGAGTCGCCCCCGAAGCGGGTGATCCGCGCCGAGAGACGCTCGAGCTCGCGCTCGTTCGCGCCCT
>CAYYSY010000367.1:0-4486 GCA_964474355.1 uncultured Spirochaetaceae bacterium | reverse complement strand
GTGATCAGCGACCTGACCGAGACCCCCGGCGCCGACCTCGTCGTGATGTCCACCCGAGGCCTCTCGAAGCTCGAGCAGATCCTCCTGGGCAGCACCACCGAAAGAGTCGTCCAACACGCCAACTGCCCGGTCCTGACCCTGCGCCGAAGCTAACCCCACTCGAACCCGGTCGGTGGTCGCGCGCTGACTCCGATCGCAGCACCGGGAGCGGTTCACCGGCGCCTCGCGCCACCCCGCACCCGGCGCTCGGCCGGCCCGGTGTGTGGGCGCAGCGAAGTCACCCGCAGCGCCTCCCCGCACCCCCAACGTGACCTAGCGGCCCGGCACCTCAGCGCGAAGCGCGAGTGCCGGCGGGACCCGGAATCAATGCGGAGACCACGCCCCGCAGCGAGGCATTCGCGGAGCCCACACACCGGGCCGGCCGAGCGCCGGCCGTCCGAGCCCCCGCTCAGCCGTCGAGCCGATCCGGCCCCGGCACCGGCCGCCCCTGCGCGACCATGACTTCGACCTTGCCCTTGGGCCCGATGAACGAGTTCCCCACCCAGGCCACGCCCCCGATGATCAAGGACCCCAGCATCGCCGACCACAGCCCCGCCACGTGCACCGTCGGCATGAGCCAGCCGACCAGCGCGAGCATGGCGCCATTGATCACCCACAAGAACAAACCCATCGAGAGGATCGTCGCAGGCAGCGTGAAGAGGATCGCGATCGGCCGCACGATCGCATTCACGAAGCCGAGCAGGAGCGCGGCGAGGAAGAACTCGAATGCGCCGCCCGTCACCTGAATGCCTTCGAGCAGACCTTCGGCGACGAAGAGCCCGACGACGTTCATCGCCCAGCGAATGATCATGCCCTGCATTTGCGTCTCCTCGAGCCCCTTCGCCGCTCGAGGCCGCGAGGCACTGCGTGCTGTGTGATCCGGCGAGCCGATTCAGTCTGACACAGCCGGGTCGGAAGGGCCGCCGCGCTCGTCGGGGACGAGCACCGCGGCGCCGTCGAAGCGGCCGGCCCGCAGGTCCTCGAGGGCCTGCTGCGCGTCCGAGAGCGCGTACCTGTGCGTGTGCGTCTCGATGTGCGTGCGCGCGGCGCGCTCGAGGAAGCTGCGCGCGTCGTCCCGCGTGAGGTGCGCCACCGACACCACCTCGCGCTCGCCGAAGAGCAGCGCGTACGGAAAGCTCGGCACGTCGCTCATGTGGATGCCGGCGCACACGACGCGCCCACCGGGCCGCACGTCGGCCAGTGACTTGGGGACGAGCGCGCCGACCGGTGCGAAGAGGATCGCGGCGTCGAGGGGCTCGGGCGCCGGCTCGTCCGAGCCACCGGCCCAGACGGCGCCGAGCCCGCGCGCGAATGCCTGACCACGCTCGTCGCCGGGGCGCGTGAACGCGTAGACCTGTCGCCCATCGTCGACGGCGATCTGCGCGATGATGTGCGCGGCCGCGCCGAAGCCGTAGAGCCCGAGCCGCGCCGGGTCGCCGGTGCGGCGGAATGCGCGATGGCCGATCAGCCCGGCGCATAGCAGTGGGGCCGCCGACACGTCGTCGTACGCATCGGGCAGGGCGAAGGCGTGGTCGGCCCAGGCCACCGCGTACTCGGCATAGCCGCCGTCGACGTGGTGCCCCCGGAACCGAGCCCGCTCGCAGAGGTTCTCCTGGCCGCGAAGGCAGGGCCCGCACTCACCGCAGACCCAGGCCAGCCAGGGCAGGCCGACGCGCGCGCCGGGTGCGTGCTCGTCGACGCCCTCGCCGCAGGCGACGACGACGCCCACGGCCTCGTGGCCGGGCACGATGGGGCACGCCGAGCCCTCGAGCTCGCCGTCGACCACGTGCAGGTCGGTGCGGCACACGCCGCACGCCCTGATCTCGACCAGCACCTGTCCGGGGCCGGGCTCGGGCACGGGGACGCGCTCGAGGGTCACGCGCCCGTCACCACCGCCGTGATGGCGCTGCGCCCACATGAGGCCGTCTTCGGGGGTCGCGTGTCCGACCATCGTCATGCCCTCGCGAGCGCCTGGAGCGCCGTCTGCCAGTCGGGGCCGGTCGCCTCCGCCCCCGGTGCCGCCCGGGCGAT
This sequence comes from uncultured Spirochaetaceae bacterium, assembly GCA_964474355.1. GTDB lineage: Bacteria > Myxococcota_A > UBA9160 > UBA9160 > UBA4427 > CAYYSY01. Next base: position 2,416 of record CAYYSY010000367.1, on the reverse strand, counting down.
GGCCCACCACGGCGGTCGCTCCGTGCCGTCTTCGAGCAGCAGCAGGCGCTTCGCCCGCGCCGCGAAGCTCTCGACGTATTCGCGCGGCTTCATCTCACCGAAGTAGCGCCAGAGCGAGGGGTCGCAGCCGTCGGGCACGTCGCCCGGGTCGCGCATGCGCTCGGGCGTGCGCTCGAAATCGGGCTCGCCGTCGGTCTCGCCGAGACCGGCCCCCGGGCCGAGGAGCGCTGCGCGCACGACCCCGGGCCGCGCGCCGGCGAGCAGCAGCGCGACGTAGGCGCCCGAGCCCGCGCCGGCGAGGGCGATGCCCTCATCGTCGTCCGGCGACACGATGCTCGCGAGCACGGCATCGGCGTCCGCGACGAAGAGCTCGGGGGTATAGCCGCCACCGCGCGCCCAGTCCGAGTCACCGTGGCCCGAGAAGTCGAGCGCGTGCACGGGGCCCGGCCATGTCGGCAGGTCGGACCAGTCCCGCGCCGAGCCATGCAGAGCGTGCAGCAGGAGCAGCGGCCGCCCGGCACCGTCGGCGATGGGATGACAGGCGATCTCGATGCGGGCGTTTCGCACTCGGGTCGATTCGCGGTTCAAGCTTCGTCTCCGTGACGGTCGCGTGGGCGGCGGGGCAGACGCCGACGGGGTCTCAGTGCTCGAGGAAGTCGAGGATCAGGCCCGCCACGTAGCGCGGCTGCTCGATCGTCATGAAATGACCCGAGTCGGGCACGACGGCCCGCTCGTAGTCGGGGAAGTTCGCGAGCCGGTCGCTCAGCAGCGGCTCGGGCAGGGGACCCCAGGTGTCGGGCTCGGCGCCGACCACCGCCAGCACCGGCACCTTCACGTGCCGCCACATGGGCGCGATCCAGTCGGGCCGAAACGGGCCGAAGCCCCAGCCGGCCATCGGGTCGGACTTCCAGCGCCAGCCGTCGTCGTCTCTTCGCGCGCCGAAGTGCGAGAAGTACGCGAGCCACTCGCGGCTGAGCCGTGGGTTCTGGTGGCTGCGGCGGTCGATCAGCGCCTCGACGTCCGGATAGGGGCGCCAGTCGCTGCGCGTGGCCATGCCGCGCCGTCGGTCGAGATACTGCTCCATGCGCTCGGCGGGGCCGAGGTGCACCGGCATCGGCTCGCGCCCGGGCGGCGTGAAGCCCTCCTCGGGCGGGCCGAAGCCGTCGAGGTTCACGAGCTGGCGCACTCGTCCCTCGGCGAGCATCGTCGCGTCGGTGGCCTGGCCGCCGCCCTTGCTGTGGCCGACGAGGTGCGCGGGCCGGCCGAGCCAGTCGAGCATCACGAGGATGTCCTCGACGTCGTCGGGCCAGCGATACGCATCGGCCCACGAGCTGTCTCCGTGCCCCCGCGCATCGAACGCGACCACGCGGAAGCGCTCCGCGAGCAGCGGGGCGAGCAGATCGAAGCAGTGCGCGTGATCCCACATGCCGTGGGTGCACAGGATCGGGGGCGCCTCGGGGTCGCCCCACTCGATCACGTGCAGCTGCGCGCCGTGGGCGTCGACCCGGTGCTCGCGCTCGGGCAGCACCGCGCCTTCGAGGGGCGGGGGCGGCGTCTTCGGCGTAGAGCTCGCGCTGTCCAACTCCGTCTTCTCCGTTCGAGGGCCGCCGGGGCGGCGCCTCGCCGGGCCCGGGCGTCCGGCGATCCCACATCGCCGAACCCGCGCTCAGTGTACGCACGACCGCTCATGGCCGTCCCGGCGCTCAGTGTACGCGCGACCGCTCCGTTGGCAGACCAGCGGCTCAGTGTACGCGCGACCGCTCATGGCCGTGCCGGCGCTCAGTGTACGTGCGCCCGCTCGTTGGCAGACCCGCGGCTCAGTGTACGCGCGCCCGCTCGTTGGCAGACCAGCGGCTCAGTGTGCGCGCGACCGCGCGAGATCGTGGGCTCGCAGTGCGAGGCCGCTGGCCACCGACACGAGCTCCTCGCCCCCGCGCACCTTCTCGGCGCCGAAACGCTCGGTGAAGAGGCGGCGGACGGCGGGGACGAACGACGATCCGCCGGTCATGAACACGCGGTCGACGCGCTCGAGTGCGGTGCCGGTCTCGGTGAGCAGCCCGTCGAGACACTGCTCGATCGCCTCGAGCTCCTCGGCGATCCACGCCTCGAACTCGCTGCGAAGAACCGGGGTCTCGATGTGCACGGGGTCGTCGTGGAAGGCGAAGACCGCCTCGTCGGACTGCGAGAGCGCCGACTTCGTCGCCTCCACCGAGCGATAGAGCGCGTGGCCGAGGTCGTTCTCGATCACGTGCATCAGTGCCTCGATCTTCTCGGGCTCCCGTGCACCGTCGAGGGCCTCGTGCAAAAAGCCCATCGTGCGACGGCTCTTCAGGAACGAGAGGTGATGCCAGCGCTCGAGATCGCGGTAGATCCAGTTGGGCAGCGGCACCGCGCTGCCCAGGAAGACCTGGTGCAG
>CAYYSY010000366.1:0-7694 GCA_964474355.1 uncultured Spirochaetaceae bacterium | reverse complement strand
GCGCACGAAGGCACGACGAGTGCGTGCCGGCGGTCCGGGGCGGGGGCGGGGATCGCTTCTGCGGAGCACGGGGCCTCCGAGGGTTTCCCCTACTCTTCGGCTCCGCTGTCCGGGTGCTTGACGGCCTCGGCGCTGGTCTCGTCGGCCGGCTCCTGCGTGTCGGGGGTCCTCTGCGAGGCCTCCACCGACCGCGTCGCCGCGAAGAATCGGTGGATCGTCTCGGCGTTGCGCTGCGAGATGCCGGTGACCTGCGTGAGCGTGTCGACGTCGGCGTCGCGCACGGACCGCAGCGAGCCCAGCTCCTTCAACAGCGCGCGCCGCTTGCCCGGCCCGATGCCCGGCAGCTCCTCGAGGATCGACGTCAGGTTCGTCTGATTGCGGAGCCTTCGCTGGTACTCGATGGCGAAGCGGTGGCTCTCGTCGCGTACGCGCTGCAGCAGCAGCAGGCCGCGCGAGCTCGGGGGGAGCAGGATCGGGTTCGAGCGCCCGGGCCGGAACAGGCGCTCGGCCTTCAGCCCGCCGCCTCGTTTGACACGCGCGGACGGGCTCTCTTCGTCGCGCTCCTTCGAGATCGCGAGCACGTCGACGGAGAGGTCCACGTCCTCGAGCGCGGCCATCACGACGCCGAGCTGGCCCCGCCCGCCGTCCACCATCAGCAGGTCGGGCAGCGGCTCGGCCTCGATGCGCTCGAGGCGGCGGCGCAGCACCTCGCGCAGCGAGTCGTAGTCGTCGCCGGCGGCCGCCTCGCGCACTTTGTACTTGCGGTAGTCGGCCTTGTGCGGCGCGCCATCCTCGAAGACCACGCGGCTGGCCACCGCCAGGGTGCCTGCGAGATTCGAGACGTCGTAGCACTCGATGCGCCGGGGCAACCGCTCGAGCGCACACGAGTCCTGGATCTCGGCGAGTGCCGACTCGACGCTCTCGCGGGCCTCGAGCCGGGTCTTCAGCGCGACCTCGGCGTTGCGGCGCGCGGTCTCGACGAGCTGCCGTGCGTCACCGCGCTGCGGGACACGGATCGCCACGTTGCGCTCGAAGCGCTCCTTCAGCAGATCGGTCAGCGCCGACGCGTCGTCGTCCGCGAGCGCGTCCGAGCAGACCAGCTCCTTCGGCGCCTCGCGCCCCTCGACCTTGCCGTAGTACTGGCCGAGGAACGACGACATCACCGCGCCGTCGTCGAGCTCGACGTCCGAGAAGCCGAAGTCCTCGGCGCCGACCACCCGCCCGTCGCGCACGTGCAGCACCTGCACCTCGACCTCACCGCCTTCGCGCGCGAGCCCGAACACGTCGCGCTCGAGCTGGCTCTCGCTCACGATCTGCTGCTGCTCGAGGGTGCGGCCGACCGCCTGGAGGCGATCCCTCAGTCGAGCAGCAGCCTCGAAATCTTCTGCATCCGCAGCGACTTGCATCTGCTTCTCGAGATGTCGCACGAGCTCCGACGAACGCCCCTTGAGGAAGAGCACCGTGCCGTCGACCTGCTCGCGATAGGCGCCCTCGTCGGTCAGCCCGACGCAGGGCCCGAGGCAGCGCTTCATCTCGTACTCGATGCACGGGCGGCCGCGGCGTTGATAGTCGCGGAAGGTGCCGTCGCTGCACGAGCGCAGCGGGAAGATGCGACGCAGATTCGAGAGCGCCTCGCGCAACGCCACGTTCGACGTGTACGGACCGAAGTAGAGCGCGCCGTCCTTGCGGAACTTGCGGACGCCGACGAGGCGCGGCCACGTCTCGCTCGGGTCGATGCGAAGGCCGAGATACTGCTTGTCGTCGCGCAGCCGCACGTTGAAGACGGGCTTGTGACGCTTGATCAGCTCGTTCTCGAGGAGCAGCGCCTCCTTCACGTTCTTGGTGACGAGGACGTCGACGTCGGCGGCCCGCCGCATCAGCGTCGGAATCTGGTGCCGCCCGTCGCCACCGGCGATGTATTGGCGCACGCGCTGGCGAAGGTTCTGCGCCTTGCCGACGTAGAGCACGGCACCGCGCTCGCTCTTGAACAGGTACACGCCCGGGGTCGTCGGCAGGGTCTCGACGCGCTCCTCGAGCGTCGCCTTCTTCGCCGGCTTCGCGGAGGGCGCGGGCGCATCGGACGTGGACGGCGGATCGCTCATGGGCGGAGGATCGCGCATCGAGGGCGCCCGCTCACACTCCCCGGCGACCCCGTCACGAGCCTGCTCACGTCAGCTGGATGCGATCGCGCTCGAGGATCTTGATGCGGTCGCGAATCATGGCCGCGGTCTCGAAGTCGAGCTCCTTGGCGGCGGTCTGCATCTCCTTGCGGAGGCTGGCGATGACGGCCGGCAGCTCGTGCAGCGGCACGTCGGGCTCGCTGCGCTCGTCGTTCTTGCGGACCGTCACGTAGTCGGCGTTCCAGATGCTGTCCTGCAGGCTCGTGATCTTCTTGACGATGGTCGTCGGCGTGATGCCGTGCTCTTCGTTGTAGGCGGCCTGCGCCTCCCGGCGCCGGTCCGTCTCGGCCAGGGTCTCGCGGATCGAATCCGTCTCCTTGTCGGCGTAGAGCAGCACCCGCCCCTCGGCGTTGCGCGCCGCGCGGCCGATCGTCTGGATCAGCGAACGGGTCGAGCGCAGGAACCCCTCCTTGTCGGCGTCGAGGATCGCGACCAGCGTCACCTCGGGGATGTCGAGCCCCTCGCGCAGCAGGTTGATGCCGACGAGCACGTCGAAGACGCCCTCGCGCAGCTCACGAATGATGTCCATGCGCTCGATCGTCTTGACGTCGCTGTGCAGGTAGCGGATGCGGATGCCGAGATCGGCGTAGTACTCGGTCAGCTCCTCGGCCATGCGCTTGGTCAGCGTCGTGACGAGCACGCGCCCGCCCGTGTCGACGACCTTCCGCACCTCGTCGAGCAGATCGTCGACCTGCCCGCCCGCCGGCCGCATCTCGACCACCGGGTCCATGAGACCGGTCGGTCGGATGATCTGCTCGACCACGACGCCCTGGCTCTGCTCGAGCTCGTACTCGGCCGGCGTGGCGGAGACGTAGATGCGCTGATGGGCGCGCGCCTCCCACTCGTCGAAGCGCAGCGGTCGGTTGTCGAGGGCGCTCGGCAGGCGCCAGCCGAAGTCGACGAGGGTCTCCTTGCGCGCCCGGTCGCCGCGGTACATGCCGCCGATCTGGGGCACCGAGATGTGGCTCTCGTCCATCACCACGAGCGTGTCATCGGGCGGGTAGTCATAGAGCGTGTACGGGGTCTGGCCCGCGCTGCGGCCATCGAGCCAGCGCGAGTAGTTCTCGACGCCGTGGCAGAAGCCGAGCTCTTCGAGCATCTCGATGTCGTACATCGTGCGCTGCTCGATACGCTGGGCCTCGAGCAGCTTGCCCTCGGCCTTGAACGCCTGGATGCGCTCGTCGAGCTCCTCGCGGATGCCCTCGACCGCGGCCTTCAACCGTGCGTCACCTGCGACGTAGTGGCTGGCGGGGAAGATCAGCGCCCGCTTCGGACGCGCCACGACCTTGCCGCGCAGCGGATCGATCTCGGCGATCGACTCGATCTCGTCGCCGAAGAACTCGATGCGGATCGCCCGCTCGCTCTCGTACTGCGGGAAGATCTCGACGATGTCGCCGCGCACCCGAAACGTGCCGCGATGGAAGTCGTGATCGTTGCGGCGGTACTGCATGTCGACCAGGAGCCGCAGCAGATCGTCCCGCACGCAGGGCATGCCCGGCTCGAGGTAGGCGTGCATCGAGCCGTAGTTCTCGGGGGCGCCGAGGCCGTAGATGCAGCTGACGCTCGCGACGACCAGTGTGTCGCGGCGGGTCAGGATCGAGTGGGTCGCCGAGTGGCGGAGCTTGTCGATCTCGTCGTTGATCGACGAGTCCTTCTCGATGTAGGTGTCGCTCGCGGCGATGTAGGCCTCGGGCTGGTAGTAGTCGTAGTACGAGACGAAGTACTCGACCGCGTTGTGTGGGAAGAGCTCCTTCATCTCGGCATAGAGCTGGGCGGCGAGGGTCTTGTTCGGCGACATGACGAGGGTCGGGCGGTTGGTCTTCTCGACCACGCACGCGATCGTGAACGTCTTGCCGCTGCCGGTCACGCCCAGCAGGGTCTGATGCGGCAGCCCCTGCTCGATGCCCTCGACCAGCTGATCGATCGCCTGCGGCTGATCGCCCGACGGCGCGAAGTCGCTCACGAGCTCGAAGGGGCGCTCTTCTGCGTCCGACACGCTGCCCTCCCCTACCGAGCCGGCTCGAGCAGCACCACGGCGAGGGCCGCGATGCCCTCCTCGCGGCCGAGGGCGCCGAGGTGATCGGTGCTCGTCACCTTCACGTTCACGCGGTCGGGTGTGGTGCCGAGCCAGCGCACGATGTTGGACTTCATCCGCGGCTGATGCGCCGCGAGCCGCGGCGCCTGGGCGATGATGGTCGCGTCGACGTTGCCGACGCGGTGGTGCCGCTGCTCCATCATCGCGACCACCTTCTCGAGCAGCACGTGGCTGGCGACACCGGCGAGGCTCTCGTCCGACGACGGGAAGTGCGTACCGAGATCGCCCAGGCCGAGCGCGCCGATCAGCGCGTCGGTCAACGCGTGCAGCAGCGCGTCGCCGTCGGAGTGGCCTTCGAGCCCCTTGTCGTGCGGGACCTCCACCCCCCCGAGCACGAGCCGGCGACCCTCGGTGAGCCGGTGCGCGTCGAAGCCCTGGCCGATCCTCATCGTGCACCCTCCGCCGTGGCGCCGCCGGCGCGCGTCCCCTCGACCTCTTCTTCGTCGAGCCACGCCTCGGCCACGGCGATGTCGCCGGGATGCGTGAGCTTCAGGTTCCGCTCGCTGCCCTCGACCACGTATACGGGATGACCGGCGTGGGCGACGAGCTGCGCGTCGTCGGTGCCGTGGATGCCCTCCTCCCGGCCGAGATCGAGGGCGTTCCGCAGCCAACGCGCCCGGAACACCTGGGGTGTCTGCGCGGCCCAGAGGCCGGAGCGGCTCGGCGAGTCGACGATGCGGTCGCCGTCCACGGTCTTGATCGTGTCGCGCACCGGCGCCGCCAGGATCGCGGCGCCGGTCTCGGCGGCCCGCTCGACCACGCGAGCCACCTCGTCGACGCTCACGAGACAGCGCGCCGCGTCGTGCACCCCGACGAGGTCGAAGTCGGGGACGGAGCCCAGCGCGGCGAGCCCGTTCGCCACCGAGTCCTGGCGCTCGCGCCCGCCGGCGACCGGCGGAGCGACGGTGTCGCCGAGATCCTGCAGTGGCAGCTCGGCGAAGCGCTCGATCGCGTCGGGGGGCACCACCGGGACGATCGTCTCGACGCCGGGCACGCCGGCCAGCGTGCGGATCGAGCGCTCGAGCAGGGTGTGCCCGCGCAGGGGCACGAAAGCCTTCGGAACGGACTGACCGAACCGCGCCCCCTGCCCCGCTGCGACGACGATCATGGTGATACGCATGCGCCGCCGAGCATAGGATGGCGCCCTGGACCCTGCCGCGACGAGGCGTGGCCCCGCCGATCTTCGCTGACATGCGAAGGCAGCAGAGGATCAGCGGGCCGAACATGGAGCCGGGCACGAAGCGGCCAGCTCCCGTCGGGTCGACCCGACTAGACACGGCGACGAACGCGGCACTCGGGTAAAGTCCCCGCCGGAGGAACTCCATGCACAGCCGATCGCGCAGCTTCCCAGGCGGTGCCCGCAGACCGTCCTCGCACTCCCCCGCTCGGTGGCCGCTCCTCGCCATCGTCGCGGCCATCTCTGTTGCCCTCGCGGCCCCCCTCGCGCTTGCCGCCGAAGGCGGGATGTATGACGGGCCCCAGGTGGACGAGGACCCGACGGCCGTGCGCCAGATCCCCGGGCAGCCACTCTCGCTCGACGAGGCGATCGCGCTCGGGCTCCGGAACAATCTCAACGTCGAGATCAGCCGCTACGCGCCGTACATCGCGGAGCTGGACGAGGCCGCGAGCTGGGGCGCGTACGACCCGGTCTTCACCGGCAACCTGACGTTCGTGGACGACCAGCTCCCCACCGGCGGGCTCGTGTCGCCCGTGAACGACGACACCCGCCTGACGGGTGATGCGGGGCTCGACATGCTGGTCCCGTACCTGGGCGCGAAGGCCTCCTTCACCTTCGAGTCGAACGAGGCCAACACCACCACGAACGCGTTCCAGATCTACTCGCCCCAGTTCAACTCGGGGTTCGACATCGGCGTCGAGGTCCCGCTCATGCGGGGCCTGATCTGGAACGAGGCCTGGACCCAGGTCCGCACGCTGAAGTTCGCCTCCGAGCAGTCGCACGACGACTTCGAGACGGCGGTGATGGACGTCGTGCAGGGCATCATCAACACCTACTGGAACCTGGTCGCGACGGCGGAGCAGCTCCGGGTGGCCGAGAAGGCGCTCGAGACGAACTACGCGCTCCTCGAGCAGACGCAGACGCAATACGACGTCGGCGTCGTGTCGAAGGTCGAGGTCGTCGAGGCCGAGGCGGGCGTCGCCAGCAGTGAGTTCAATCGCATCGTCGCCCGCAACAGCTACCAGAACGCGCAGGATCAGCTGATCGCCGCGTTGCTCGGCCGGCGCCTCACGGCCGCAACGGCGCTCACGTTCAGCCCGACGGACAATCCCGGCTACGAGACGATCGAGTACGTGGACGTCGAGGCGGCCGTCGCAACGGCTTTCACGAAGCGGCCGGAGATCCGCTCGGCGGAGCACGGCATCGATCAGGCCGAGGTCCAGCAGCGGTTCGCGCGCAATCAGCGGCTCCCCGACATCAGCTTCATCGGCGGCTACAACACCCAGGGCATCACGGGCTCCGAGAATCTGAATCGCTTGGACTTCGCCGGTGGCCCGCCGGTCGGCAGCATCCCGCCGTCGACGTACGGGGACAGCTTCGATCAATGGGGCGGGTCCCGGCAGTGGATCGCCGGCGGCCGGGTGTCGATCCCGCTCCCGAACACCACCGCGCGCAAGAACTACAACCGGTCGGAGTTCGAGCTGCGACGCGCCGAGTCGCGCCGCACCCAGCTGAAGCAGGGCATCATCGTCGACATCCGCTCGGCGGCGCGCGGGCTGATCGCCTCGGCCGAAGGCGTCGAGGCGGCCGAGCGCCGGCGCCTCGCTGCGGCGGAGCAGCTGCGCGCCGAGCGCATCCGGCTCGAGCATGGCGAGTCGACCCCATTCGACGTGCTCCTGCGGCAGAACGACCTCGTCGATGCAGAGAGCCAGAAGGTCACCGCGCTGCAGGCGTTCCGAGAGTCCCAGGCGCGACTGGACCGCCAGATGGGGACGATCCTCGATGTCCACAACGTGCAGATCGAGCAGGTCCGTTCTCTCGACTAGGCCGAGAGCCGACCGGGGTGCCCCGCTCCCGCGCCTCGGGCCGGGTCGGTGACGCAGGGCACAGTGCCGACTGCCGAGCCGCTCCACAGTCCCTGCACTCCATTTCCACACCCCCCATGCGCGGCGTGAGCTAGATTCGCGGCCGCGAGGTGACCTGAAGACGTCGCCTCGCGCGCAGGCAAGGCCCGACGCAAGGGGGGAACCATGGGGATCTTCAATCGCGGGGGACGGGGCGGCTCGCCGGACGAGCGCCCGCTCGGAGGGACCGGCTCGACGCCGGCGCCGACCTCACCGCCGCCTGGCGCGGATCGACCGCGCCGGAGCAGCGCACCAGATCGAGAGACCAAGGGGGGGACCGTGGCCAACATCGGCAAGTCGATCATCTTCAAGGGCGAGCTGTCGGGAGACGAGGATCT
>CAYYSY010000365.1:0-17002 GCA_964474355.1 uncultured Spirochaetaceae bacterium | reverse complement strand
GATGAATTCGTCGAGGGTCGAGCGGGCGTCCTCCAGCGCGGACTCGCCCTCCCCTTCCATGGGTGTCTCCACGCGGACCGTAGCGCCGGGTCGCGCCCCCCCCCACGGACCCGCGGCGATTGCGAGGAAGCTGCGAAGAGTCTCGGCCGCGAGGCCGAGGTCGCCCAGCTGCCAGACGTAGACGAGTCTGCGACGTCCGGAGTCGGAGACGACCAGGGACCGGACCCTACGTTCGAGCGTCGCCAGGTCGACGGTCTGCCGCTCTTCGAGTGTCCAGCCCGAGTCCGGCAGCCGCGCACTCGGCGCGAAGGGGCTCGCGAAGACGTCGGTGTGGGGGGACACGCCGACGAAGAGATCCACCGTCCGGGGTCCGCGCTCGTAGGTGCGTGAGAGGCGCTCGGGGTAGCGCACGCTGCCGAGCCCGAACAGGCCCGTCTCGCGGCGGCTCGACACCCAGTCCGCGTGCGCCTGAGGAATGCGCTCCGGCAGTCGCGCGCGAAACCGCACCGCGTCGCCACCGCGGGGCAGCGCGAAGGACAGGACCAGCAGCCCGGCGAGCAGCGCCCCGGCGACGCCCCACGCCGAGCCTCCGAAGCTCGTCGCGTCTTGCGTCGCGGGCTCTGCGCGGTCGGATGGCCGAGCGGGCAGTCGCTCGAGCATCCGATTCAGCCAGTGGATCATGGGGACGCCCGCGATCAACACCGCGATCCCCTGGCCGAGATGCGACGACACGCCCGAGATCGACGGGGGTCCCAGCACGATCCAGGCCGCCCGGGCCTCGTTGAGGACGAAGCCGAGCAGCGCCCCCAGGGCCAGCGCCAGCGCGCCGCGAAGCGCGCTGGGCGGGAACAGACCGCGGCCGAGCACGACCAGTGCGGCGAACACCCGGATCATCCGGAAGCCACTGCATGATTCGATGACGAGGTACAGCCGGCCCGGTCGCTCGATCACGACGCCATGCACGTGGGCCCCGAGTCCCAGCAGGTCGAGGAGCCCGGACGTGAGCCGAGTCGTCACGATCTGCAGGCCCCAGACGAGCTCGTTGCGAAGCGGAGCCGGCACCGGCAGCGCGAACAGCAGAAAGAGGACCGGGAGCAGGACCACGCGGGCGCCCGCGAGTCCCCGCAGCGCAACCGCTGCACCCAGGGCGTTTGCGATCAGCGACGGGATCAGTAGGTGCCATGCCCCGGTGAGGTTCGCCCAGGAGAACGACACCACGCCGAGCACGAGCAGCGCCGCCACGAGCGGCGTCGGCCCGCGCTGCGAAGGGAGTCGCCGCCAGGACTCGCGACGCCGGAACGCCAGCCACGCCGAGCCCAGAAGCACGAGCCCCGGGGCGGTGTAGGAGGGCTCGTAGAGCCACGCCTCGAATCCCCTGCCGCCAGCGCCCCCGCCCGAGAAGAGCAGCGGCCGATAGGCGACCAGGGCCGCCGCAACGCAGAGCAGCGCAGCGGGGCGCGTGGAGCCGCGAAGTTCGCTCTGCGCGGCTACGACTCCATCTCGCGATCGATCACCCGGAGCCACTGCTGCGCGTTCTTGTTCGACTCCTCGAAGTCGAGCGCGCGCACGAAGGAGCTCCGGGCCGAGCCCAGGCGCTTCTGGTTGTAGACCGCGATCCCGAGCAGCAGGTGCACGTTGCCGGGCTCCTCCAGGTTGCCCTTCTGGAGGGCATTGTTCAGCTCCTCCGCCGCCTTGTCCCACTCCTCGCGCTGGATGTAGACGCGCCCCAGGCGCAGGAACAGCTCGCCGTCCTCCGAGACCTCCGCCGCACGCTCGAGCGGACCCAGCGCCCGGTCGTACTCACGCGCCGCCAGCCAGCAGTTGCCCAGCAGCTCGAGGGCCTTGGTGTCGCTCTCGACCTTCTCTTCCTCGATGGCCTTGTCGAGCACTGTCGCGGCCCGGAAGGGCAGATCGTGGAAGAGGTACATCTGGGCCAGGCGGCGCAGCTCCTTGTCCTCGGTCAGGAAGCCCTCCTGATAGGCGAGCTGCTGCGACGCCAGGGCCTTCGAGTCCTCGCCGATCTCGGCGTAGATGGCCGAGAGCTGCATCCAGTAGGGCTTCTTCGGATAGAGGCTCACGAGCCTTTCGACGAGCGGAAGCGCCTGCTTGTACTGCTTCTTCTCCATGTAGAGGGCGAGCAGGAGTCGGATCCGCGCCTCCTTGGGCGTGGTCGCCATCTCGACCGACTTCGTGGCCGGCTCGAATGCACTTTCGAGGTCGCCGCTCTGGTAGTACGCCACCGCGAGCATGTAGAAGCCGATCGAGTTCGGCGTCTCGACTTCCTGGAACCACTTGTTGAAGGTGGCGATCGCGTCGTCCCAGCGCTCCAGCATCATGTAGATCTGGGCCAGATTGAAGCGGGTGGAGACCTGGGCTCCCTCGGGCAGGGCCTCGAGATCGAGCGCCGCGTCGAAGCGACTGGCCGCCTCGGCGAAGTTCTCCTGGGAGGCCGCCACGTAGCCGGACGTCTGCTGCACCAGCGCCTGCTCGTAGTCGTTGAGGCGATTCAGGTTGAAGCTCTTCAGGACCTTGGCCGCCCCGGCGTAGTCCTCCGCCTGCAGCAGCTCGATGGCCTGGGTGAGCTTCTTGCCCGTACGCGGGTCGACGGTGTAGTTCGCCGCCGCCACGGGCTGGGCCAGCACGAAGGCCGCTACGAGTGCCAGGGGAGCGACGACCGTGGCGATCCGCCCAGTGGAGATCGGTCCTCGATGGTCCGTCATGGCATCAGTCCTCGAGATCGAAGCTCAGGCGCACGACGACGCCTGGCCGCTCGACCGCCTTGCCTTCCTCGATCTTCGGATTGTACTTCCATTTGCGGATCGCGCGAAGTGCGGCCCGGTTGAATATCGTGCTCGGGTGGTAGGCGACGACCGTCGGATTCTTGACGGTCCCCGCCGCGCTGATGGTGAACTCGACCTCGACCCAGCCCTCGATGCCGCGCTGCTGGGCCCGCATGGGGTACTGGGGGTTCACGCGAACCAGCGGGACGATGTCGGTGTCGGCACCCGCGGCGCCCACGTTCGGGCCGCCGGCGAGTTCGACCGAGGTGTCGAGGATGGGCATCACGTTGCCCACGTCCTGGTTGGGATTCAGGTTCTGCGAGAGGTTGAGGTCCGGCGGCGGAGGTTGCTCTTCGGGCGGCTTCTTGTCGGGCAGCTTGCGCTTCTTCGTCTCCGTCTCCGTGTCGCGCTTGAGACGCACGAAGTCCACGACGCGCCGGCTGGCGTCCTTGTCGAGTGCCCCCTCGACGCCGATCAGGGCCTGCATGACCCAGAACAGGCCGAACGTCACCGCGAAGGCGGCGATGAACGCGACGGGAAAACGCAGGCCCATTCAGTTGGTGATCTCCGCGGCGATCGACACGTTGTAGACACCGGCGAGCCTGGCGGCGTCCATGACCTCGACGAGCAGGCCGTTCTTCGAGTTCTTGTCCGCCTGGATCACGACCGAGCCCTCCGGGTTCTCGGCCCGCAGGCGCTCGATGTTCGCGCGCACCGAGCGCACGTCCACCTGGCGTCGATCGATCCACACCTGATTGCTGTCGGTGATGGCGACCAGGATGTTGCCCTTCTCCTTCACCTCCGCCGTCGACGCGTCGGGGCGGTTCACGTCGATGCCCGCCTCCTTCACGAAGCTGGCGGTCACGATGAAGAAGATGAGCATGATGAAGACGACATCGAGCATCGGCGTGATGTCGAGGTCGGCTTCTTCTTGCTCTCGCGTTCGTCTACGGCGCATGTTCGTCCCTGACTCTCGCTAGTCGTGGATGAGCTGTTCGCTCAGGTTGTCCGTCTGCTTGTTCGCGAACCGCTTGAGCTGGACCGAGAAGTAGAGGCCGGAGAGGGCGGCGAGCAGACCCGACATCGTCGGGATCGTCGCCTTCGTCACGCCCGACGCCATGGCGCGCGGGTTGCTGTTGCCCGCCGCCGCCATCACGTCGAAGACCTCGATCATGCCGGTCACCGTCCCGAGCAGGCCCAGCAGCGGGCACACCGCCACCAGGGTCTGGATCATCTGCAGCGATCGATTGAGGTCGATCGACGTCTCCGAGATCATCAGCTGGCGGATCTGCTGAGCGCTCCAGGACACCTGATCCTCGCGCGCTTGCCACGCATCGAGCACCGCCTTCGCGTCTTTCGGGAACTGCAGACGGAAGTACCAGGCCCGCTCGATGATCAGCGTCCACATGGCCAGGGTCACGGCGAAGATGAGCTTGAGCACATCTCCGCCGGCGGTCATGAAGTCGCCGATTCTCTCGAGGACGAATTCCATGTCGCTCTCCGGTCCCCGCCTCAGGCCGACGCCGGCCGGCTGGTCGCCGGCGTCTCGGCCTCGGACTGCTGCGCGATGAGGCCCGTGGTCTGCTCCTCGAGGACGTTGGTCACGCCCCCCGAGAGGCTGGACACGACGCTGTGCATCAACACGAGCGGGATCGCAGCGTAGAGGCCGAGCATCGTGGTCACGAGGGCCTCGGAGATGCCGCCGGCCATCATCTTCGGGTCACCGGTGCCGTAGAGCGTGATGACCTGGAAGGTGTTGATCATGCCGGTGACTGTGCCGAGGAGGCCGAGCAGCGGCGCCACGGCCGAGACCACCTTGATCAGCCACAGGAATCTCTCCAGCTTCGAAGTCTCTCGGAGCAATCCCTCTTCGAGCTTGAGCTCGAGCGTCTCGGTGTCGAGCGCCTGGTTGTCGGCGTAGATCTGCAGCATGCGGCCGAGCGGGTTGCCCTTGTTCGGCGTCGCCGTCTTCTTCTGAGCGGCCACCTGCCGGCTCACGATGAAGATCATGGCCATGCGGACGACGGCGAGCAGGAACGTCACCGAGCCCAGGATGATGATGACCATGCCGACCACGCCGCCGAACTCGAGGCGCTCGCGGAACGTGGGCGTCTCGACGAGC
The DNA here is from genome assembly GCA_964474355.1 of uncultured Spirochaetaceae bacterium. Taxonomy (GTDB): domain Bacteria; phylum Myxococcota_A; class UBA9160; order UBA9160; family UBA4427; genus CAYYSY01. The sequence goes on along the minus strand of CAYYSY010000365.1, from coordinate 12,100 downwards.
AGCGAGAGGATCGTGCCGCGGGAGGGGTCGACCGCCAGGCGCGCGAACCCGTCGGAGGCGTTCTCGAAGGGACCCACGGTGTCGAGGTACTTGCCTGCGGGCTGGCGGCCGATCTCGGCCAGCTTCTGGACGTCTTCGGACCAGCGGAGGTACTTGCCGTTGGAGATGGCGTTGAAGGCACCCACGCGGACGACCGGCGCCATCACTTCCTCGCCCGTTGCGAGCACGACCGGCGCTTCGAAGCGCACGACCCGGCTCTGCTCGGTCATCTCCTGCTGAAGGGCGTACCAGAGGCGCTCGAGATGCTCGAGCTTCGGCAGCTTCTTGCTTCGGCCGAGCTCGTCGAGGAACTCCTCGCGGTTCGGGAACTGGGCGCTGACCAGCGAGTTCTCCACGTTGCTCTTGGTGTCGCCCGCGACCTGGCGGACCACGCCGAACAGCTCACCGAGCGAGCCGAGCTTCTCCTGGAGCGCCTTCTCCTGCTCGGCGATCCGGATCTCGTTCGCGGCGAACAGATCCTCGAGCTCGGCGCTGCGATCCTCTTCGGCGGCCTGGGTCCGGAGGGCCTGCTCGAGGAGCTTCGTCTGATTGGCGCGGTCGGCCTTGAATTCGGCCTCACGCTTGCGATTGGCGGCGGCCTCGGCGCGCCAGCCTTCCTTCACCTTCGAGAGCAGCTCGTCGAGGGTGAGCTTCTTGTCGGCCTGGGCGAGGACCGACGCGGCCGGCACGACGGCGACGGCGAAGGCCAGGGCGAGGACCATCAGGACATTGGTGCTGCGCGACATCAGTTCGCCTCCTCGGGTGCCAGGACGGGCAGCCGGACGAGGTCGGGCGCAGCCTGCTTGCGGGCGACGCGGACGCCCTTGCGGATGGTGTCTCGATACTCGGAGGGCAGCTCCTCCCAGCTGCGCGAGCGCTGGTTCCACGCGAGGGCCTCGCTGCCGTCCGGGGTGCGTGCGAGCAGGGCGATGCGGCCGACGCGAAGGATCTCGAGCGTGCGGGTCTCGCCGCCAACCTCGAGATCGTCCTGATACGCCTCGATCGTGCGGCCGTACTCGTTCTCGATCTGATAGGCCTCGGTGATCCGCCGGTACTTCTCGCTGTCGGCGACGTCGGCGCGATCCATCAGATCACGCAGCTCGGCGATCCGGTCCCGACGCTCGCCGAGGAGCATCGGTACGTCCGCCTCGACGAACGCTTCGAGCGAATCGATCATGCGGAGCATCAGCGGCGTCATCTCGCGGCCGATCACCGTGACCTCGCCGATCTGCTCGTCGAGGGAGGCGAGCTCGTCTTCCTGCGCGCCGATCAGCTTCTCGAGCTGGGCGTTGTAGATGCGGAGGGACTCGATCTGCTCGAGGCTGGCGCGGTACGAGCTCGCCATGTCCTCGGTCTCGTCGGCGATCTTGTCGACGCGCTTCTGGGAGGCGAGGGAGCCGGAGTTGCCCTCGGAGTTGGTCTGGATCGCGGAGTCGAGCGCCTGGGTCTGCGCAAAGGCGGCGCCTGCGGCAGCAAAGGCGGCGGCAAGCGCGAGCACTCCGGCGGCTGCGGCGAGCCGGGCGCGGCCGCGCTGTCCGAAGACGTGAATCAAGGCTTTCAACGGTTCCCCCGTTCTCATAGCGAACGATCCACGTGACCCATGTGGAGGCATGGGCCGCGTGGATCCGGGTTGATCTGAAATCGTAACCCACGACCGAAACGGCAGCGGCACGCTTTCCCCGCCCCATTGCTAGCCAATGGTCGGTCGCCGCGCACCTGCGGACGGTTCTTCGAGCGCTCAAACGCGGGGAGCCGCGGGTCGCCGGGCGTCCGCAGAGCCGAGAGCCCTCCGTGACGCAGTGAGTCGGCGCCGAACGCTCGCTCGAAGTCGCGAGCGGCCCCCAATGGGGGCCTGCAAACAATGAGGGATCTGGCCTGCGAGGCCCCCGCCGCCCGCGGCGGCGGCCCCTGCCGAGCCGAGACGCGCCCGGGCGCCCCGACGGGCCGCGCGGCCTGCTCGGGCGTTGGGATCCACCGAGCGGGCGCACGCGCTTCGAGCGCAGCGCCGTTCCATGGCGCGTCCCCGAGGAGCGTCGGTCGCGCCGCGCGCCGCGCGCGACCGGCGGGCCAGGGCGCCGGGCCGGGCTCCGGGGCCGAGGGACGCGGCGGGCGGCGCCGGCGTACCTGGGCGCGGCGCGGCTACGGGTCGCACTCGAATACCCGAATTCGAGCGGGTCATCGGGCCGATCGAAGCCCATTCGTTGGCCGAACCCCTCAATCTCGCGCGCAGATCGCATGAGATCGACATCGGACATCCCCGCAGGCTCAACTGATTTCGCCGTTTGACGATGAGAAGAGACCATCGGCTGGACTCACGTCCGCCAACGAACCAATGACCCACCCCGGAGGCTCTCGTGACCGCAGCTGCACCCGTTCGCCCCATGCACCACCGCACGCCGACGATCGAACGCATCACGAATGAGGCGACGATCCACGAAGCCGGACACACCGTCGTCTGCTTCCTGCTCTACGGCGAGCACGTGGTGAAGGGCCTCGCGGTGCTCGAAGAGGCGCAGCCGGGCATTCCCACCTACTCACTCATGCCGGTGCCGATCTCGTGCCGCCCACCCGCCGGTGTGCCGCGGCGAGGCACGCCGGCGCCGGTCTCGGTCGACGGCATCGTCGACGCGTACGGCGTCATGACCTACGCCGGCCTCGCCGCCGAGAGCCTCTTCGGCGCAAACGGCGAAGCGCGGCGTGCCCGCCCGGCGCCGCCCGACCTCGAGATGGGTGAGGCCGGTGTGCGCACTCGTGCGCTCGCCGATCGCTCCGAGCTGCAGCGACTCGCGTCGTTGGTCGGAGCCGAGCGCCAGGCAGTGCACTTCTACCGCGAGTACTGGGAAGAGTCGCTGCGCCTGCTGCGCGCCCACTGGGAGGCGGTCGAGTCGCTCTCGAGTCTCCTGGCCGAGCACCGCAGCTTGAACGGCGAGCGCGTCGACGAGGTGCTGCGGGCGCACTGCCCGCTCTGAGCCCCACTGCAAGCGACGATCTCCTGCCCTTTTCGCTGACCCGGCACCGGGGCTGCGTCTGATTCTCATCCGCTGAAACGGCATTCAGTGGCGTCTCGCCATGCGAGGGGCCATTGAGGCCCGTTTCGACTCGCCAGCCCAGGTGCCGAAGGCATCTCGGGATGTCACTCTCCGCCGGGCCGCGGAGGGCGCCCCCGGGGCAGAAGCAGACAGTGGCGGGCCGAGCCGTGAGCGACGCGGACGCGCCCGGATGTATTGCCGCATTCGTCGTGACGTCGATCGAGGGGTGAGCGCGTGAGCGAGCGATTTCCGTTTCCCAGTCTTCCGAGTGGCTGGTTCGCCGTGGGGACCAGCGACGAGGTGAAGCCCGGCCAGGTCGTCGGCCGGCATTACTTCGACCGGGACATCGCGGTGTATCGCACCGAGTCCGGCGTGCTCCGCGTGGTCGACGCGTTCTGTCCGCACATGGGTGGCAATCTCGGCAAGGTCGGCAGTGTGGAGGGAGAGTCGCTGCGCTGCGGCTTCCACGGCTTCCGCTTCGACACGAAGGGCCAGTGCACGGCGACGTCATACGACGGCCCGCCGCCGGCCCGTGCGCGCCTCGATGCCTGGCCCGTCCGCGAGATGGGCGGCCTCATCATGGTCTGGTTCGACGAGCAGGGGCGCGAGCCGCAGTGGCACTTGCCCGAGCTCGACACCGAGGGCTGGAGCGATCTGTGCTGGCGGCAGTACGCCCTCGACACGCATCCCCAGGAGACCACCGAGAACAGCGTCGACTTCGGGCACTTCACGCAGGTGCACGGCTTCGCGACCGGCCGCATCACGCGCGAGGTCGCAACCGATGGTCCGCACCTGAACACGGCCTACGCGGTCGAGCGCCACATGCCGGTCAATGCGCCGAGCTTCATTCCGAAGTTCGTGCTCAAGGTGGACTACGACGTGCAGGTCTGGGGGCTCGGCTACTCCCAGGTGAACGTCGATCTGCACCAGCTCGGAGCCGATATCCGCTTCTTCATCATGCCCGTGCCGAGAGACGGCGAGCACATCGATCTTCGCCTGTGCGCGTCGATTCGTGAAACGCTCGGCCCGGTGAGTCGGCTGATCCGGAACATCGCGCACTGGTTCCTGTGCCTCGAGGTCGAGCAGGACATCGACGTCTGGGAGCACAAGATCTACAAGGATCCCCCGGCGCTCGCCGTCGGCGACGGCCCAGTGGCGACGTACCGCAAGTGGGTCAAGCAGTTCTATTCGCCCTCCGGCGAGCCCGCGCGGCTGCCGCGGCCGAAGCCGCAGCCGGTCGTCTCAGCGGCCGTCTGAGTCGAAATTCCGCCTTGCTGTAGGGGCAATGCTCGAATCGAATGGGCGTTAATCGCCTCGTTCCGCCGTTCGTTCGGTTGGAATAATGGTTCGAATTCCGGTCGCACCCGGATACACTGATCCCGATTGCCGACTGGCAGTCACGGGGGAAAGTGTTGCCGGGGGGGCGTGGTCTTCATGCCCGTGAGTCCGTCCTCCCTGCTCGGCGGGAGGAAGACCGATCATGGATTTCTGGCCGTGCCGCGCTCTGCGCGTGCCTTCTCGTGAGGCCCGCGTAGCCGGCCAGAGCTCGCTCCGAGTCGGCTCGACCTGGTCAACGATGCTGCTCGCGAGCTTCCTCCTGCTCGCTTCGCCTGCGTTCGCGCAGACCGCAGACGACGACTTCCTCTTCGAAGAAGAGGCCGTCGCCGACGAAGAGGCGGAGACCCAGGCGGAAGAGGAGCTGGCCGAAGATGGCGTGCTGGGCGTCGAGGAGCAGCCCACGACCGGCGGACGCCGACGCGGCATCGAAGAGCTCAAGGTCACTGGACGCAAGCGCGACGAGCTTCTCCAGGAGGTCCCGACCTCCGTGCGCGCCTTCAGCGAGCAGGAGCTCATTCAGCGCAACATCCTGCGTATCGACGAGATCGGCTTCGCGACGGCGAACCTCCAGTTCACCGGCTCGAACGGCAGCTCGCGAAACACGCGCATCTACATCCGCGGCATCGGGCAATCCGATACGCGTAACATCGTCGACCCGGGCGTCGGCCTCTATATCGACAACGTCTACATCCCGCGTGCGGAGAATGCGCTCTTCGACGTGCTCGACCTCGAGCGCATCGACGTTCTGCGTGGCCCGCAAGGGACACTCTTCGGCAAGAACACCACCGGCGGCCTGGTCAACCTCATCACGAGGAAGCCGGGGCAGGAGCTCGGCGGAGACATCCGCATCATCGTCGGCGCCTTCGATCAGCTCGAGACGCGCGCGAGCGTCGACGTGCCGATCACGGCCGGCTGGTTCGACGAGAAGCTCTTCACGCGCTGGACCATCGCGACCGCCACAGACGACGGCTACCTGACCAACGTCGCCGACCGCGGCGAGGCGGGCGACAACAAGCTGCTCTCGGGACGATTCGCCGCAACACTGCTGGCGAGCGAGACGGTCACGACGAACCTGACCTTCGACTGGATGCGCCAGAACGAGAATTCGATGGTGCAGCGGTGCCGAATCTCCACGCAGGAGGATGCCTTCCTCTCCCTGGATGGGAGTGGCCGCCTCTCGTACGGCCCGTACGTCATCGCCCGCTACGTCGCCGACAACTTCACGCAGCGCGATGACTCAGGCGTGGCGCCGGGATTCGTTCCCGGCCAGGAGTACCGTTTCCCCGAGGCCTGTGAGGGTGTGAACACGCTCGACCGCTACGAGGGGTACGCCTCCCCACTCGAGCTGTACAAGCAGGACTCGTACGGAACGTCCAGCGACCTCGCTTGGGCCGTACCCGACGAATGGACGGCCGATTGGGCGACCGTCAGCGTCCGCAACGTCGCCGGCTTCCGCTACCGCACGATGGACAACGAGCCCACCGACTTCGACGGGACCCCGGTGCAGTACGTCGAGCTCGGCTCGATCGACGAGTACCACTGGGCGATCAGCGACGACCTGACCGGCACCTTCGATTTCGAGACGCCCTCGCCGGACGTCAAGATCCGTCTGATCGCGGGGGCCTTCGGATTCTACGAGAAGGGCCACGACGGCGGCTTCGGCAACATCAACCGGTCGACGGCCCTTGGCTTGAACCCCGACTTCAACGCGGAGACGTTTCCCACATCAGCACTGGCGGCCGTCGTCGATGCACGCGGCACCACCGGCAAGACTGGCGACCAGTGGGTGCAGGACGCGCTGCGTTACGGCACCAGCCTGCTGAACACGGAGACCGAGCGCGACTGGAACAACCTCAGTCTGGCTGGCTACGCCCACGTGGAGTTCGAGCTCTTCGAGGATTGGTCGGTCACCGGTGGCCTCCGGTACACGTGGGAGCGCAAGCAGCGCGCCGGTGATTCCAGGAGGCTCCTGTGCGGTGCCTTGATCGGGGACACGTCGATCACCGATCAGAATGATCCGAACTTCGACGCGTCGCAGTTCGAGGTACTTCCGATTCCTGCCATCCCACTGCTCGCGGGCGGGATTCCGATCATCGAGGGCCCCAGCAGCGTCTGTGGCCCTGGTGACCCCGTCGAGCAGGGTGTGATCATCCCGCAGGAGGACACCTGGGATCGGTTCACTCCGGAAGCCGGGCTCCAGTACACGATCAACGACGACCAGATGACGTACTTCCGGTACGCCCAGGGTTGGAAGAGCGGCGGCTTCAACCGCGAGGCGCTGACCGAGCGACGAAACGACTTCGTCAACGATCCGGACAATCAGGATGGGCTGAATCCGCCGAGCAACACCTTCGAGCCGGAGATCGTGAACTCGTACGAGATCGGGTACAAGTCGACCTGGCTCGACAATCAGCTGCTCTTCAATGCCACGCTCTTCTGGAACGACTATCAGAATCTGCAGCTGACCAGCATCGAGCCCGACGAGAACGGCCTGGTGTCTGCCAACGTCCGCAACGCGGCCGATGCAGTGACGCGCGGCTTCGAGATCGAGTCCACTGCGATTCCCGATTGGGAGTGGCTGCCGTTGCCCGATGCGCAGTTCATCCTGACGGGCGGTCTCGGCTTCACTGATGCGTACTACAAGGAGTACGAGATCATCATTCAGGACAGCGCGCGGCCGATCGACGCCCAATGCACGAGCCTGCGACGCGACCAGAGCCCGTTCTGCAACACTGAGATCGATGCCTTCGTCGACGCGACGATCACTACGAGCGTGCTCGGCAATACGAACGAACCCGTGGCACGTGACCAGAGCGACAATCAGTTCGCCAACGTGCCGAAGGTCAACTTCAACATCTCGGCGATCTACAGCTTCTCTCTGTTCAACGGCGACGCGACGGTGGTCACGAACGTCCGGTACTACTATCAGACGGAGATCTACTTCAACGTCGCCAACAGCGCGAACCTCTACCAGCCCGGCTACGGATTCCTCGACGGATCGATTGCGCTCGAGATCGCGCCAACCGACACGCGAATCGAGCTCTGGGGCAAGAACCTGACCGACAGCGAGTTCAACCAGGGCGGGTTCAGCTTCGGCCCCGCGCTCGGCGCCGACGGCGTCTACGTCGGCAAGCCGATCAGCTTCGGCATGACGCTCACCCAGCGCTTCTAGCTGCACCCGAGGCGGGGGCGGCTCCGCCCGCTTCGCTCGGGGCCGTCACGCGCTGGTCTGGGACGTGAGCGACTTTCGGGGGCGGCCCGTTGCGGCTAGCCTCCCGGCTTCACCCACCGCGCCCAGCGTCCACCGATCGTTCCCCGGCCCGCTTCGCGCGACGCCGAGGGCGGGGGCCTTCCCATGCCGTTGCGCGAGTCGTCGCTCGAAGAGGGAGCGGACGCCGCCGAGGGCGAAGCACGCTTCGACCTCGACCGCGCGAGGGGTGCCCCCCCGGACGAGATGCCCGGGGTCCTCCAGCTCGCCTGGCCGGCCGTGGTGGGCAATCTCCTCTACTCGATGGTGTCGCTCGTCGACATCAAGATCGTGGGCTCCCTCGGCGCTTCCGCGGTCGCCTCCGTGACGGCGGGCAACCGGCTCTTCTTCGTCTTGCAGGCCGTGATCATGGCAACGGGGGCGGGCACGACGGCCATGGTCGCTCGGGCATGGGGCGCCGGCGATCGAGAAGAAGCCGAGCGGGTCACGAAGGCGTCCCTCGCGCTCGGCACGATGATCGCGCTCGTGCTCTCGCTGCCGGGGCTGCTCTTCCCGGCGACGCTCGCCTCGATCTTCAAGATCGACGCCGAGGCCATCGCCGGCGCGGCCGACTTCATCTTCTACCTGAGCATCTTCAACGTGGCCTTCGCCGTGTCGATGATCCTCGGCAGCGCGGTGCGCGCGGCGGGGGACACGATCACACCGCTCCTGCTCGGCGCGGCCACGAACGTCGTGAACGTCTTCCTCGTGTATGGCCTGGTCTACGGCGAGTTCGGCTTCCCGGCCCTCGGCGTCAAGGGCGCGGCCATCGCCACCGGCGGCGCGTTCACGATCGGCGCGCTGCTGTCGCTGCTCTTCTGGTGGAAGGGCTGGCTCAAGATCGGCACGAAGGCGAAGCACAGCCTCACCCGGGCGCGCGTCCGGCAGCTCTTCCACATCGGCTACCCGGCGGCCCTCGAGTCGGGGGCGGTGCAAGTCGGCTTCATCCTGTTCCTCTTCATCGTCGGCTTCTACGGCACCGCGCCCTTCACCGCGTACGGCATCGGGGTGCAGATCCTGTCGTTCTCGTTCGTCGTGGGGTTCGGCTTCTCGATCGCTGCGTCGACCCATGTCGGGCAGAGGCTGGGCGCCAACGATCCGGCCGGCGCGATGCACAGCGGCTGGCGCGCGATGTCGTTCTCGATCGGCATCATGGTCGTGCTCGGCGGGCTGATCATCTTCTTCGCCGAGGCCATCGCGCGGTTCATGATCGACGACGACGAGGTGGTGCGCCTCATCGTGGTGTTCATCTACATCCTCGGCGCCATGCAGCCGCTGATGGCCATCGAGTTCACGCTCGGCGGCGCGCTGCGCGGCGCCGGCGACACGCGCTTTCCGCTGCTCACGACGATCACCGGCCTGCTCGTCGTCCGCGGGACGACGGCGGCGTTCTTCGCGTGGCTCGGTCTCGCTGTCGAGTGGATCTTCGCGGCGCTGATCATCGACTACGTGGTGAAGAGCGTGATGCTCGTGACGCGCTTTCGCGGCGGGCGCTGGGCGACGATCAAGATCGGCGCCCACGACGACGGGCCTACTTGAGCCCGCATTCCTTCATGCGTCGATACGTGAAGTCGCGCAGCCCGCGCTCGATGCCGAGCGCGCCGTCGACCCACTCGGAGCCGTCGAACCCGTAGAGTCGGGTCATCGGCACCTGCAACCCGCCGGACTCGTACTGGCTCTCGATCGCGCGCCACTCGCTGCACGGGATCGACGCGATCTCGATGGTCGTGTCGAGGTTCTGCGAGTCGTTCGCGTCGTACTTCGAGACGAGGCGCCGGGTCACCTGGTCGTGCCAGCTGCGCGAGCCGGCGCGCCGGGCGTCACGCGCGACCTCGGCGTTGTCGCCGCGCGAGAAGCCGCTGTCACGCCCGTCGTTTGCACCGTCTCCGCCGAGCGTGGGCCGGGGCTGCGGCGGGGCACCCTCGGCGGCGGTCTCGGCCCGCGACGCCGGGCGCTCGCGGGTGGGCGGCGGGGGACTGCCCGGCGGACGGGCCGCGGCGTCTGACTGAGAGACTCGCGCGTGCAGGGTCACGCGGTCGTCCTCACCGACCTCGACGCGAGCGGTCCAGACGTCCTGGCCTTCGTGCTCGATCGACACTTGGTGATCGCCGGGCTCGAGCACGTGCGGGGCAGGGCCCGTGCCGCCGACCGACTCGCCGTCGATCCGCACGACGTCGCCGGTGAGATCCGAGCGCACGACCAGCTCGAGCGTGCGCGTGCACTCGGGACCCGCCAGCGTGACGTCGGCCTCCGACTCGACGCGGATGCTGTGCTGCCGGCTCGCGTCGCAGCCGAGCGCAGAGAGCCACACTGCGTACTCACCCGGCGCGAGCTCGACCGGCTCGCTCGGCAGGACGCCTGCGCGCACGACACGAGTGCCCTCGGCGTCCAGCACGGTGAAGCGGGCCGGCGAGGCCGATGCGCCGAACACGAGGCGCCCGGGCGGCTCGGTGTGGGCCACTGCGGCGAGCGGCGAGGTCTCGGACGAATCGCCAGGCGAACGCATCAGCCAGAAGACGAGCCCCGCGGCCAGAGCCAGCGCGAAGGCGACGACACCGAGCCACACCGGCCAGCCCCGGCTCTGCGTCGGGCGCACCCAGTCGAGCTGGGGCGGCGGCAGTGAGTCTGGAGGCACGTCGAGCGCCAGCGCCAGGCGCTCGGTCAGCTGCTGCAGCTCGGCGGTGCGAGCCGCTACGAAGCCGGGATCCTCGGACGCCACCACGCGCGACTCGATATGGGCCCGCAACGCCCAGTACGCGGCCTGGAGCTCGGCCTCGGTGGCGGCGCCGGAGAGGCCCAGAACGAGCCGCGCCTGCGCGGCATCCGAGTCGTGCGAGGAGGCGGCCATCGCGCGGGAGGCTAGCCCTGATCGCGAATCGGATCAGGCTCGCGGCGGTCCCGGCCACATGCCTGCACTACCCTGGGCGCCTCCTCGACCGCCCTTAGGAGCTGGATTGGCCGAACGAGCATCGACTGCCGCGAGCTGCCCGCACTGCGGAGCCTCGGTCCTGATCCCCGCGGCAGGCCCGCGAACGCCGCTCGACTGCGTGAGCTGCGGGCACTCGTTCCTGCCCTCGGATACGCCGCTCGCCGTCGTCGGCGACGAGTTGGCCGATGCGGAGGAGGCGGGACCGGTCCTGCCCGGCAGGCCGGAGCCCCTGCGCGAGCTCAGTGGACCGACGCTCCGTGCCACCGGGGGGACCACCGACGTGCCCCTCAGCTGGACAGGCCTGGCGGCGGCGCTGGCCACCGCGGTCTTCTACCTCGCCATCGTTCGCCCCCTGGCCGACACGCCCTTCGGCGAGCTGTTGGGCGCGCGGGGCTGGGTGCCCTACGTCATCAGCTTCCTGTCGTTCTGGGCGGCTGCGATGCTCGTCATGAAGTCGATCGTGCTGCGCCGCCAGCAGAGCGCCCTCGGCCTCGACCTGCTGCCCCGCGGCATCGGTGACCCGATCACGCCGGACAACGCGCCGGCGTTCCTCAGCTACCTGCGCACCCTGCCGGACGAGCAGCGCCACAGCTACCTCGTCGGGCGCATCGCCCGGGCCCTCGAGCACTACGCCGCGCGCGAGAACGCCGAGGAGGTCGTCGAGCAGCTCGCCGCCCAGGCGCAGAACGACGAGAACGCCGTCGAGTCGAGCTACTCGATGCTGCGCGTGTTCATCTGGGCGGTGCCCATCCTGGGCTTCATCGGCACCGTGCTCGGCATCGGCGCATCGGTCGCCGGCTTCTCCGACTCGGTGGCGGCGGCAGGGGACCTCGACGTCATGAAGGAGTCGATCGGCTCGGTGACGAGCGGACTCGGCATCGCCTTCGACACCACGTTGCTCGCGCTCGTGATGAGCCTCTTCATCATGTTCCCGACCAGCTCGCTACAGAAGGCCGAGGAGGACTTCCTCGCGGCCATCGACGACTACTGCGCACGGCATCTCGTGCGCCGCCTCGGCGAGGCCAACACCGCGCCCGAGGTCGACGACGACACCCTCGAGCGCGTCGCGGATCGCGTGGCCGACAAGCTTCTCGCGGCGCTCGAGCGGCGTCGCTGAGACCTCGTCCGTGGCGCGGCGCCGGCGCAAGAGCCCCGAAGTCTCCCTGTTCCCGTTCCTCTCGGTGCTGGCCTGCGTCATCGGAGCGCTCACGCTGATCCTCGCCTCGATTTCGGTGAGCCACGTGGGCAGCAGCGCCCTCGAAGGCGTGCGGCTCGGCGACCGCATCGACCGAGCCCAGGCCGCGCTCGTCGAAGCAAAGAACCAGCTCGACGCACTCGACTCGGACATCGCCACCGTCGAGGCGAAGGAGGCCGACCAGCAGGAGCTGCATCTGCGGCTCATGGGCCTCGGCCTCAGCCCGGAGATCGACCTCGAAGAGCTCGACGGGCTCGTCGACGAGCGGCGCGCCGCCAGCGAGGCGGCGACGCTGCGCGCGCGGCGCGACCGCCTTCAGGCAA
>CAYYSY010000364.1:0-33147 GCA_964474355.1 uncultured Spirochaetaceae bacterium | reverse complement strand
ACCGTCGATGACCTCGAAGAAGTGGCGCATCGGCTCGTCTTCGGGGAACCAGTTGAGCGGGCTGTGAGAAACCTCGACACGGGTGATGCCGGCCACGGCCAGGGCGAGGACCAGGGCGCTCGCACCGATGACCGTCCAGGGCCTGCGCACGGCGAAGTCGCCCGTGGCTGCGAGCCATGCGTGTCGCCGCCCATCCGCGCCCGCCTGGGCGACGAGCGCCCGGTCGTTCGGGATCACGGCCATCTCGGGCCGGTCCTCGTTCAGCGCGCGGTGGATCTCCTTCACGACGTCGACGATCGACGTCGCCTTCCCGACCGTGACCGGGCCCGTCGCGTGCCCCTCGGCCCATCGGGACGCGGACTCGATCCTTCGCAGCAGATCCGGATCCTTCAGCCCGCCCTCGCGGCCGCTGTCGATCACGATCTCCATCGAGATCGCGCCGCCGAGCTCACCGTCGATGACCTCGAAGAAGTGGCGCATCGGCTCGTCTTCGGGGAACCAGTTGAGCGGGCTGTGAGAAACCTCGACGCGGGTGACGCCGGCGACGGCGAAGGTGAGGACCACGGCGCTCGCGCCGATCACCGTCCAGGGCCTGCGCACGGCGAAGTCGCCCACGGCTGTGAGCCATGCGCGCCGCCGCCCATCCGCGCGCGCCTGGTCGACGGTCGACGTGCTCGCGCGCTTCGCACGCAGGGGGACCATGGCGAGCAGCGCCGGCAGCAGCACCGCCGTGTACAGGAAGGCCAACATGACGCCGATCGGCGCGATCAGGCCCAGATCGGCGATCACTGCGAGCTCGGCGGTGATGAACGAAGCCATGCCCGCCGCTGTCGTGACGCTCGTCATCAGGACGGCGAGCCCCGAGTGTCCCATGGCCCACACGATCGCGTCGTCGCGATCGTCGCCGAGCTCGAGCCGTTGATAGACGAGGGTCAGGATGTGGACGGAGTCGCAGACACCGACGGTCAGCAGGAAGATCGGCAGGATCTGGGACGACATGCTGCCGGGCAGCCCCAGCCAGACCATCACGCCGAGGCTGGTCAGCAGCGAGAGCGTCACGACGAGGATCGGCAGCACGACGCCGGTCGCGCGCCTGAAGAGCAGCCCCAGCAAGAGGATGATCGTCGTGAGCGCCAGTGGAAAGAAGACGCCGAGATCCTTCATGACGCCCCGGTTGATCGTGTCCGTGAGCGGCAGGGCGCCGGCGTGATGCAGTACGAAGTCGTCGTGCTCGTGCTCGTCGAGGACGGCGCGCAAGCGAGCCATCAGCTCGTCGTTCTCGCGGGCCGTCAGCACCTCCGGCTCAACTGCGGAGGTGGCGGCGTCATCGGCGTCGAAGCCGGCCAGTGCGTCGCCGACGGTGTCCGTCTCGCCGAGCGCCGACCATGTGTACGGCTTGACGAGCAGCGTCGTGAGGTCACCGCCGCGGCTGATCAGCGTCTGCTCGAAGAGCGGGTTCGACAGCGCGCGGGTGCGCAGCGCGAGCCGATCGGCTTCGGTCTCGGGCCAATTCTCCATCAGCTCGCCAACGACGAGCGTGTCGCCTTCGCCGCGCGTATCCCGCGCATTCACGAGGCTGCGTACCTCGTCGATGTAGGGGACTCGGGTCTCGAGGTCCTCGTGCAGGGCGCGCAGGCGCTCGAGGCTCTCGGCCGAGAAGACGTCGGGCGTGCGCACCGCGACGATGATCCAGTCGTCGCGCCCGAAGCGATCACGGAACGACTCGAGTGCGACCACGACCGGGTCGTCGTCGTGCAGGAACGCCTCGACCGAGTTGTCCATGTGCAGGTCGGGGAGGGCGGTGATCGCTGCGCCCGTGAGGGCGAGGGATGCCGCGAGAGCGACGAAGCGGTGCCCCACCACGAGGCGCGTCCACTCAGTGAACGCGGTCTCGAAGACGTCTACGACGGAGCGTCTCGGCATGTCGGTCGGCTCCCGTCCCCGCGCGCGGGCCACGGAGGGTGTCGGGGCGGCAGCTTATTCGTGCCTCGCGAGCCGATCCCGCAGCATACGGCTGCGCGCGGGGGCAAGTGCCCGGCGCGGCACCGCGGATCCCATCTCGGGCGGCCTCAGCGGTCATTCGCAACGCGATACGGCACCCGGAGATGCGGTGCGTCGAGCTGCTTCAGGTGGTCGCCATGTGTGTTCGGTACGAAGCTGTAATAAGATCGTGGGCTCATGCACTCAATAGGCGGGTGGCGGCAAGAATGTCGCAACATGGCCCCGGCGCCCATTGCCGGGCGTGGCCTGCCCCAAGAGGACGGAGCATGCGGAGCCTGATCTACTTCATCAGCCTCTTGGTGGCGGGGCTGCTGTTCCCCCTCAATGCCTGGGCGTATCTCGACCCGGGTACGGGCAGCATGATCCTGCAGGGATTTCTGGCGGGGATCGCGGTGGCCGCCGCCACTGCCCGCTTGTACTGGCACAAGGTGCTCGAGTTCTTCGGCGCGACAGGCACCGAGGACGAGCAGCCGGGTGCAGACCCGCAGGATGAAGTCCGCCGCGGCGAATGACCGGCGCCGCCGAATACCTGCCGGCGTCCTTCAGGGATCGCGCCGGACGCCTGTTCAGCCGTGACGGCCGTCTCTATCGACAGGTCAATCGCGCCGGAGCCGAAGATTTCGCGGCGTTCGTCGACAGCGGACTCTACCGGGACCTGCTGGACGCCAGGGCCATCATTCCCCACCAGTCGGTCGACATCGGCCTGGCCATCGAGCCGGATATCGCGGTCGAGGTGCTCGAGCCGCAGCTGGTGCCCTACCTGTCCTGGCCCTACGAGTGGTGCTTCCGGCAATTGCAGGACGCGGCGCTGCTGACCCTGGACATCCAGCTGATGGCCCTGCAGCGCGGCATGATCCTGAAAGACGCCTCCGCCTACAACATCCAGTTCGTCGACGGGCGGCCGCTCTTGATCGACACCCTGTCGTTTGCGACGTACCGCGACGGCCAGCCCTGGTATGCCTACCGCCAGTTCTGCCAGCACTTCCTCGCCCCGCTGGCGCTGATGTCCTGGGTCGACCCGCGTCTGGCGAAGCTGCTGCGTGACCACATCGACGGCATACCCCTGGACCTGGCGGTAAAATTGCTACCGCGCAAGGCGTTCTTTCGCTACGGCCTGTTCGCCCATCTGTACCTGCATGCCCGCAGTCAGCAGCAGCACTCCGATGACGCCCGTGGCGGTGCGGTGAAGCGCGCATCGCGCATCTCGCAGACGGCTCTGTCGGCCATGATCTCGGGCCTGCGCCGGACTGTCGCCCGCATGTCACCCCCTGCGGTGGCGACGGAATGGCAGGGGTATTACGAGGAAACCAACTACTCCGAGCAGGCCATGGCGGAGAAGATCGAGGTCATCGAGCGCATCTTCACCGGTCTCGGTCGGCAGGGGATGGTCATCGACCTCGGTGCCAATACCGGCCGCTTCAGCCGCCTGGCGGCGAGCTACGCCGATGTCGTGATCGCCCAGGACATCGATCACAATGCCATCGACGAGCTCTACGGCCAGCTGAAGTCGGGGGAGCCCGCGGCCATTCTGCCGCTGGTGCAGGACCTGGCCAATCCCTCGCCCGGCCTGGGTTGGGCCCAGTCTGAACGGGAGGGGCTGCTGCAGCGGGGAGAGGTCGATGTATTGCTGGCGCTGGCGCTGATTCATCACCTGGCCATCGGCAACAACCTGCCGCTGGATTCCATCATGCGGTTCTTCGCCGCCCTGGCCCGGCATGTGATCGTGGAGTTCGTACCCAGGGGCGATTCGCAGGTGGACCGCATGCTGGCGACCCGGGAGGACATCTTCGACGATTACTCCGCGGAACATTTCGAGGCGGCCGCTGCCCCGCTGTTCGAGGTCGAGGCCAAGCAGCCGCTCGCCGGCAGCGAGCGCGTGATCTACCACCTGCGCCGGAAGTGATCAGCCCGGCGATCGCTAGTGGGGATCCGGCTGCAACAGCTCCGCGGCATGGCCGTCCCGTGACAGGGCAATGATTCGCACCTCGCTCGCCCCATCGTCGAACAGGGACAACGGCAGCTGGAAGTGGAAGCCGACGCTCTTGGCGCTTTGCGCGCCCAGGCGCTCGGCCTCGCCTCGCATGACGATGGTTCTGGTGCGGTAGACGTTCTGCTCCCCATCGAACACGAGGACGGCCTCGACCTCGTCCTTGTTGGCGATATCCATGGCCCAGCCGAAGAGCTCGATGTGTGTCGGCGATCGGTGGAGCTGCTCGAGTGAGCCGGCGATTCGATCGGGTGTGAAATCGAGCCTGACTGGCGCATCCGTCGTGGATTCGGCGATCAGCAGGTGGTCTGCTGCGAGGGAGTAGACCGTCCCCTGGCTGGCGTCTTCGGGCGATAGCGGTTGCAGCGCGGCGGCCCCGGGCGGGCCGGCAATGACGAACAGCTCGATGGTGTTGTTGCCAGGGATGAAGGCGTCTTCGGGCACCATGGTCGACAGCTTGCCGATGCCGGCATCGTCGAGCTGCACGGTGGTCAGTGCCTTGACGCGGCCGTTGAGAGCGACGGCGAGCGATTGCCGTCGTCCGGCGTGCTCCGGCAGCGTGATGGAGGCCCGGGCGAGGGCGGGCAACAGGCTGCTCGAGGGATCTACCTCTCGGTAGAGCTGCGCGTCGACCAGCTGGTAGTGCCCTTGCGCCCGCGCACCGATTGGCAGTGAGGCGATCGGTTGGTCGTAGAGCGCCTGGTAGGGCCCGCTGCGGAACAGGCCCGCCACGCCCCGGTTGGCTTCGAAATGCGCCAGCTTCCACGCCAGCGAATCGCGCCACCCCGCCCGGCTTGGCGGTGCTTCGTGGCGTTTGAAGTCGCGGTAGTGGTAGTAGGCGGTCTTCAGCGGACGCTGCTCGAGGTCGTCGTCGATGACCGATCGACCGTCGAGCTTCCAGCTCGTCGTGATCTCCAGGGCGTCGACGATGGTCGGGAGAACATCCACCGATTCCACGTTGGCGTCCGAGACGATGCCCTGTCGCTGGCCCGGCAGCTTGATGAACAGGGGGATGGGCAGGATGTCCTGGTCGAGGTTGGATAGCGGGGGCGGGTCGCGCCGCCTGCTTCCCGGTTTGAAGGACACGCCGTGGTCGGCGGACACGATCAGCAGCGTGTCGTCGTAGCTGCCGATGGTCTCGAGCTTGTCCACCAGTGCCCCGATCAGCTCATCGACATGCGCGACCTGCAGCAGGTAGCGGCGATAGCTCTCCACAAGCTGCAGCTCGTCCGGGCCCCAGAAGTCGGTCTGCAGGTCGAGGCCCGGAATCTCCCAGCCGCCGGGGTAGCTCTTGCCTGATGGCAGGTACTGGTAGGGGATATGGGGCAGGTTGATGTGGAGGAAGTAGAGCTTCGGCACATCGGTCTGCCGGATGCTGTCCACGAATGCGAGGAAGCTCTCCTGGCGGCCGGTGTACAGGTGACCTCTGTGCTTCTGGGCGCCGCCGGCTGTCGTCCTGGCTTCGCCGCCGAAGTTCTGCCAGCCCTGTGTGATCGGCGGCAGCCAGCCGGCATGGGCCTCGGGCAGCACCTGATGAAGGTAGATGTAGCCGACGTCTTCGAGCAGGACCGCGATGCGCTGGCGGAGATCAGCTCTCGTTACGCGTTGGCCGCAGACATCGTCGGGGCACAGGTTGGTGGCGGTCTCCCAGGTCTCGACCTCGTAGACCGGGCCGAGCAGCGTGAACAGGTTCTCGGGGTATTCCCTGAAGCTGGGGGACTTGAACGCGCTCGGGTACTTGCCGCTGAGCATCGCCGGTACGGCGAGGACCGTGCTGCTCGCCACCGTGGTGGCGTTCCTGAACCAGTGCGCCTGGTCGGCGAGGTCGGCCAGGTTCGGGAACAGGTCGCGGTCGATCTCTGCCTCTGCGGTCATCAGTGACGACAGGGAGAGCTCGTCGAATACCACCATCACGACCGGCCTGGGGTCGTCGATGACGACGCCCGCGACAGTCGGCGCCTCGGCGGGTCGGGCGAACTCCGAGGCCGGACCCAGGAGCAGGAAGTTCAGCGGCACCGCCAGGGCGAGCAGGTTCAGGATCGAGGCCGTCGAGGCTACGAACCGAGAGCGGAAATAGAGAGTGCCCCCGCCCAGGCCGATGGCCACTGCGAGCAGCACCGCGAGCCAGGGCGGCAGGCCGGAATAGGGCCTGAGGCCGGCAAGGGCCAACAGAGTCAGGCCGGCTGCGATCGTCAGGAAGAAGACGGCGACCGCGAGCCCGCCATGGATTCGCCGCAACGCCTGCAGTCCCAGGTACCAGGCCAGCGGCAGCAACACGGACAAGGTGGCCACCAGCGCCCAGATCTCGACGGGTGCGGCCTGGCGCGCGACCAGGAAGTCGGGGAAGCGGGCGATCAGACCGTAGATGGGCTGCGCGACTGCCAGATTGAAGAGGCCGAAGACGTGCGAAAAGCTGGTCGTTACGGGTCTGGTCATGGCGCCGCTGGTCAGGGTTTAGGGGTAGCCAGCGGTAGCCCTGCCCGTGCGGCGGATGACGGCGGTCGCGGGTTGCCCTGAATTGGCTGGCATCGGCCTGTCGCGGCCCCACGGGGCCGCCGGGGCGAATCATATTCATCAGCCCGCCGGATGTCACGCCCTGCCTGGGAAATCAGCGCTGGCCCCGGGTCGCGACTTCATCCATGTCCTCTCGGTCGATTCTCCGGGTCAGCGCATCTCGCTCCCAACCCGGGAGGCGTGCGGCATCGCGGCGCTTGCGGCGGGTGTGCTGCTGCGCGGCGTAGATCAGGGTGGGCTCGAACGTCGCCATGGCCTCGTCCAGCAGGCGTGCGGCGAGGTCGATGGCCGATATCCGGTTTGCCGAGTGCTCCATTCGCCGCCGGGGCGTCCGTATGGAGGCTGGGTTCCTGCGGCTCGATCGCCCCCCGACCGAACGAAGTCACCATCGCGGTCGTTGCGCGGAGATACGGCACCTCGAGATGCGGGGCGTCGAGCCACCGTCCTCCGCCGGAATCGACACGCCCCCCGGACGCGGGGTGCATTCGCATCCGGTGGGGGCTCGCCTAGATTCCATGCTCGCTGCGCGGCTCACCCCGATGAGCCGCGCCCTACGACGTCACCGCGAGAGGCATCGGCCTCGAGCGACGAGGAGACAGAGATGTCCCATCCGAGACCGTTCCAGTTCGGCGTCCAGAGCTTCAGCGCCGAGAGCGCGACACAGTGGAAGGATCGTGCGCGCCGCGCGGAGGAGCTCGGCTACTACGCGCTGACCCTCGCCGATCACTTCCTCGGCCCAGGTCCCGCGCTCGAGAGCACGATGCACCCGCTGCAGACGCTGGCGCCCGTGCCAGCCATGGCCGTCGCGGCCGAGGTGACGTCGACGCTCCGCATCGGCTGTCGCGTCTTCTGCATGGACTACCGGCACCCGGTCATGCTCGCGAAGGAGGCGGCGACCCTCGATCTGCTGTCCGAGGGGCGGCTCGACTTCGGCATCGGCGCGGGCTGGCTGAAGGCCGAGTACGAGGCGGTGGGCATGACCTTCGACCGTCCCGGCGTGCGGATCTCGCGACTCGAAGAGACGATCGCGCTCATCAAGCAGCTCTGGGGCGGTGAGCCCATGGATCATCATGGCGACTTCTTCGATGCCACCGGCTTCTCCGGCGCGCCGGTGCCCGACCCAGCCTCGAGCATCCGCATCATGGTCGGTGGTGGTGGCAAGCGCGTGCTCTCGCTGGCGGCGCGCGAGGCCGACATCGTGAGCTTCAACTTCGACAACAGCTCCGGCGTGCTGGGGCGCGAAGGTGTCTCGAGCGGCACACCCGAACGCACGCAGGAGAAGATCGACTGGGTGCGCGCCGCTGCAGGCGATCGCTTCGATGACCTCGTGCTCGAGATCGGCGCCTACTTCACGTTCGTGATGGACGACCCGAAGCCCGTGGCCGAGGGCATGGGGGCGGTCTTCGGCCTCACGGCCGACGAGATGGTCAAGCATCCCCACGCGCTCATGGGCGGCGTCGACGCGATCTGTGACGAGCTCGAGCGCCGTCGCGACGAGTACGGACTCCACTATTTCACAGTGGGTGACGAGCAGTTCGAGGCGTTCGCGCCGGTGGTGGCGCGACTGGCCGGCAAGTAGCCCGCAGCAAGTAGCAGGGAGAGCGCCGTCAGCGCCCGAGCAGGGTGCGCAGCGCCTCGGCGAGCGCCGCGTAGTCGTCGAGCCGGTTGTAGAGCGCAGCCGACACGCGGACCAGCCGGCCGTCGTGGGCATCGCAGCGGAAGACCGGCACCTCGATCGCGAATCGTTCGAGCAGCTCGGCGCGCACCGGGTCGCGCTCGAGCGCCGACTGCGCCGTCGCGGCGCCGAAGGGGCCGGCGTCGGGCAGGGGCAGGGTGGCCATGCAGCCGAGCATCGAGTCGGCGCAGGGCGCTTCGATCTCGAGCGCAGCGCAGAGAAGTCGGCGCCCCTCGACTGCGAGGGCATGATTGCGCCGCCGCACCTCCGCCCATCCCCCCTCGACGAGCGAGCCGATGAAGTCGATGGCCGCCGGCACCGAGAGCGCCGCCGTGGGGTCGATCGTGCCCGGCCAGTCGAACTCGGCGCGAAAGCGCTCGGGCGGGTCTTCGACGCCGGCGCCGTGGCTCACGATGGCCGAGCGCGTGCGACCCAGGCGATCGGCGCGCGCCCAGAGGAAGCCAGCGCTCTTGGGGGCGCACAGCCACTTGTGACAGTTTCCGGTGTACCAGGCGGGCGAGAGTGCCTCGATGTCCAGGTCGACCATGCCGGGGGCGTGCGCGCCGTCCACGACGACGTCGATGCCGCGGGCTTCGAGCGCGTCGATCAACCGCTTCACTGGCATCACCAGGCCCGTCTGGCTGGTGACGTGGTCGATCACCGCAGCGCGAGTCCGCGGCGTCGTCTTCGCGAGCACGGCCTCGACCACGGCGTCGTCGTCGACGCCGACGAAGGGCACCTCGGCCACCAGGCATCGTGCGCCCGCCCGGTGCGCGACCTCGCGGGCGATCTGTCGGGTCGCGTTGTACTCGTGGTTCGTCACCAGGATCTCGTCGCCCGGCGAGAGATCGAGCGATCCGATCACCGAGTTCAGCGCGACGGTGACGTTCGTGGTGAAGGCGAGCCGCTCGGGTGCTGCGCCGACGAAGGCACCAAGTGCCTCGCGCGCGACGTGAAGCCGGTCGCCCAGCTCGCCGAAGAAGGCGCCCGGCTGCCGCTCGAGCTCATCGCGCAGGGCCGACTGAGCGGCCAATACCTTCCGTGGGCAGCCACCATACGAAGCATGATTGAGATGGACGACGCCGGGATCGAGGCCCCAGTGCGAGAGCAGGGCATCGCTCGATGATGTGGGCGTCGACTCGGAAGAGGGCAATTCGTTCCTGCGCTCCAGGCGGCGTGCAACGCGGCGATGGTCGCACAGCGGTCGCGGGCGGGCGCGCCGCTTCTGGCGAGGGGTGGGTCGCTCTGCGAGACTGACCGCCTCGCATCGCGCCGCGTCGCGGGCCGCTCCTGGCTCCGCCCGACGCGCCACCGCCCCAGGAGCCCCCCCATGTCCAGCGACTCGTCCCGCCAGCCCGTCATCGTCGAAGCCGTGCGCACGCCCATCGGGCGCCGCGGCGGCACCATGGCCGGCTTTCACGCCACCGAGCTGCTCGCGCTCTCGCAGAAGGGAGTGATCGAGAAGGCGGGCATCGAGCCCGGCGAGGTGCAGCAGATCGTCGGGGGCTGCGTGACCAAGGCGGGCGAGCAGTCGTTCAACATCGCGCGCAACGCCTGGCTCGGCGCGGGTCTGCCCTACGAGACGGCGGGCACCACGGTCGACTGTCAGTGCGGCTCGGCCCAGCAGGCCAACCACTTCGTACAGGGCCTCATCCTCGCGGGCGCGTGTGACGTCGCCATCGGCTGCGGCGTCGAGTCGATGAGCCGGGTCGGCCTCGGCATGGAGAGCATGAACGGCCCCGGCGTGCCGCGCGGCGCGGAGTTTCCGTGGGACATGCCGTCGCAGTTCGGTGCGGCCGAGCGCATCGCGCAGAAGCGCGGCATCACGCGAGACGACGTCGACGCGTTCGGCGTCGCGTCGCAGGCGAAGGCGAAGCGCGCCTGGGACGAGGGGCGCTTCGATCGCGAGGTGCTCACCGTCGAGGCGCCCGTGCTCGGCGAGGACGGCCCGACCGGCGAGACCATGACCGTCTCGAAGGACGGGGGCCTGCGCGACACCACGCTCGAAGGCCTCGCCAAGCTGAAGCCCGTCGAAGAGGGCGGCATCCACACCGCCGGCACCAGCTCGCAGATCTCGGACGGCTCTGCCGCCGTCCTCTGGATGACCGAGGAGCGCGCGAAGTCGGCGGGCCTGCGCCCCCGTGCGAAGATCGTCGCGCAGTGCCTCGTCGGCTCCGATCCCTACTACCACCTCGACGGTCCAGTCGACGCCACCTACCGCGTGCTCGAGCTGTCGGGCATGCAGATGAACGACATCGACCTCTTCGAGGTGAACGAGGCCTTCGCTTCCGTCGCACTCTCGTGGGCCAGCGTGCACAAGCCCGACATGGACAAGGTGAACGTGAACGGCGGCGCCATCGCGCTCGGTCATCCGGTGGGCTGCACCGGCAGTCGCCTGATCACGACGGCGCTGCACGAGCTCGAGCGCACCGACCAGGAGACGGCGCTCATCACGATGTGCTGCGGCGGCGCCGTGGCGACGGCGTCGATCATCCAGCGCCTCTGATCCGACCGGGAGACTGGGTATGGAATTCGAGTGGGAGCCGTCGTTTCGGGCTTTCCGGGACGAGCTGCGTGCGTTCATCCAGGAGTGGCGCACGCCCGAGCTGCTGAAGGAGTACGCCGAGACCTACGGCGGCGGCGGCGAGCGGATCCGCGTCTTCCAGCAGGCGATGGACGAGCGCGGCTACATGCGGATGTGCTGGGCACCGGAGTTCGGCGGTGACGGCCGCAACCTGCTCTATCAGTACATCTTCGTCGAGGAGATGGAGTACTGGGGCATGCCCTACGGCAACCTCACCTTCACCTCGATCGCGCCCTCCGTTCAGGCCTTCGGTACCGACGAGCAGAAGCAGGAGTGGCTGCCCGGCATCTACCGCGGCGAGCTGACCTTCGCCATCGGCTACAGCGAGCCGAACGCGGGCACCGACCTCGCGAGCCTGCGCACGCGGGCGGAGCGCGACGGTGACGAGTGGGTGATCAACGGCCAGAAGATCTGGACCTCGCTCGCCGACGTGTCCACGCACATCTGGCTCGCCGCGCGCACCGACCCGGACGCGCCCAGGCACGCGGGCATCTCGCTCATCGTCGTGCCGACGAAGACCGAGGGTGTGACGATCCGTCCGCTCTATACGATGTACGGCGGCCACACCTGCGAGACGTTCTATGACGACGTGCGCGTACCCGTGACGAACCTCGTGGGCCCCGAGAACGGCGGCTGGGGCATCATCATGCACGCGCTGAACCACGAGCGCGTGGCCCTGGCGGCGACGGGCGCGCTTGCGCGCATCTTCGACCAGCTCGTCGAGCATCTGCAGACGCATCGCCCCGAGCAGCTCGCCGATGCGCGCACGCGCCTGAGGCTGGCCGAGCTCGAGGTCGAGATCCGCGAGCATCGCGCGCTCGCGCTGCAGAACGCGTGGATCATCGCCCAGGGCGGCACCCCGATCGCCGAGGCGTCGATGGCGAAGATCTCGGGTACCGAGCTGCGCACGCGCCTCGCGAGCGCCGCGATGGATCTACTGGGCCGGCGCGGCGGCCTCAGCGCCGAGTCGGGCGACGAGGCGCCCTTCGATGGGCGCGCCGAATTCAACTACAGGCTGTCACCGATCTTCCGCTTCGGCGGCGGGACGAACGAGGTGCAGCGCGACATCGTGGCCGGCGCCGGCCTCGGTCTGCCCCGCTGAGGAGCCACGCATGGATCTCGAGCTGAACGAGACGCAGACCCTGCTTCGCGACACGGTGCGCCAGTACCTCGAGCAGGAGGTCCCCTTCGACCGCATCCGCGAGCTCGAGAAGGAGCACCGAAGCGACGTCGTGCTGTGGAAGGCGATCTGCGAGCAGGGATGGCTCGGCGTCGCGGTCGGCGAGTCGCTCGGTGGGGCGGGCGGGTCGCTCGTCGATCTCGGGCTCGTCGTCGAGGCGATCTCGAGGCGCGCCGCGATCGTGCCGATCCTCGAGGTCGCGGCCGCCGCGTGGGTGATCGAGCGCTTCGCGCCGCAGGCGCTCGCCCAGGAGCTCATCGACGGCATCCTTGCCGGCAGCGCCGTCGTCGTTCCCGCGCTGCTCGAGGACGACGACCGCTTCGATTCGTGTGCGACGACCGTGGATGGCGATGCCAGGGTCGAGGGGCACAAGAGCTTCGTCGATCACGCGCAGACCGCGACGCATCACCTCGTGCGGGCAGCGGGGTCCGGCGGCCCGGCGCTCGTCCTCGTCGAGGCGCAGGCACCGGGCGTCGCGGTGACGCCGCTCGTGAGCGTGGGCCGGACGCCTTCGGCGCGCGTCGTGTACGACGCAGCGCAGGGCAGGGTGCTGGCCGAGGGCGAAGAGCCGCTGGCCGCCCTGCTGCGGGTCGGGCGCGCATTGGCCGCCTTGCAAGTGGCCGGCTCGATGGCCCAGAGCCTCGACGGCGCCGTCGAGTACGCCAAGGTCCGCGAGCAGTTCGGCAAGCCCATCGGCAGCTTCCAGGCCGTGCGGCATCACTGCGCGAACATGGCGAGTCGCGTCGCGAGCGCGCGGCTGCTGGCGTTCGAGGCGCTCTCGCAGATCGACGCGGGACGACCGGCCGATCGGATCGTCGCGTCGGCGAAGGCCTCCGCGTCGCGCGCTGCGCCCGAGGTCACGATGCTGGCCCACCAGGTCTTCGGTGGGAACGGCGTCATCGAAGAGAACGACCACTACTTCTTCACCCTGCGCGCTCGCGAGCGGGCGAGCGCCTGGGGCACCGTCGACGAGTGCCTCGCCGTCCTCGCCGCGGACATACGCGCCGACAACGACTGGCTCTGAGCGGCGTTCCGTAGATCAATCCCGTGGAGACCCCCGTGTCCGAATCCGATCCGCATCTGCTCGTCGAGCGTCGCGATGATGGCGTCATGATCCTCACCATGAATCGGCCGGCGCAGAAGAACGCGCTCAGCCCCGAGATGCTCGTGCGCCTCAACGAGGCGTGGCACGAGTTCCGCGACTCGAGTGAGCTGCGCGTCGCGATCCTGACCGGCGTCGGCGACACCGACTTCTGCGCCGGCGGCGATTTGAAGCTCACCATGCCGCTCATGACCGGCGCACGGCAGCCCGAGAGCGAGTGGGATCATCGCCTGATGGGCAACCTGAAGCAGTTCACCGACGCGATCCTGCGCGGCTTCGAGCTCTACAAGCCCGTGATCGCCGCGGTGAACGGCAACGCGCTCGGCGGCGGCACCGAGATGACCAACGCCTGCGATATCCGCGTGGCGTCCGACAACGCGGTCTTCGGGACGCCCGAGGCCAAGGTGGGCCTCCTGCCGGGCGGCGGCTCGATCACGCGCCTGCCGCGTCAGATTCCCTATGCGAAGATGATGGAGATCCTGCTGATCGGCGATCCGTTCAGCGCGCAGGAAGCGCTCGGCATGGGCTTCGTGAACGCGGTGGTGCCGCGCGCACAGCTGCTCGACAAGGCGCTCGAGTACGCAGCGAAGCTCGCCGAGAACGGCCCGCTCGCGGTTCGCAAGATCAAGGAAGGTGTGATCCGCTCGAGCGGGTTGCCGATGGATCAGGCGCTCGCGATCGAGGACGAGGTGTCGGCGGCCGTCATGACGTCGAAGGATGCTCGCGAAGGACCGCGCGCCTTCGCAGAGAAGCGCAAGCCGAACTTCATCGGCGAGTGAACGCACTCGAGTAGCCGGCCGAGAACGGCGACTGCGCAGAAGGGGCCCGATCCGTGCGCAGGAAGTGGGGCCGCATTCGCGGCTATCTCGACGAGCTCGAAGAGGACATGCGGCTGGCCGGGGAGCAGCTGGCCGAGATCGAGTCGCTGTCCGCGGAGCAGTGGGAGAAGAGCGCCTGGCATCGGCGGCTTCACACCGCCGCGGCCGGCGAGATCGTGCGCCGCGCCCTCGACGTGCCCTTCCTCGGTGACCTCGTGCGCCTCGCGTGGAAGGTGGGGCCCGAAGTCTCGCGCGATGCCCCCGACTTCGAAGGCACGCCGTGGGCAGAGGCCCAGCGCGTGCACCGCTACGACGAGCCGTCCGAGGGCGGTGCGCCGCCCCTCGAGGCGCCGGCGGCGGCGATCCCCTCCGAGCCCCCCGCGCGTCTGCGCGCCGCCGAGCGCGCGCTCGCCCATCGCACGCGATCGCTCGCCGTCGCCCTCGACGACCTGGTGAGCCCGCGCAACGCCTCGGCCATCGTCCGCACGGCGGATGCGCTCGGGCTGCAGGAGGTGCACGTCATCCAGCCGACGGGACAGCACCGGATCGAGCGCACGCTCACGATGCGGGCGGAGCGCTGGGTCGACCTCACCTGGTATCGCGATGCCGACGCCTTCCTCGAGGCGATGCGGCGAGCGGAGCGGCGCATCCTCGTCGCCGACTTCGGTGAGGATGCACGGCCGATCGACACGGTGCCGCTCAGCGACAACGTCGTGCTGGTCGTCGGCAGCGAGCAGAAGGGCGTGAGCGAAGCCGTCCGCGAGGCCGCGGACGGCCATTTCTATCTGCCGACCGTCGGCTTCACGTCGTACCTGAACGTCTCGGTGGCCACGGCCATCGCATGCTGGACCCTGGATCGCCGCATGCGCGAGGAGGGGCTGCGTACGCCCCTCGATGCCGAAGATCGCGCGCGGGTGCGGGCCGTCTGGTACGACCGCCTCGCGAAGGGCAATCGCGGCCGCGAGGCGCTGCATCGCGCGTTCCTCGACGACCCGCCGAAGCCCGCCGACGCCGTGCGCGCGAAGAATCAGCACACACCGATGGGCGAGGACTGAGTCGGCCGGCTCGCTGGCGTCAGAAGCGGTACCGCAGGGTCAGGAACTGCCAGCTGAACGCCCAGTTGCCCCCGGACGGCCGAGTGAGGATCGGGCTGAACATGAAGTCGCTGCCGAGGTAGACGTGGTCGGTGACGGGCACCTCGGCGCCGAAGCCCATGTTCATCGTGAAGTCGGTGGCCTTCGAGCCGCCGACCTTCGTGTACACGAGCCCGAGGCCGCCCTGCACGAAGGGCCGGACCTTGTTGAAGCGCGTGCGCTCCATGAAGTCGAAATGCCAGCGCATGTTGCCCGTGACGATGAGGTTCACGATGTCCTGGCTCAGGCCGAGTTGCATCCACGGCCCCACCGAGAAGTGCTCGTTCAGGTAGAGGGGCATGTCGAAGCCGAGCTCGAGCAGGCCGTTCGAGGAGGCCAGCTTCTGGAAGCCGACGTTGCCGCCGATGCCGAGGGTCGGGTAGGCCGACTCGTCCTGGGCGTGGGCCGCGGTCGTGATGAGAACGGCACAGAGCAGGGCGAGGATGGGCGCGACGAGGGTGCGGTGACGGTGAGGGCTGGACATGATTTCTCCTAGGTCGGTCGCGGCGATGGCCGCGCGGTGCAGGGGCGCATGCGTGGCGGGGCGAAACATCGGAGACGCCGCGGGCACCCGCAAGAGGCGCAGCCGAACGTTTCGGGGTTAGAATCAGCCCACTCGCCCCACGACCCGGGCGCACCAGGAGAGGACGACATGCCGAACGTCGCGATGTGGGGCAAGGCGCTGACCGTCATGCCGAGGATCGACCAGGCCGAGTGGGATGGCCTCGACCTCGTGTCGCGGTGGCTGATCGCCTCGCGGGCCGCGGTCATCATCATGACCTTCACGTCGTCGGCGTATGCGGGCATGCTCGCAGTCAAGGACGGGGTATTCGACGGTCTGCTCTTCACGCTCGTGACCCTCGGTCTGTGCCTCGCCCATGCGACGAACAATCTCGTGAACGACCTGACCGATCACTGGAAGGGTGTCGACGAGGGCAACTACTTCCGCACGCAGTACGGTCCGCAGACGGTGGAGGAGGGCTTCCTCACAGTCCGTCAGCTGATGACCTATGCGGCACTGACCGGCGCGGCTGCACTCCTGGTCGGGGCCTACCTCGTCGTGCTTCGCGGCGAGATCGTGCTCTGGCTGCTCGCATCGGGCGCGTTCTTCGTCCTCTTCTACACGTTTCCGTTGAAGTACATCGGCATGGGCGAGCCGGCCGTGCTCGTGGTCTGGGGGCCGCTGATGGTCGGCGGCGGCTACTACGTCATGTCGGGCGTCTGGAGCAACGACGTGGCGGTGGCGAGCCTCGCCTACGCACTCGGCCCTACGGCGGTGCTGTTCGGCAAGCACATCGACAAGCTCGATGCCGATCAGGCCAAGGGCATCCGCACCCTGCCCGTGATCCTCGGCGAGCGACTCTCCCGCTTCACGGTCGTCGCCATGCTGCTCGCGCAGTTCGGCGTCGTCGGGTATCTGGTGGCGACGGGATACTTCGGCTGGCCGGTGCTGCTCTGCCTGCTCGCAGCACCATCGCTTCGCCGCGTGTTCCGCGTCTACTCCGAGCCGCGACCCAGCGAGGCGCCCGAGGAGCTGCCCGACGGCGTGTGGCCGCTCTGGTTCGTGGCGGCAGCCTTCTGGTACACGCGCCGCTTCGGCCTCTTCTTCGTGGTCGGGCTGGTGCTCGATCTGCTGATCGGCTGACCGCGGCCGGCGCTCCGCTCAGGCGATCAGATCGAGCGCGCCCAGCGACTCGGGCCCATGGCCCTCGTCGCGCGCGCGCCGCAGCGCCTCGAGCGAGCGCCGATTGGTGGGCGTCGAGACGCCGTGCCGCTCACCCAGCGCGGTGATGCGCTGGTGGAGCCGGTCGGCCTCGAGGCCGAGCTCGGGGTGCTTCAGCGCACGCCACACCGCGTTGTAGATCGGGAGCGGGCGGGCGCTCGTCCCGGCCGCCAGCGACGCCCGCTGATGCGCGATCTCCTCGGCGAGCGTGCGATCACCCGCGTCGCAGGGGGCGGCCTCGATGCCCGCAGCGCCCAGCACGGCCGACGCCTCCTCGAGCAGCCGCGCCTTGACCTCGACGAACGCCTCCGTCGTGTGGTCTTCGCGGCGCACGAGGGCGTTGGGCGTGCTCATCAGATTGACGCAGAGCTTCAGCCACTTGTCCCGGCTGATCTCCGGCGATCTCCCGACGGCATAGCCGGCGTGCTCGGCGGCGAGGGCGAGGGGCTCGAGCCCGGGGCCGCAGCCGGTCGGGTGATCGCCCACGACGAGGCGCCCGGCGCCGAGGGCGAAGACCGTCGTGTCGTCCTGGCGCGTACAGGTCTGCCGAAACACCAGGCCCGCGACGCGCCGCGCGTGCGCGGCCATGCGTGCCTCGTTGTCCACGTCGTTCTGGGCGCAGACGAAGAGTGCTTCGGGCAGGGCGTGGGGGAGGGTGCGGGCGAGTGGCTCGAGCTCGGTCGTGCGCGTGCACAGGACGACGATGCTCCTGCGATGCGAGTCGGGCAGGTCTTCGGCGCGCTGATGGGCGCGGACCCGGGCGGTGAAGGACGAGCGGTCGGCGGGGTCGGTGATGGTGACGCCGTGCCGGGCGAGCGCCTCGGCGGCCTCGGGGCGGCGCGTCAGGAACGCGACGTCCGTACCGGCGCGGGCGAGCCGTCCGCCCAGCGAGAGGCCGATCGAGCCTGCGCCGACGATGGTGATCACGCGCGTTTCCCCCCGCCGGCCCGCCCGTACGCGTGCGAGCGTGGGCGGGCGGCGAGGAGCCTAGCTCGGCCCCGTGGCGTGTGATGCCTCGGGCCCGGGCCGGGATGTGCGTCAGTTGGGGCTGGCCGGCGGTGTGCCGTCGAACGTCACGTCCAGCGTGAACTGTTGGGACACGGTGCCGCCCATGCGGTCGTCCACCTCGACCTCGATCGTGTGGGCGCCCGCGTGGGCCTCCCTCGGCTGCCACACGAGCTTGCCGCCCTGAAGATCGAGCTCCATGCCGGGCGGACCCTGGACGAGCCGATACATGAAGGCACGGTCTCCGTCGGGGTCGTTCGCCTCGATCTGGTAGCGGAAGAATCCGTCGGGTCCGATGGCGCCCGGTGCCGACGTGATCTCCGGTGCCGAGTTCGCGACCTCGATCTCCTCGGTGCGCAGCTCTTCGCTCTTGGCGTAGCCGTCCGACGCGACGACGACGAGCTGGACTCGGTCTCCGCGCGCCAGCTCCGACCCGTCGATCGTGGGGCCGGACTCCTGCAGCGGGCGGTCGTTCACGTACCAGACGTACTCGAAGGTCAGCGGATCGGCGTCGGGGTCGATGGCCTCGGGAAGCGCCGCCATGCTCCGGCCGGCGTGCCAATCGCCCGAGGGCTCGAAGCGGATCGACTCGATGCGCGGTGCGGTGTTGCCGAGCGTCACCGACGCGGTGACCGGCTCGCTCTGCGCCTGTCCGTCGTCGGCCACGACGGAGACCTCGATCTTGGCACCGCGCCGCGTGTCGGCGAGGTCGTAGCTGGAGCCTTCGCCGACGCTGCGGCCATTGACCCACCACGTGTACCGCGCAACGGCGCGGTCGCCGTCCGCATCGCTCACCTTGACCTGTGCCTGGACGCTGTCGTACGCATTCGGCTCGGCCGGCGTGAGGGTGACGCTCTCGACGATCGGCGCCGTGTTGGCGGCCGAAGCGTCACGCGCCGTGTCGGTCGCCGCCGGCTCTGGCGAGCGGTCCGTGGCTGCGGCCGGTCGCGGCTCCGGTGCTTCGCCGCTGCAAGCCGCGATGCCGGCCACGGTCACGACGGTCAGGCCGACGCTCCGCATGATCCGAATCGAATCCATCGTTCCCCTCCGTCGCGAGGTGCCGCGACGAGCTTCTCCTGGTGCGATGCGCCGGTCGCTCCGGTGCGCATCACCAATCTGTCCGTCTCGGCAACGGGGGTGGGATCTTGAGGGCGGACGGGAGCCTGGGGCGCGGCCAGGACGGGGCACGTGCGATCCGGCGCGCAGCCTTCGATGGCACGGCGTGGATCGCGTCAGCTGGGAGGGTTCCAGCGGGGTCGGATCCAGAGATCAAGAGGGTTCGAACAGGTCCACCATGCGTGGATCGAGGCTCGCCGCGCGAGCGCGCACGCGCGCCCAGTCGCGGAGCTCCTTGATCGAGTCCTCGTAGGTGTCGTAGAGCGGGACGGTCTCTCCGATCGCGTTCTGCAGATCGATGTCGGTGATCTCACGTTTATCCGCGAACGCGGAGTAGAGGCCCGCGGCCACGACCTGCTCGAGCTCGGCGCCCGACAGCCGCTCGGACTCGTGAGCGAGCATCTCGAGATTGAACTGCATCGGGTCGCGCCCGCGCTTCGTGAGGTGGATCGACAGGATCTCGATGCGTTCGGGCAGGGTCGGCAGGTCGACGAAGAAGAGCTCGTCGAAGCGGCCGCGCCGCAGCAGCTCGGGCGGCAGATTGCTCACATCGTTGGCGGTCGCGACGACGAAGACCGGTGCCTGCTTCTCCGAGAGCCAGGTCAGGAACGAGCCGAATACGCGCGCGGCCTTCGAATCGTTGCCCGAGGCCGAGAATCCCTTCTCGATCTCGTCGATCCACAGCACGGCGGGAGCGATCGACTCCGCGACGGCGGTCGCCTCGCGGATCGCCGCCTCGGGGCTCTGCCCGGTGCCCGAGAAGACCGACGCGAGGTCGAGTCGCAGGAGCGGGAACTGCCACTCGAGGGCCACGGCCTTCGCGCACAACGACTTGCCGCAGCCCTGGACGCCGAGCAGCAAGAGACCGCGCGGCGAAGGGAGGCCGAACTGGCGGGCCTCGGAGCCGAACGCCCGGCGTCGCTCGCCGAGCCAGCGCTTCAGCTCCTCCATGCCGCCCACCGACGAGAGGCTTTCGTCGGTGTCGTGGTACGTGAGTGATGGCGTCCGGCGCAGGGCCTGACGCTTCTCGCGCGCGATGTGGCTCGGCGTCTCATGGGTGAGGCCGCTCGTCATCTGGCAGGCCTTGCGAACGACGCGGACGGCTTCGGCCGCGGTGAGTCCCAGCGCCGCGCGCACGGCGGCCTGCAGCGTCTCGGCGTCGGCCTCGGCGCCGACCTCAGGCAACTTGGTGAAGAGCTGCTCGAGCTCCTCGGCCCTGGGGAGCGGGAGCTCGACGTGGCCGGTCTCGCGCTCGAGCTCGATGGGCAGCTGGCAGACCGGGCCGACGAAGGCCAGGGTCTGGCGCTTGCGATGGAAGGAGGGGAGCAGGTCGCGAAGCAGCCGCACGGCGACATCGTCGCCGAGCAGCCGCTGGGCATCGAGCAGGGCGAACAGCGCCGGCTCCTCGACGTTCGCCATGCGGCGCAGTCCCTCGCAGAGCCCGGCGTCGGGTGTGTCCTGACCGGTGAGTCCGGTGGCGACCGACCACGTGACGAGCTTGCGCTCGGCACCCTTTGCGGCGCGCTCCAGCACACGCAGTCCCCGATCCTCCTCGAAGGTCTCGAGGGCGACGATGCGCCAGCCCGATCGCAGCAGCAGGGTCAGCTCGCTCGCAGCCGACTGGCTCATGACTCCTCCGCCTCGATGAGCACGACGGCCCGGCTCATGAACGCGTCCCGTCCACGAGCGCGGCCGGCTGGCTCACGAGTTGTCCACCGTGATGCGCACGACCTCTTCGAAGGTCGTGAGGCCCTCGGCGAGGCGCCGGATCGCGCACTCTCGCAGGCTCTCCATCCCCTCGATCCGTGCCGCATCGTTGATCTCGTTGGCGTCGTCGCCGCTTCGGATGAGCTTCTGCACCCGGCGCCCGACCTCGAGCATCTCGAAGACCGCGATTCGCCCGTGCAGGCCCGTGTGGCGGCAGTCCGGGCAGCCCTCACCGAAGCGCACCGGCAGCTGCTCGCGCCGCTCGACGGGGATCTTGATGCCGAGCGCGGCGACCTGATCGGGCGTGAGGTGTCCGTCGGCGCCACAGCTCGGGCAGATCTTGCGGACGAGCCGCTGGGCGAGCACGCCGCGCAGCACGCTCGAGAGCAGGAACGGCTCGACGCCGAGCTCGGTCAGGCGCGTGACGGCTCCGGCGGCGTCCCGGGTATGCACCGTCGAGAATACGAGGTGGCCGGTCAGCGCCGCCTGGACGGCCATCTTAGCCGTCTCACCGTCACGGATCTCGCCGACCATGATGATGTCGGGGTCCTGGCGCAGGATCGTGCGCAGCGCATGGCTGAAATCGAGGTCGATCTGCTTCTGCACCTGCACCTGGCTGAAGCGCGGGTCGATCAGCTCGATCGGATCCTCGACCGACGTGATGTTGATCTCGGCGCCCGAGAGATACCTGAGCGTCGAGTAGAGCGTCGTCGTCTTGCCTGAACCGGTGGGGCCGGTGACGAGGATGAGCCCCGATGGCGACGTGATCCAGCGCTCGTACTTCTCACGCTCGGTCGCGGTGAAGCCCAGATCGTGCAGCTCGGCCATCAGCACGTTCGGGTCGAAGACGCGGATCACGACCTTCTCGCCGAAGGCGGTCATCATGCTCGAGACGCGCAGCTCGACCTCGCGATCGCCGCGACTGGTCTTGATGCGGCCGTCCTGGGGCCGCCGCCGCTCGGCGATGTTCATCTTGGCGAGCACCTTGACGCGGGACGTCACGGCGCCGTGCACCGAGAGCGGCAGCTTCTCGATCTCGTGCAGGATGCCGTCGATGCGGAAGCGGATCGCCGCGTGCTGCGGGCCCGGCTCGAGGTGGATGTCCGACGCACGCTGATCGAACGCGTATTTCAACAAGTAGTCGACGGCGGCGACGACGTGCTCGTCGTGCTGCTCCGCGAGCTGCTCGTTGGTGCGAAGCTCGACGAGCTCGACGAGCGCCGTGTTGGCGCCGCGCCCCTCGCTCAGCTCCTCGGTGGCCTTGTCGACCTTCTGCTTGAAGCCGTGGACCCGCTCGATGATCGCGAGGATGTCCTTCTTCGCGCTGACGACGTACATCAGCTCGAAGTCGAGCATGTTGGTGAGCGACTCCTGCAGCGTGCTGTCGAAGGGGTCGGTGATCGCGAGGGTGATGCGGTTCGCCTCGCGCGAGACGGGTACGACCACGTGGCGATGGGCGAAGGCGCGCGACAGGGTCGCCGTGATGAGCTTGTTGTCGAGCTTCAGCGGGTCGAGCTTCTTGTACGGGAACATCGCCGCCTCGGCGATGCACTCTGCAATCGTGTCCTCGTCGATGAGCCGCCGCTCGCGCTTCGCGTTCGGCATGCACGCGGCGACGACGATCTCGGGAGCACTCACGTCATAACGTGCCGCGGCCTGCGAACGGACCGAGCCCACCTTCTCCTTCAGCACCTGGCTGCGCAGGGTCATGGTGCGCGACTCGATGTCGGCGCTCTGCGCTTCGTCGAGCAGGCCGGCATGCACCAGCAGCTCGAGCAGCTCGGTCAGGCTGAGGGGAGGGCGCAGCTCGTCGGAGCCCGCGAGATCGCGCAGGGCGCTCGGCTCGGGCTTCTTCGCAGGTCTGGCCGCGGGTCGGGTCGGGGGCGTCTTTTCGGACATGACGCCCGGCTTATCGGCAGGCGGGGAGAAATCCCAATCCTGAAGCGCGCGCGGGGTGGGCAGGGTCGTGCAGTCTCGTTGGAGCGGTTCCGCTGGCGGTCGCAGCGGCCCCCTCGACTGCGACGCCGGTCACCGTCTAGAGCGTGCGCATGGAGATGTACGCGATGTAGATCGCGAAGAGCGCGAACCCCTCGTAGCGGATGATCACCCGCCGGTGGGTGTTCGACGTCAGCATCAGCGCGAGGGTCAGGACGCCCGTCGCCGCCAGATCGAAGTGGGCGCTCTCCGGGAACTCCATCGGCTTGATGGTCGCGGTCGTGCCCCCGATCAGCAGCGTGTTGAAGATGTTCGAGCCTACGATGCCGCCCACCGCCATGTCGACGGCCTTCTTGCGCACGGCGAGGATCGCGGCGACGAGCTCGGGGAGGCTCGTGCCGATCGACACGAGGGTCAGGCCGATGATGACCTCGGGCACGCCGAGGATGGTCGCGAGCTCGACGGCGGAGTCGACGGTGAACGAAGCACCGATGCTGAGGCCGACGAGGCCGACGACCGTCAGCCCGAGGTCGCGCATGATGTGGGGTGGTGTGTCCTCGTCGGGCAGGTCAGCGTTGGCGATGAGGGGCGAGATGTCTTCGTCGCGCAGCCCCTCGGTCCGCTGCCGGCTGAGATCACCGACCGTGTAGTAGAGGAAGACGATGAAGAAGAGCAGCAGAATCAGCCCGTCGCCGCGGCTGATCGTGTCGACCGGTCCGCCGAGATCGGTGTCGAAGCCCATGATCGCGAAGGCGACGGTGGCGAGCAGCAGCATCGGCAGCTCGCGGCGGGTGACGACGCTCTTGATCGGCAAAGGGCTGAGAAATGCGGTGAGCCCGATGATGAGGCCGATGTTGGCCATGTTCGAGCCGAAGATGTTGCCGAAGGACAGGGCGCCGGTGTCGTTCAGCGCCGCCTTCACGTTCACGAAGAGCTCGGGGGCGCTCGTGCCGAAGGCGACGACCGTGAGGCCGACGGCGAGCGTCGAGACGCCCAGGGCGCGGGCCAGCTGTGCGGCGGACCGCACGAGCAGCTCTCCCCCGCCGACGAGAATGACCAGACCGAGGGTCAACCATGCGAGCTGGATCCACATCGGGCGGGACTCTAGCCCGGATCATTCATGAATCCCTGCTGCGGGCCACGATTGCACTGCGCTTTCGCCAGCGCTGCCCCCGGCGTTGACGAGGGGCCCGCCCGGCGTGATGTTTCTGGATCCCGGTCCGGCGGGGCCAGGCGCCCTTCCGGCTCCGTCCGTCCCGCCGACACGGAGCCGGGGCCGGAGGCGCCACAGCATGTCCACACGCTTGGAGCTCCGCGACGGCGCGGCCTGGATCACGCTGGCGTCGCCCGCGAACCGCAACGCGATGACCGACGCGCTCATCGGCTCGCTGCTCGATGATCTGACACGGGCCGAGTCCGATCCCGCCGTTCGCGCCATCGTGCTGACGGGCGAGGGGCCCGCGTTCTGTGCCGGGGCCGACCTGAAGAACCGGGGCGCCGGCGTGCTCTCCGAGTCGGGTGACGAGGCGCCGCTGGTGCGGATCCTGAAGCTCCTCTGGGGCGGTTCGAAGCCGACGGTGGCGGCCGTGAACGGGCACGCGTTCGGTGGGGGCGTCGGCCTGGTCGCGGCCTGCGACATCGCGATCTGCGCCGATGAGGCGCGCTTCAGCTTCAGCGAGGTTCGCATCGGCGCGATCCCGGCCATGATCTCGGTGGTCTGCGTCCCGAAGATCGGCGCCCATCAGGCCATGCGTCTGTTCCTGACGGGGGCGCGCTTCGATGCAGCGCAGGCGCGCGCCTACGGACTCGTGCACGAGGTCGTCGCGCGCGTAGACCTCGAAGGCGCGGTACAGCGCGAGCTCGCCGAGATCGCGAAGGGCGGCCCGATCGCAGTGGCCGAGGCGAAGCAGCTCGTGCGCAAGGTGGCGGCGTCGTCGATGGACGAAGGCTTCGCCTACGCGCAGCGCAAGCTCACCGAGATCTTCGGGTCGGAGGAGGCCGCAGAGGGCATGGCCGCCTTCGCCGAGAAGCGCCCGCCGGCCTGGGTCGACTGAGGCGCTCGCTGCGCCCGTGGCATGCCCTCGATCCGTCCCAGGTCTGCCTTCAGATCGCCATCGCGAGCTGCTTGCGATGCTCGCGCACCCGCATCGGTACGCCCCCCTTCGGTGCCAGGGTCACGTTGCGACGATGCGTGCAGGGCGGGTTCGGGTCGAGCAGCTCGAGGTCGAGCTCGGTGAGGATCGTCGCGAGCGCGAGCGCCATCTCGTGCATCGCGAAGGACGCGCCGAGACAACGCCGCGCGCCGCCACCGAAGGGCAGGTACTCGAAGGGCGTGAATCGGCGCTCGAGGAAGCGCTCGGGTCGGAAGCGAAGGGGCTCGGGGAAGACGTCGGGGTTGGTATGGGCGAGCGAGATGCTCGCGCAGAAGCCCGCGCCCGCCGGCACCTCGTAGCCCGCGAGCTCGCGGTCCTCGGCCAGGATTCGCATCACCTCGCTCAGGATCGGGTGCACGCGCAGCGTCTCCTGACAGACCGCTTCGAGATAGGGCAGCTGTGCGATGCGGTGGGGATCGAACTCGGGACCCGTCGCGTCGATCTCGTCCTTCAACCTCTCGAGCACACCCTCGGTGCGATGGATGCGATCGAGGGCCCAGGCGAGCGCGATGCCCGTCGTCTCGTGTCCCGCGGCGAGGAAGGTCTTCAGCTGCGAGCGGATGAAGTCGTCGCCCGGGCGCGAGCCGTCCTCGTACTCGAGCGTGAGCATGCGCGAGAGGATGTCCTCGCGCTCGGTGGCCACGGGTCGCACACGTTCGATCTGCTCCTGCAGCAGCGCATCCGTGCGCTGGTTCACCTTCTGGAACCGCGCCCAGGGGCCGCGGCCGAAGATCTCGCGCTGCAGCGGCTTCGCAAAGAGGAAGACCGGACTCAACGCGTTCATCGTGGAGAGGATCGCATCGTGGTAGGTCGCGATGCGCTCGGGCTCCTCGACGCCGAAGGCGGCCTCGAGGATGACGTCGAGGGAGATCGCCTGGGTCAGGTCGAGCGCGGTGAATCGGTCGCCCGCGGAGAGCTCGGCGATCCGGCGCCTGGTCGAGCGCACCATCATTGGTCCGAGTCCGCGCATCTGTGAGCCGAGGAAGGGCGGGCCGAGCAGCCGACGTTCGCGTCGATGTGTGGGGCCGGACTTGACGAGCAGCGACTCGGAGCCGATGAGCGGCGTCAGCACGTCGTTGCCGAAGGGCAGGTAGTCGTCGGGATCGGCGGTGAAGATGTCGCGGATCAGCTCGGGGCGGCCGGTCGTCACGAGCTCGCCGTTCATCGAGCGGATCAGGAACGGATCGCCGTAGGTATCTCGCCACCGCTCGATCACGTCGGTACCGGCCGTCATCACCTGGAAGGTGGTCAGCCACTTCGATCGCGGACCGGGGGGCAGGGATGCCATGCGCCGACTCCTCCAGGGTGAGGAGAGGCAGGGCGCCCCTCGCACACGCCGGCAGTGTCGACGGCGCGCACCCGAAGCGGGAATGCCACGGATCGCTGCGCGTGGTCGGTGGTCCGCGGCGCCTCGTCGAAACGCGACAGGCCCGCCTCGGGAGGCGGGCCTGCATAGGAGGCGCAGCGCGATGTGGCGGGGCAGCGAGCGCGCGGCGAGCCGCGTCACTGTCGGCCCATCACTGCTCCGGCGTGAACTTCACCCTCATCTCGGTACACGTGCGCACGAGCGCCGAAGGCTTGAGCACCGGCCCGTCGCCCGCGTACTTCATGTCGGGCAGTCGCTTGAGCAGCTGCTCGAACGCCACGCGGAGCTCCATGCGGGCGAGGTTGGCGCCCAGGCAGAAGTGCGTGCCGATACCGAAGCCGAGGTGCTGCGGGTTGCGGTCGATGTCGAACACGTCCGGGTTCTCGAACTGGCGCGGATCCATGTTGGCGGCCGGGTAGACCACCAGCACCTTGTCGCCCTTCTCGACGGGCTGGCCGGCGATCTCGGTGTCCTCGACCACGGTGCGGCCGAAGGAGTGGACCGGCGAGACCAGCCGCACGATCTCCTCGCAGGCGCCGGGGATGAGAGACGGGTCGTCGATGAGGCGCTGCCTGGCCTCCGGGTTCTCGATCAGCAGCTGCATGCCTCCCGAGAGTGCGTTCCGCGTCGTCTCGTTGCCGGCGACCATCAGGATCACCAGCAACATCGTGAGCTCGTTGTTCGTCTCGGCCGTCTGCTCGGGGCTGAGCGAGAGCTCGCCGAGCTCGTCGCGCTCCTCCCAGTTTCCGATGATGCCCGCATCGTTCGCCTGCACGAGGATCGACAGCAGGTCGTCTTTGGGCTCCTTGCGGCGCTCCTCGATCATATCGGCCGTGTACGTCGAGTACTCCATGAAGGCCAGCCCGGCCTTCGCCATCACCTCGGGATTGTCGAGGTTGCCGTCGCCCGCGATCATTGCGTCGCTCCAGGCGTGGAAGCGCTTCCGGTCCTCCTTGCGGATGCCGATCATCTCGGCGATCAGCAGCAGCGGCAGCGGCACCGCGATGTCCTCGACGAAGTCGCACTCGCCCTTCGACGCGATGGCGTCGATGGCATCGGTGGTGATCTCGAGGAACTTCTCCTCGAGCACCTTCACCATGCGCGGCGTGAAGCCTTTGTTGATCATCTTGCGGAGGTCGCCGTGCTTCGGCTCGGGCTCGTCGATGAGGCCGAGTCGCGCCGGGTTGTTCGGGCGCACGCCCTCAGCCGACGTGAACAGCTCCTGGTGCTTCGAGACGTACTCGACGTCCTCGTAGCGGGTCACGACCCACACGTTGTCCTTCTCGGACCAGTACACCGGGGCGTGATCCTGCATGTGCCGCAGGCGCGGCCGCATCTGCTCGTCCCAGCTGGGGGCCGAGAGGAATTCGACGTCGAGATCCATCGTGGGGGGCTCCTTCTGCGCCGCTGCGCGACGCGTCCGTATTTCATTCATCGGCGGACCGGAGGTCCGACTGTTCCGTCTCCACGAGCAGCTTGACCAGCTCGCCGAAGAATTCGACCTGGCGTCGAATCGACTCCGGTGCGTGCGGATCTTCGCCCGTGAGGATCTTGAAAAGGGGTGCCGCGGTGAAGTGACCGATCAGCAGGTTGTAGAACG
Organism: uncultured Spirochaetaceae bacterium; assembly: GCA_964474355.1. Taxonomy (GTDB): domain Bacteria; phylum Myxococcota_A; class UBA9160; order UBA9160; family UBA4427; genus CAYYSY01. The sequence goes on along the minus strand of CAYYSY010000364.1, from coordinate 5,548 downwards.
CAAGCAGGAGCAGCGGCCTCTGCTCGGGCTTCCACGTGCTTCCGGCGCTCACCTGCTCGAGAGCTGCGGCGCCCCGGACGAGCGCGGGCTGCACCGACTCGTCGAGCACCAGCGCGAGCTGGTCGCCGCCCGACAGGAGCTCGTACTGGAGCAGCTTCGGGACGTTCGGGCGCAGCCGGAAGTTCTCCATCATCGCGCCGACGACGTCTCGGGGATCGCTCGCGACCCCGCCCTCGGCGACGGCTTCGAGCACCTCGTTGATGGGGCCGATCGCGTTCGAGAGCACCGCCTTGTAGAGGTCGGCCTTGCTCTCGAAGTGGTTGTAGAGGCTGGGGATCCGAATGCCGACGGTCGTGGCCACGTCGCGCAGGGACGTCCCCGCGTAGCCCCGCTCGGCGAAGCCGGCCTCGGCGGCAGCGAGGATCCGCTCGCGCGTGCTCGGCCCGTCGGTCCGGCCCGAGTGGCGGCGGTCGGGTGCGGAGCTCGCGCGGGCCGGGGGCGCGGCCGTGCTCGGTGTTGCGGGAAGGGGCATGTCGCGTTCCAGGCTCCAGGACCGCGAGCTCCGCGGCGACTAACGAGCGCTAGTTTGTGTCCCCCGAGCTGAGCTGTCAAGCCGATTCGGCCTGATTCCCGCCGCAGATTCGCCTCGGGCCAGCGAGGCGGCTCTCGCGGCCCTGCCAGGACGAGCGCTCGCCGGCGAGCAGGGGTCGCAAACGCAGAGCGGGCGCCCGAATGGGGCGCCCGCTCGATGTCTCTCGTGTGCTCCGGCTCGGACCGGCCGCCCGTCAGGGGAGCTCGTCGAGCCAGGCCGCGTCGACGAACCAGCGCGCCCGGAGCTCCTCGAGGAGCCCGGTGCCCTCGAGCAGGTTCACGTAGTTCTGCACCAGGTTCGTGAAGAGCGGGTCGCTGGCGGGCAACGCGATGCCGATCGGCTCGAAGTTGAACGGCGAGCTCAGGCTGATGAGGCCGGCATCGGGGTTTCGGAAGACCGAGATCACGCAGATCGGAAAGTCCGCCACGAGCGCGTCGACGTTGCCGTCGATCACGGCCTGCACGGCCTCGTCGTACGACTGCACGCTCGTGAGCTGCGCCTCCGGCGTCACCTCCTGCACGAAGCGCTCACTGGTCGAGCCCGCCAGCGCGGCCAGCCGCACGGTGCCCTTGTTGATGTCGCCGGCCTCGTCCGAGCTGGCCAGCGTCTCGTTCTTGGTGAGGATCGCCTTGCCCGACACGAAGTAGGGGCCGACGAAGCCGACCTTCATGTTGCGCTCGGGCGTCATCGTGAGGCCCGACATCACCATGTCGACCTCGCCCGCGTCGAGCGCGCCGAGCAACGTGCCGAACGGTCGCTGCACGAGCTCGAGCTCGACGCCGATCGAGTTCGCCAGGGCGCGTGCCAGATCGACCTCGAGGCCGATCAGCTCGCCGCGCTTGTTCACGACGTTGAAGGGCGGCTGATCGCCGCTCATGCCCACCCGGAGCGTGCCCCGCTCGACGATGCCGTCGAGCACGGGGGCATGGCTTCCGCCACCGGACGACGAGCCGCCACCACCGATCGAAGAGCAGGCGAGCGCACTCAGCGAGACGAGGGTGAGGGCGAGAACGAGAAGGCGCTGGACGGTCTTCGGGACCATGATTCGAGAGCTCCTGTGCCATTTGCGTCGGCAGGGGTTCGGGGCGCTGCAGCGAACGCGGCGACTTCGGGCCGACGATCGCTGATGGGCCGGACGATGCGGTCACGCGGCTCCGGCCCCGTGGGCTGGGCGGGTGTAGCAGCCGCGATCGGGTGACACAACCGAGATCATGCTCAGCTCTGGCCCTGGTCGCGCAGGGCTCGCTGGCGCAGCGCTGCCGGCGTATTCGCCGCCTTCTCCGCGTCGCGCAGCAGGATCGACTGGCTGCTGTGGCCGATCGGCCCCTCTGTGTCATGGACGAACGCGAGCGCCGTCCCCGCGCCGGTGCCGCCGTAGTGGATCTGGCCATCGAGTCCGACCCACTCGCCCCGCAACGGCCGGTGCAGGTTCACGCTGGTGTCGGGGTTGATGGCGCTGAAGCTGCGGGCGGGTGGGATGCCCCCGCTTCGGAACGTCCGGGCGATGAACGAGAGCGAGTAGGTCCAGTCGGAGATCAGCGCAGTGCGAACGAAGGGCGAGAGCGCCTCGCCGTCGACGAGCGGCAGGCGCATGCGGAACCAGACCGCCGGCCGCTCGGCACCGAGGACCGGCTGGAAGTCGACGGCCTGATGGAAGGCCGGCGGCATCGGCTCATCGAGCTCGGGGATGAACGAGCCGGTGCGCTCGGGGTCGGGCGCCGGCATCGTCAGTCCGGTGCCGTAGCTCGCGGGCTCGTCCGATGTGTCGATCTCGCCCAGGCGGAGGCGCAGCCCGGTCGCGCGTGCGCACATGCGGCCTCCGGCCTCGATGCGTGCCTCGACGAGCTCGCTCGAGCGGCCCGCGTGGTACACGACGGTGGGCGTCTCGAGCGGCTCCATCGGCGCGGCGCGCATCATGTCGGCGGTGAATCGCGTGACCTGGAACTCGCCGCCGCTCGGTTCGCCCTCGATCGCCCGGGCGAGCAGACCCAGCATGGCGCTCCCGTGCATCGTCCCCGCGTACCAGGGGCCGTTTGCGAGGGGCTGGGGGATCCACCGCTCGCCGTCGCGGGCGAAGATGAAGGGCGGGACGTCCGGTGACATGAATTCTCCGTGGGGGGCGCGCCGGCCCGTCGGTCGGGGCGCACGAGATGGCTTCGGGGTGCTACGGGGAGCCGGCGGAGGCGTCGGAACGCGCTCGGCCGGCGACGGCCACATCGTAGACGAGAACGCGCGCGGCGGCCGGCCCGAGCAGCTCGCGGCCGGCGCGGGCGTGCTCGGGATGAGCGAGATAGGCGGCGAGGGCATCGCGGTCGCGCAGGCTCACCACGATGGCGAGGTCGAAGTCGTCCTGCACGATCGCGCGGTCGCTCTCGATCGGGTCGCCCACCCGCACGTCGAGCACGCCTTCGATCCTTGCGAACCCGAGCGACGCCTCGACGAGCGCATCGCGCGCGGTCGAGTCGTTCGGGTCCTTCAGCCAGACGAGCACGACGTGCTCGACGCCGGCCTCGTGCGGCGGCTGCGGCGTACTCGCGGCGCAGCCCGTGAGGCCCGCGGCGAGGAGCACGGTCCACACGAGGCCGCGAACGAGATCGATGTGCCGGCCCGTGCGGCTCGTCTTCATCCCGCATCTCCCTCGGCGCTCGCGTCCAGGTCGGGCGCCCTCACCTGGGCGCGCTCGCGAAGGGCCTTCGTGAGCTGGACGAGGGCATCCTTCTCCCGCTCGCGCTCGACGCGGCTGCGCACGTCACCCTCGATCTCGGCGAGCGGCGGGTCCCAGGCGTCGGTCCGCGCCACGACGCGCACGAAGTGCACGCCGAAGCTCGACTCGATCGGGCCCTCGAATGCGCCGGGCTCCGCTGCGAAGGCCGCTGCGGCGAACCCGTGACCGAAGCGGCGCGCGAGCTCGTCCTGGCTGGTGCCCCGCACGCTCGTCGGCAGCAGGGAAGGGTCGCCGAGCCGGGTCGCGTCGTCGTCGCTGAGATGCTCGGTCCGGAGTCGCTCGGCGAGCTCGTCGGCGGTCGCGTCCAGCGCCGCGCCACGTCGGTCGCGACTCAGGAAGACCTGGACGAGATCGATCCGCGCCGGGCGCCGGAACAGCTCGGGGTGGGCAACGCGATACGCCTCGAGCGTCTCGGTCGTGGGCGCTTCGCGTCGCGCCGACTCCGCGACGGCGAGGCGCATGCGCTCGAGGAGTCGGCGCTTCACGACGACGTCGGTCCGGTCCATCCCCTGCTCGTACGCGCGCTCGAGCAGCGCCGCGTCGCTGGCCTCCGCGTCGGCCTCGAGGAATCGCTGGTTCATGACGAGCCGCCGCTGCACGACCGGATCCGTACGGTGCCAGCCGCGCGCGCGGGCCTCGGCCACGAGCAGCCGGTCGTCTATTTCGCGATCGACGAGGTGTCGGCGCAGCTCGGGGGTCGGTGCGCGGCCGGTCTGCTTCGCGAAGGCGATCTCGAGCGCCGTCACGTCGGCGTCGGTGATGACGATCGTCGGGCCGGGCGGGGCGTCCGAGAGCAGCGCGGCGCCGACGTGCAGCAGAGCGCCGGCAGCGAGGAAGAGCGCCGCGCGGACGAAGGGGCGCGACAGCCAGTGCGGTCGACGTTCGTCTGCGTCGCGGGTGCTCATCGGGCTACGGGGCGGATCCAGATCGGCGAGGTCCACGCCCGCTCCTGGATCGTGGGCACGTGCTCCGGCGAGCAGCAGTCCTCGAAGCCCACCGGCACGTTCTGGCCTTCGCCCTCGCAGACGACGCCGACCTCGCGGCAGAGCTTCTGGCTCCAGCGGCAGGTCGGGTTCTCGATCACCCTCGCATAGTAGAAGGCGGGCTCGTCGCGATCGAAGTCGGGGTCGGTCCAGGTCGCGCAGAGCGTCCGGGCGCCGGCGCCCTCGGGCTCGCAGGTCATCGTGTCGACGCGCGCGCCGTTGTCGCCGCCCGCGACGTCGACGACCCGCTCGCGCAGGGTCTCGCCCTCGAGCCAGCCCTTCACGATCTGGATCCGCTGGAGGTCCGTGCCCGGCGAGCCCGGCACGCCGGCGTCGGCGTGCGCCGTCACCAGGAACCGCGGCGCGCGGTCGCCGCCCGGCGGTGCAGTCAGCTCACCGCCCATCGCGACGCCGTCCGCATAGGCGCGCTCGACGCCGTCGCTCGCTCCGCAGAGTCCCGGCTCGAGGTCGAAGCCGCCGAAGAAGCGCGTCTCGATGCGCGGGCCGCTGGTGCCATAGGTCTCGCGTCGCTTCAGCGCGGCAAAGATCGACGCCCGCGTGTTCTCTTCGGCCCACACGACGGCGAGCCCGCCGGGGTTGAAGTCGATGTCGTCGGGGAGCCCGCCCGCGCTCGTCTGGTCGGGCGGCTTGCCCGCGCCGCCGTGTCCGGGGAACGACGTGCCTTCGTCGACGAGGCCCGGCGTGCCGAGATGCGTGTCGGTGCTGGCGATGATGCCGTACTGGAAGGGGTTCACGCCGAGGCGCCGCTCTTCGGCGAGGCCTTCCTGCAGGACGTGGCGGACGAACATGCGCGGCTGATGCTCGTTGTTCTCCCAGGGCAGGAAGCGCGCGCTCATGTTCGTCGTCGCGAGCTTCTCGAAGCCGCACAGCTCGTCGTTCGTGCCCACCCCGGTCTGGCACTCGCTCTCGCCCTTGTGCTGCATGATCTCGACCAGCCGCTCGAAGCGGTGGCGCTTCGCAGCGGTTCCCTCGGAAATCGGGGCGCCGGCCGCGTCGGTCGTTGCGAACATGAGCCCGTCGCCCAGGTTCGAGTTGTGCGGGATCACGATCACATCGCAGGCGCCATCGCCCTCGAGGCCGGTGCACGTGCGATCGAGCGCGTCCCAGAGGCCCTCGGGCTGGGGCTCGTCGATGGCGCTCGTCGGCAGTTCGGGCACGACGTCGTTCGCGAACACGACGTTGCGGTGCAGGTTGGCGCCGCGGTTGCGCTGCCCGGTCCACTCGTAG